>JADWMG010000192.1 GCA_015767405.1 Actinomycetota bacterium
GGATCAGGGTCGAGGCCGACGCACAGCATCGATCCGGAGACGGTCCACGAGTGTTCGAGCTGGCGGTGAAAACTCACGCCGTCAGTATGCAATACGGCTCAATATCTTGCGGGATTCGGACGCTGACAGTTCGATTTCCGCAAGATTTGTGATGGTGGGGTGTCAACCTTTGGTCAGGCCTCGATGGTGATTGCCGCTGTCGGGCACAGTTCGGCAGCCTCAGTGAGCTTGTCGGCCAACTCCGGACCGGGCTTCTCCGTGAGGATGTAGAGGTAGCCATCGCTGCGGACCTCGAACACCTCGGGACATACCTGCACACAGGCGCTGGTTGACGCGCACAGGTCGAAATCGACGGTTACCTTCATGACGTTCCCCTTGCAGTCGTTGATTCCATGTCAGATGTTGCCATGTCTGATCAGGACTTTGATTGGCGGTAGCCGTCGGCCTCGGCATCGGTTGCGTTGGCGTAACAGCGGTCAGGGTGGGTGCGCTCGTAGAAGCGGCCGCCAGGGACGTGAAAGATGCCCGAGCTTTCCTTTGCTTTGAGCGGGTAGTCGGGCGGGCAAGAGCCATCGTCGAGCGAAGGCATCCAGGTAGCCGCTGCGCTGACCTCCGATGGTGCAGCTGACGCGGCAGGCGCGGTAGGTGCAGCTGTTGCAGATGGTGCTGGTGCCGCACCGTTCGGTTCAGGTGAAGTCGAGGATGTGAACTCCGGCCACTCTGGGGGTGAGGCAGGTGCGCCAGGCCCGAGACGGTCGCGGCGCCACGCCATCAAGGCTCCGAGGATCGCGGCGATCGACACGATGATCGCGGTTCGTCTGAGCAACGTGGCGGTCGAAGACATGTGACGAGACTAGTGCCGGGTGGTGCGCCGATGCCGTTACCGGCCGGTGAGCGCGGTGCGCATCGGCACCCCAGATGAGGCCCGCATCGGTTGCGAGAATTGCGTGCCCTCAGGTTCCTTGGCGTTCGAATGCTGCGAGAACTGCCCGCAGCGAGGCCGTAGTGATGTTGGGATCGGTGCCGATTCCCCAACGGATCACCTCGCCGTCGCTAACGGTCTCGACGTAGGCAACCGCTTGAGCGTCGGCGCCCTGCCCGATCGCGTGCTCCGCGTAGTCGAGCACGTCGAAAGAGCCTCCGACACGGTCACTGAATTCAGCAACGAGTGCAGCAACGAAGGCTTCCACGGGTCCTTCTCCCTCACCGCGGATCGAATGTGCCTTCCCATCGACCTCGAGCTGGACCTGAATCGTCGTGAGGCCACCATCGCTATCGGTTTTCGTGTGGAGTTCATGGCTCTGCAGTACGAACACCGGCTCGGCCGGGATGTACTCGTCCTGGAATGAGTCCCACATCGCTCCGGGAGTAATCACGGTTCCCGTATCTTCGGCGATGTTCTGGATCGTCTTGGAGAACTCGACCTGCATCTTGCGTGGCAGGTCGAAGCCGCGCTCGGTCTTCATGATGTACGCGACACCACCCTTGCCGGATTGACTGTTCACTCGAATGACGGCCTCATAGGACCGTCCGACATGTGCCGGGTCGATCGGCAGATAAGGAACGCCCCACGCTGGGTACTCGCCCGTCGCTTCATCGCGCACCACGTCAAGCGCCTCGATGCCCTTCTTGATCGCGTCCTGATGGCTGCCGGAGAACGCCGTGTACACCAGGTCGCCCGCATATGGGTGGCGGGGATGGATCGGCATCTGCGTGCAGTACTCAGCAGAACGACGCACCCGATCGATGTCGGACATGTCGAGCTCCGGGTCGACTCCGTTCATGAACAGGTTCATCGCGAGAGTCACGATGTCGACATTGCCGGTACGTTCGCCGTTGCCGAACAGCGTCCCCTCCACCCTGTCGGCACCGGCCATCAGGCCGATTTCGGCTGTAGCCACGGCACATCCGCGATCGTTGTGCGGATGCAGCGAGAGCACGACGGAGTCGCGTTGTTTGATCGTGCGGCCGAACCACTCGATGACGTCGCCGTGCACGTTGGGCGTGTAGCACTCGACTGTGGCGGGCAAGTTGAGTACGAGCGGGTTGTCGCGTGTTGGCTCGATGACATCCATCACCGCCTCGCAGATCTCGATGGCGAACTCGGGCTCGGTCAACGAGAAACTCTCCGGCGAGTACTCGTAACGGATCCGGGTGTCGCCGGCGACGTCTTCGAGCTTGCGGCAGAGCTTGGCGCTGTTCACCGCAATGTCGGTGATTCCCTCTTTGTTGAGGCCGAACACGACGTCGCGTTGCAGCGGGTTGGTGGAATTGTAGAAATGCACGATTGCCTGCGGGGCGCCCTTGATGCATTCGTATGTGCGCTCGATGAGGTCTTGACGGCATTGAACGAGTACCTGGATGGTGACGTCGTCAGGGATGCGATCTTCCTCGATCAACTGGCGGACGAAGTCGTAGTCGACCTGGCTGGCAGACGGGAACCCGACTTCGATCTCCTTGAAGCCCATGCGGACGAGTTCTTCGAACAGCCGCATCTTTCGGGCCGGGTCCATTGGGTCGATGAGGGCCTGATTGCCATCGCGTAGGTCGACGGAGCACCACTGTGGCGCCTTGTCGACGATCACGTCGGGCCATGTTCGGTCGGCGAGCACCATCGGCACCTGCGGTGCGTATTTGGCGAACTCCATCTTCTTCAGTTGTACGTTTTGGGGAGGCATTGGGATCTCCAGTGTTGCGATATTTCGGAAAGGGAAGTGGCGCAGCGAGGTGCACGGGAAAAAGCAAAAACCCCCGGCCGATGGGCGGGGGTTACGGGCGAACGCGGCTATGCGGCATTCGCCCTACATAAGGAGAAGCAGCTGACAGCGCGTCATCGCGAATCACAATAGCACACGATCGGGGATCTCGCGCCGAGCGGGGCCTTGCCCGATACGCTGGGATCCACAATGACAGATCAAACAGCCCGACGAGGAGCGCCTCGCCGACGGCGCCGTCACAGCCGCTCATCCGACCAATCTGGAGATAGCGGTCACGTCAACAAGTCGAACCTCACATCGGTCAATGCGCTTCCCCCGGTCGAGGCACCAACCGGCTTTGCCGACCTTGGTGTTCCGCCCCGAATTGATGAGGGCCTCGCCGCGTGCGGATTTGCGACGCCCTTCAACATCCAAACTGAGGCGATTCCCGTGGCGATGACGGGCAAGGACGTGTGCGGTCGAGCACAGACCGGATCCGGAAAAACCCTTGCCTTCGGTGTCCCGATGCTTGCCCGGATCACCGACGCCGCTGAGCCGTCCAAGCCGCTCGGCCTCGTTCTGGTACCAACTCGCGAGCTCGCAGTACAGGTCGCCGAGGTGCTCCAACCGGTCGCGCAACATGCCGGCATGACCGTGCTGCCTGTTTACGGTGGCGCTTCGCGTCATCACCAGATCGACGAACTGGCGAAGGGCGTCGAGGTCGTGGTCGCGACTCCACTCAGGCTGATCGATCTGGTCAAGTCTGGCGAGGTCACTCTCGGCGAATGCCAGATCGTGACCCTCGACGAGGCTGACCGGATGGCGGACGATGGGTTCACACCGCAAGTCGAGTGGATTCTGCGGCACTGCACCGGCAGAACCCAGACGATGCTGTTCTCGGCCACGCTCGATGGTGATGTCGGCCACCTCATTCGTCACTACCAAGACGACCCGGAAACTGTCGCGATCGACGATGCCACCGACACTGTCGGAACGATGCATCACCTATTCCTCGCCGCGCACCACATGGACAAAGACAAGGTCATCGGCTCGATCGGCAAGAGCATCCCCAAGGTGCTCGTGTTCTGTCAGACGAAACGGAACTGTGACCGGGTGGCCGCAAACCTCGACGACCTGGGTGTCGATGCAGCTCCGCTGCACGGCGACATGCAGCAGAGTTCGCGCGAACGGGTGTTGCGCAAGTTTGCCGAGGGGAACTTGTCGGTCCTGGTCGCCACCGATGTGGCGGCCCGCGGCATCGACATCGACGACATCGGCGCCGTGGTCCACTACCAGCCGGCCAAAGACGTCAAGGACTACCTGCACCGTTCGGGTCGTACTGCCCGTGCGGGGCGTGACGGTTGGGCGGTCACGCTCGTCGAGTACAACCAGCACACACAAGTGCGAATTCTGCAACGCGGGATGCGCCTGCCGAACGAGAAGGCGATCGAAGTCTTCTCGAACGACGTACGGCTGCTCGACCTGAGCGAGTTCGAAGTCGACTGATCATCATGGCGGCGCAGAATATGCCCGCTGCCGAGATCAACATCACCGAGGATCTCGTTCGCCGGCTCCTCGACGAACAGCATCCCGACATGGCAGGGCTACCGATTAGCCCGCTTTCGAACGGTTGGGACAACGCGATCTTTCGCTTGGGTGACGATCACACGGTCCGGTTGCCACGCCGCCAGATGGCTGCAGTCCTCGTCGAGCACGAACAGCAATGGCTGAAGGTGCTGGCCCCACGTCTGCCGATTCCGATTCCGGTACCCGCCCGCACCGGCGTGCCGAGCGACAGCTTCCCTTGGCATTGGAGTGTCAACCCGTGGTTCGAAGGCCACATGGCGGCCGACACGTCGCTGGCCGATCCGATGAGCGAAGCTCTCCGGCTGGGAGAGTTCCTCGTTTCACTTCATATTGCGGCTCCCGATGATGCGCCTGAGAATCCCTGGCGCGGGCAGCCGGTAGCAGATGTCACTCCCAGGTTCGAGCGCAACCTCGAACAGCTCGGTACGTCGATCGACGCGCTAGCTACGAGGGCACGCTGGCGCGAGTTGG
>JADWMG010000193.1 GCA_015767405.1 Actinomycetota bacterium
CGCCGGCGAGTACGGCATCAACCAACCTGGCACCTGGCACACCGCTGACGTGGAAGGTTCTGCGACAGCTCTGTTCATCACTGCTGGAGCGGGGACCGAGCACCGACCGCGTTGAGGTGCCTCGGCCGCAATGCAGCGTGGATGGTCGGCTTCTCGACACAGGGTGAGAACTGCACATCGAAGAAGACTTCCGTCGCGCCCTCTTCCGTTCTCGTGATCTTTTACCGACGACACGTCGGCAAAAGATCACGAGAACGGTGGTTGGGGGAGAGGAGCTAGCCACTCAACCTTACTGTTGGATGTAAGGTTGGTGTAAGCTCCAGTCATGAAAATCGGAGCACTTGCCGAGCGATCTGGCGTGACGACAAAGACGATCAGGTATTACGAATCGATCGACCTCTTGGCTGAGCCCCAGCGCACACCTTCGGGCTACCGCGAATACGGTGAGGAGGCGGCAGAACGGCTGCGATTCATTCGGGATGCTCAGTCATCAGGGCTTTCGCTTTCGGAGATCCAGTCGGTACTGGAATTGAAGGATGCCGGTGCGCGCAGTTGTGATCACACGGCGGCTCTTCTCGAGCGTCATCTCGAGGAAATCGACGACCAGATAGCCCGCCTGCAGGTAGCGCGCGCCGAACTCGTGGAGTTGGCCGACCGATCACGCGGATTGGATCCTGCGGCATGTACCGACCCGCACCGGTGCCAAGTCATTGCTGCGAGTGACTGACGTAACAACAGTTTCTTCGCTGAGAGGTTGACCTTCTAGTCGACTGGAAGGTTTATCATGGCCTGCATGAGTAGTACCGACCTGCGATCCGACCTTGCTGTCGAAGGTATGACGTGTGCGGCTTGCGCCAACCGAATCCAGCGGAAGCTGTCCAAGCTCGACGGCGTGTCAGAGGCCCAGGTCAACTTCGCCAGCGGAAGCGCCACGGTAATCCACGACGGCGTGGTCGACGATGCCGAGCTTCGTGCAACTATCGAGAGCCTCGGATACGTCGCACCGATGGAAGCCGATCACGACGCTGCCGAAGCGCTCCACGAAGCCGAACTCAAGCGCCGCTGGGTGGTTGCACTCATCCTCGGAGTTCCTGCCGCCTTGATCTCGATGGTTCCCGCACTGCATTTCGACGGTTGGCAATGGGCTGTAGCGGCGCTGGCGACACCGGTGATCTTCTGGTCCGGCTGGGGATTCCACCGGGCCGCATGGATGAACCTTCGCCATGGCTCGACGACCATGGACACTCTCGTGTCGATGGGGACACTTTCGGCATGGCTCTGGTCGACGGTCGTGCTGTTCTCGAACGCCGGAGATCTCGATCAAATGGCCGAGAACGGCCAGCACATTTACTACGAAACTGGCGTTGTCATCGTGACGCTGATCTTGCTCGGCAAGTGGATGGAGACACGCGCCAAGCGTCGGTCTGGTGACGCCATTCGCGCGCTGGCCGATCTCGGCGCACGCGTCGCGCGACTCGAAGACGGTACGGAAGTTCCTCTCGATGAGCTTCAGGTCGGCATGCGCTTCGTTGTGCGCCCAGGGGAGAAGATTGCCACTGACGGCATCATCGTCGATGGCTACTCAGCGGTCGATGCTTCGATGGTCACCGGCGAGCCCGTACCGGTTGAAGTCGGCCCGGGCGATGAAGTCATCGGCGCGACGATCAACGCGAACGGTTCCCTTGTAGTCGAGGCTGGACGTGTTGGGTCAGACACTGCGCTGGCGCAGATCATCCGTTTGGTCGAAGAGGCGCAGGGCAGCCGGGCCGACGTTCAACGCCTGGCCGATCGCGTCGCTTCAGTATTTGTGCCAACTGCGATCGGGATTTCGTTCCTGACGCTCATTGGCTGGCTCATCACTGGGCATGATGCCAACGATGCGTTCACGGCCGCCGTGGCAGTGCTGATCATCGCCTGCCCATGTGCCCTGGGTCTGGCGACGCCGCTCGGCATCATGGTCGGTACTGGTCGTGCCGCGCAGCTCGGGGTGATCATCAAGGGTGGAGAGGTGCTGGAAGACACTCGCAGCATCGACACGATCGTGCTCGACAAGACCGGCACCGTCACCGAGGGACGCATGACGCTGGTCGATGTAACGGCCCCCGATGCTGACGCCGACGAGCTGCTGCGGTTGGCGACAGCCGTCGAGTCGCTGTCCGAACACCCCATCGCGCAGGCAATCGCAAAAGCCGCTGAGACAGACGGGTCGCAGCTCGCACCCAACGTCGAGGCGTTCTCCAGCCAGCCGGGAATCGGTGTCGTCGCAATGGTCGATGACGTCGAGGTCCGAGTCGGTCGCCGTCAGCTGTTCGACGACGTTCCAGAGGCGGTCGAGGCTGTCGCTTCTGCAGCTGAGGAGATCGGGCAAACAGCGGTATTCGCGGGTCGAGGCGCCACTGCCGAAGCAGTGCTCGTTGTCTCCGACACCGTGAAACCAACGTCGGTGGAAGCGATCGAGGCATTCCACGATCAGGGTCTCTCCGTGACGTTGCTCACAGGCGACAACAAACGCACCGCCGAGCGCGTTGGCGAAGCGGTCGGCGTCGATCACGTGATCGCCGAAGTCTTGCCAGACGGCAAGGCCGCCGAGATCAGCCGTCTGCAGGCGGGAGGGCGGCGCGTCGCAATGGTCGGCGACGGAATCAACGACGCTCCCGCACTTGCGCAGGCAGATCTTGGCATTGCCGTCGGTACCGGTACCGACGTGGCAATGGAGGCATCGGACCTCACAATTGTGTCCGGCGATCTCCGCGCCGTGGCCGACGCCATTGCGCTGTCTCGCCGTACGCTCGCGACCATCAAGGGCAACCTGTTCTGGGCCTTTGCCTACAACGCGGCTGCGATTCCGCTCGCTGCGTTTGGTGTACTCAACCCAATGATCGCCGCTGCCGCAATGGGATTTTCATCTCTCTTCGTGGTGACCAACAGCCTTCGCCTAAAACGGTTCGACGGCTACCGAGGCCCAGCCCGACATCCTTCCCCATCCACAATCACACCAGAACTCGACCAGGAGCTCGTTTCATGACCACCACCGACCAGACAATCCGCAACTACTCGGTCCCGGGAATCAGCTGTGGCCACTGCAAAGCCGCCATCGAAGGTGAAGTGACGAAGATTTCAGGTGTCATCGGGATCGATGTCGACATCGACGCAAAGACAGTTGCTGTGACTGGTGGCGACGACTCCGCGATCCGGGACGCGATCGACGAAGCTGGTTACGACGTCGCCTGACCGGGGTGCTTGACGAGGCATTCTGAATGTCGGTTCTGGATCGGTCAGGATGTGACCATGCAGAACCAAATGCTGATCGGTGGTGAGTGGCGTGACGGCTCGTCGTCAGAGCGCTTCGACGTAGAGAATCCAGCGACCGAAGAGGTCATTGCCTCGGTTGCCGCCGGGTCGCCCGGCGATGCAACGGCTGCTTGCGAAGCCGCGGCGACGGCCCAGGTTGCTTGGGCGGCGACGGCTCCGAGACAACGAGCCGAGATTCTTCGGGCGTGTTGGCAGAAGCTCATCGATCACACCGATGAACTCGCGCGGCTGATCACGCTCGAACACGGGAAACCACTCGTCGACGCGCGCGGTGAGGTTGCATACGCCGCCGAATTTTTCCGCTGGAACTCGGAAGAGGCCGTTCGGATCCACGGCTCACTCGGTATTGCGCCCTCGGGAGCGAACCGAATCATCGTGCGCCACCCACCGATCGGAGTAGTGGTCATCGTGACTCCGTGGAACTTCCCGGCGGCGATGATCACCCGCAAGCTCGCGCCGGCCCTTGCGGCTGGCAATACGGCGGTCATCAAGCCGCCCCGTGAGGCACCGCTGACTGCGCTTCGCATCGGAGAACTACTGATCGAGGCCGGCGTTCCGGCCGGGGTGGTCAACATCGTCCCGACGCTCCAATCGGGTGCGTGGTTCGACGCGGCGGTCGATCATCCGGCAACTCGCATGGTGTCGTTCACCGGCTCGACCGAAGTCGGCATCGTCCTCCTCAAGCGTTCGGCCGACCGCGTATTGAAGACGGTCATGGAACTCGGTGGAAACGCGCCGTTCGTCGTCTTCGATGATGCCGATCTCGAGGCCGCGGTCGAAGGAGCAATGGTGGCGAAGATGCGCCACTCGGCCGAAACGTGTACGGCTGCGAACCGCTTCTTCGTACATGCCGCGGTTGCAGACGAGTTCACATCGATGCTCGCCGCGGCGATGTCTGACGTTCGAGTCGGGAGCGGCTTTGACGAGGGCGTCACGTGTGGGCCGATGATCAATGCCAAAGCAGTCGCATCGATCAACGAACTCGTAACGTCGGCGACCGATCGCGGAGCCACAGTGGCAACCGGTGGAGGTCCTGGCGAAGGGGTCGGCCACTTCTACCGCCCGACCGTGCTTGGCAATGTCATGTCTGATTCGGAGATCACCCGCGAAGAGATCTTCGGACCTGTTGCTCCGGTGATTCCGTTCGAAGACACCGATCAGATGATCGCCGATGCCAACCACACCGAACTCGGCCTTGCTGCTTACGTTTTCACGACCGATCTGGCGCGAGGGATGAAGGTCAGCGAACGTATCCAGGCCGGCATGGTCGGCCTCAACCGAGGTGCAATCTCCGATCCCGCCGCGCCGTTCGGCGGGATGAAACAGTCAGGCCTGGGTCGCGAGGGCGCCAGTGAAGGCATCTACGAGTTCTGTGAGACCCAGTACATCGCCGCCAACTGGTGAGTTCATTCGTTTGTAGGTAAATGTCAGGTGGTGATGA
>JADWMG010000194.1 GCA_015767405.1 Actinomycetota bacterium
GTCGTCGACCAGATCCGTCTTCGTCATCGCGATGATGCCGTGAGAGATACCGAGCAACTCGAGGATCCGCAGATGCTCTTCGGATTGTGGCTTCCATCCTTCGGTGGCGGCGACGACGAACACGCACGCCGTCACGCCTCCGACTCCGGCCAACATGTTGCGGAGAAACTTCACATGGCCGGGCACATCGATGAAGCTCAGTTCGGCGCCCGAAGGAAGCGTTGTGTGGGCAAATCCGAGGTCGATGGTGAGGCCGCGGCGTTTCTCCTCCTCGAACCGATCCGGATCGGTTCCGGTGAGGGCGAGCACGAGCGACGACTTGCCGTGGTCGACATGGCCTGCCGTCGCGATAACCGTCATGAGCTTGCCAAGAGCGCTTCGATCAATATCGCATCATCGGCGGGGGTTACTGCCCGCAAGTCGAGCGTCGTGTGTTGATCGCGAGACCGAGCAATCACCGGCTTCAGGTGCCCCCGCAGCGACTCGAGATGATCCCCATCGACAACCACGCCGTATGAAGACATCGTCACGCCAGGGGCCGAACCCGCGCCCGGCAACGCATTCGTCGGTAGTGCTTCCGCGCTCGGATGACTGGCCTCGACCGCCGCAACGATCGAGTTCGCCCTCTCCTCGAGTTCGCCCACCGGTGTGGCGACCATATGCCAGAACGGGATGACAGTCACCACATCTTTGCGAAGGTAGGCGAGCGCTGTTTCCTGCAAAGCCGACAACACCAATCCTCCGGGCCGAAGCGCACGGGCGAGTGGATGCCGCTGACAGAGTTCGACGAGCTCTCTTCGACCGACGATGATCCCCGCCTGCGGCCCACCGAGAAGCTTGTCTCCACTAAACGTCACCAAGTCGGCGCCCGCGGCGAGGCTCTGGACAACCGCCGGCTCACCGGCGAGCCACGCCGGAGGCGCACCCTTGATCCATGGGCAAGTTGCGTCGATCAACCCGCTACCGACGTCGGCAACAACGGGCACCTCAAGAGTGGCGAGATTAGAAATCGAGGTCTCTTCGACGAAGCCCTCCACGCGGTAGTTGCTGGGGTGCACCTTGAGCACGATCGCGGCGTCGACATCACGGCGTGCCACGGCTTGTTGATAGTCGGCCAGACGTGTCCGATTGGTCGTACCCACGTCAACGAGGCGCGCCCCTGACTGCTCGATCACCTCGGGTACCCGGAACGAACCACCGATCTCAACGCTCTCACCACGGCTGACAGGAACATCGCGACCGGCGGCAAGAGCCGCCACCACGAGAAGCACAGCGGCCGCGTTGTTGTTCACCACCAGCGCGGCCTCTGCACCACACAACCTTGCGAATAGCTGTCCAACTGCCAGCTGACGGGAGCCACGCTCACCAGTCGCCAGATCGAACTCCACTGTGGACGCAACCGGCAATTGCTGATGGGCAATAGGCGCTCGCCCGAGGTTGGTATGGAGTAACACACCAGTGGCATTGACGACGGGCGTCAGCAGTGTCCTCTGATAATCGACCGCACGACTCATCGCAGACTCAGGGTCGCCGGCTTCAATAGCGCTGCGGGCGATGTCGACACAGATCGGATGCGGAAGCCCGGAATTGGACAACGCCCGAGCCAACTTGTCGACGGAAGGTGGACGCGGGTGCTCGGTCATACTCGACGGGAGTTTTCCTCAGTCGGCAAGTTTGTCTGTGGCGTCCTTGGCCACCTTGGCACCCTGATCGATCTTGTCGGCGTGTTCAGGAGCCTTGTCGGAGACGACGTCGGCGCCTTTGTCGATGCCCTGCTTGATCTTGCCCTTGTTGGCAGGCAACTTGGACTTCAAAGAGTCGAACAATCCCATGGTGACCTCCTGTTGGTTGTGCGGAAGACGCATCCTACTTGCTGGCCCGCACCCCGAGTTTGTGTCAGCAACTATCGGTGCGCCAACGGTATGTGCCGACACAAATCCAGCAACACGCGCCACTTCGAGGTTTGTGTCAGCAACTATCGGTGCGCCAACGGTATGTGCCGACACAAATCTTGGTGGGGCTCAGGCGTTGAGGCGTTCGAGCATCGCCAACATCTGGGCATGCATGACATTTATTGCCTGCAGAGGCCGAATCATCACCTTGAATTCGGTGATCAGGCCATCGTCATCACAGGTGATGATGTCGACACCGTTGATGTACTTGCCCTCAACTGATGCCTCGAACTCGAGCATCGCCTGGTTCCCCTGAAGGATTTTCTTGACGTAGTGGAACTTGCCGCCATCATCGCCATCAGCGCGACCGTCATCAGGGGTGGCAACCACCGCAGCTTGCTTCGGATCGCCTCCAAACGTTCCGCTCGCGGCAGCGAGATACATCTTGGTCAGTTCTCGACCCTCCTGCGGCGTGTAGACAATCGGCGACACAAACACGCAGTCCTCGTGGAGGATCGCGTCCAGACCGCCGGGGAGTTCACCACGCAGTTGTTGGTGCCATCTCTCGATGCAGCTGAAGATCGGCTGGGACTCGTCGTTCGTCATCAGTTGAGACCGTAGTCCGGTGACAATGTGCGATCATCAACAACTCATGTCTCTCATTGCCGGTGCAACCGAGTTTCTTCCGCCACCACAAAAGGGGCGCCGGTTCACGTCGAGCCGACCCGTCAGGCTCGGCGATGTAGACCCGAGTGCCGGGTTGCGCCTGGATGCGACAGCGCGCTACCTGCAGGACGTGGCTAGTGATGACGCCGCTGATTGCGGACTCGACGAGTCGTTGGGGTGGGTGGTCCGACGAAGCCTGATCGACGTACAGAAGGCGGCTGTGCTCGACGAAGTTGTCGAGCTGACCACCTACTGCACCGGAATGGGACGTAGCTGGGCCGAACGGACAACGACAATCCGAGGGTCATCCGGAGCCGTCATCGACTCAGTCAACCTGTGGGTGCAGATATCTGTCGACACCGGCCGGCCGACACCACTGAGCGAGCAGTTCCACCAGTTCTTCGGCGAGGCGTGCGGCGACCGAAAGGTGTCGGCGAGGCTGGGACTCGAGGGCCCCTCGACCGATGTCCAGAATCGCTCGTGGGCAATTCGTCGAACCGATCTTGATCCGTTCAATCATGTGAACAACGCGGCGAATTGGTCATTTCTCGAGGAGGTTGTCGAGGGTCCGGCTTCGAGTCGAACCGGCCGAGCCGAAATGGAGTTTCTCGCTCCGATCGAGTTCGGTGCTCAGATCGAACTGCAGATTCATCGTGACACAACGTCGGCTTACTCCGCCTGGTTGGTAGCCGATAGTTCCGTACACAGCGCCGCTCGCTGGCTCCCCTCGCCCTAACCCAATTTCGTTCTCGTGATCTTTGGCCGACGAGACGTCGGCAATAGTTCACGAGAACGGCGGGGTTAACGCAGGACGAAGCCCGGAGCGCCGGATGCGGTGCTACCGATCCGGGCAGCGGTATGTCCGGTTGCTGCAAGTTCGGCAAGTGCGGCGTCGGTCTCGCTCGGGTCGATACCGAAGATGAGGCCGCCCGAGGTCTGCGCATCAGCGATGAGAAGTTGATCGACCTCGCCATGGTCACCAGTATCGAGAAACTTGTCAGCCCATTCGAGGTTGCGGCGGCTTCCGCCCGGCATGATCCCGTCGGCGGCGAGATCAACAGCACCGGGAAGGAACGGCACTGCTTCGAAATCGACCACAGCACTGACGCCTGACTCGAGTGCCATTCGGCCGAGATGACCCATGAGGCCGAAGCCGGTCACGTCAGTGCATCCCGTTGCGCCACACGCCAGGGCGACTCGTGCTGCTACATAGTTGATGCCGGTCATGGACTCAACCGCTGCAGCAGCCTGCTCCTCGGTCGCCTTGCCAGCCTTGATCGCTGTTGTGAGCACGCCTATTCCAAGCGGCTTCGTGAGGATGAGGTCTTGACCGGCCTCGAGCCCGGAGTTTGTCAAAATGCGATCGGGATGGACCTCACCGGTAACGGCCATGCCGTACTTCGGCTCAGGGTCGTCGATCGTGTGGCCACCGACAACCACGAAGCCCGCTGCCGCAGCAATGTCTTGCCCACCGGCCAGGACTTCACTGAGAAGGTCAGTTGGTAGTTCGTCTTTGTTCCATCCGACAAGGTTCAGCGCAAAGAGCGGCCTCCCGCCCATTGCGTAGACATCGGAGACACTGTTGGCCGCGGCGACGCGGCCCCACGTGCGCGCGTCATCGACCACCGGAGTGATGAAGTCAGCGGTGGAGACGAGAGCCCGGTCATCATCGATCTTCCAGACTGCGGCATCATCGCCGGTTTCCGGGCCAACGAGGAGCTCATCGGGATGATCAGCATGCAGGTGACGCACGACGTGCGCCAGCTCGCCAGGAGCGAGCTTGCAGCCTCAACCGGCACCGTGGCTGAATTGCGTGAGGCGGATTCGTTGCCTGTCTGATTCGTTGCTCATTCTCACCCCCTCGTCTCGTGGTTGGCCTAGCGCGACCCAGTCTCGCACGCACCAAGTGCATAACAATGGCCCCATGAGCGATCTGACCATCGACACGTTCGAACGCCTCGAGACTGCGATGTGGACTTCGCTGGTCGAGGGTGACGCGTCGGCCGCTGATCGGCTGCTCTCCTCCGACTACCTCGGCGTCTATACGACTGGATTCTCTGACCGCTCCGATTACATCGCAGCGCTCGCCAATGGTCCAATTGCCGCCTCGTTCGAGATCAGCGGATCCCGCATTTTCATAGTGTCAGATACCGCTGTCATGTACTCCTACAAAGCCGACTTCGAGTCTCGACAA
>JADWMG010000436.1 GCA_015767405.1 Actinomycetota bacterium
CCTGGGTCGAGGATGCGCGGGTCCGAACGGAGTTCCCGAATCGAGTGACGATCGAGATCCGTGAGCGGACGCCCGTTGCTGCGATGCTCGGGTCCGACAATCTGGTGCGAGTCCTCGACACGGAGGGCCGGATACTGGACGTAGTTGAGGGACAGCCCGTCGCACTCGTATGGATTTCAGGTCCAGACACGCTGGACCTGACGCCGGGAGAATTCTCCTCGATCGGCTACGCCTCGGCAGCGTCCCTCGTCACAAGGTTGACGCCGACAATTCGTGGCAGGGTTGATTCGATGCTGGTGACACCCGACGGATCCGATCTGGTTCTCATTCTGACCAGCGAAAATGGCCTGATAGAGGTGCGTTTCGGCTCGGCGATCGGCGACAACGCACAGATCGAGAAGCTCGTTCGGCTCGAACGAAAGCTCGAAGATCTCGATGATGAATCAGTCGAGGTGATCGATGTATCCACGTCGGAAGTGACCGTCCGTTGACGCGCGGGCAGTAGCGTCCCCGTTCTCATCGTGCAGACCTGGCACTATGTTCGACAGCAATGTCCTGGCATACGCTGGGCTGAAACGAAATCATTCATGCAACTATCTCATTGGAGGATCCGCTGATGGTCGGCGCTCCGCAGAACTATCTTGCCGTAATTAAGGTTGTCGGTGTCGGCGGCGGTGGCGTCAACGCCGTCAATCGAATGATCGATGCCGGCCTCAAGGGCGTGGAATTCACGGCAGTGAATACCGACGCCCAGGCCCTACTGATGAGCGATGCCGACGTCAAGCTCGATATCGGACGTGATTTGACACGAGGACTCGGTGCCGGCAGCGATCCCGAAGTGATTGTCATTCCGAACGATCGGTTGCTGACAGTTGCCAACGATAAAACGAGTGTGCTCAATGCATTCAAGATGGCCGACGAGGTTCTACTCCAGGGTGTCTCGGGGATCACTGGACTGATCACGACTCCTGGCTTGATCAACACTGACTTCGCCGACGTCAAAATGGTGCTATCCAATGCTGGGTCAGCGCTGATGGGTATCGGCCAGGCGAGTGGCGACGAGCGCGCTGTCTCGGCAGCGAAGGCGGCCATCTCGAGCCCGCTGCTCGAATCCGCCATCGACGGCGCACGAGGTGTGCTGCTGAATATCACGGGCCCATCGGGTATGGGATTGTTCGAGATGAATGCGGCCGCCGAGATAATCCACGGCGTCGCCCATCAAGACGCAAACATCATCTTTGGCACAGTCATCGATGACGAAATGGGTGACGAGGTCAGGATCACGGTCATCGCAGCCGGGTTCGATGGCATCGACGATCGGCCAGGCTCCGGTCTTCTTGCCGACGCGGACGACAGCGGACCAAGAACGACGCCGACGCGAATCACTGAGCTTTTCGGTGAAGAAGATGAGCCCGATCCGCTTGCCGACGACGACGACGATTTTGACGTCCCATCGTTCCTGAAATAGCCGACCGAGCTCTGGCGACGCCGTGGAGGAGCTCCTGCGGCGTGTGATAGGCGACCGTATGGCCGTTGTGGTCGCCACGGAGCGCATAGACGGTGACGTACACCCCAAGCGCATCGGCGCGTCACTACTGAAGGCGCGTCAATCAGCCATCACCGAACAGACGTGGACGATGCTCGATCAGCTGCACGGCGTGCGATGCCACTCTTGTGAAACGGCGGCCCACGCTCCCGGAGTGGTCGCCAGGGGCGACATTCTGGTGACCTCGGAGACTGGTGTCCCGCTCGCTGTCTGGGCGGCTGACTGTGCACCCGTGGTACTCATCGGACTTGACGGCACCACGGTTGGCAGCGGGAGTCATCGACGCCGGCATTGCTGAGATGGATGCCAGAGGCGATCGCACAGCGCTTGCCGTGTTGGGTCCGGCGATCCATCCATGCTGTTACGAATTCAGTGAACCGGATCTGAGGCTGGTCTCAGCCGGCTGTGGCACTTCGCGCGAGGCGATCTCGGGCAGAACGCGGAACGGTCGATTGGCGCTCGATGTTCCAGCCGCTGTCAGAGAAGCGCTGGCGCGCCACGGACTAGAGCTCGAAGTGACCGCCGGGTGCACGGGTTGCGATGATCGCTGGTTTTCGCACCGAGTTCGCGG
>JADWMG010000195.1 GCA_015767405.1 Actinomycetota bacterium
CCGTCTTCGAGATTGGCCAACAGGATGTCTACCGTTGGCGCAATGTCGGGCACCTTCGAGCGCATCTTCTCGCTCGATGGCGGGAAGAAATGAATCATCCGACTCGGCCGGAATGGGATCTCGCGTACGGGCTCTGGAGCACCGACAGCAAGGGGACGGAAGAAGTCTCTCGCTGGACGCACCATCAGTCGACCCAAACGTCTGTGCCGTCGTATGGACGTTTGCGCTCGGGGGCAAACTCTCGCTTCCAGATCAGCACCTTGCGCTTGAAATAGCACACTTCCTTGCCGTCCTGGTTGAAACCCTTGGTCTCGACCGTGACGATGCCTCGATCGGGCTTCGACCGCGACTCTTTGACGTCCAGCACGCGTGTCTCGGCATGGATGGTGTCGCCGTGGAACGTCGGAAACTTGTGCTGCAACGTTTCGATCTCCAAGTTGGCGATTGCTGCCCCGCTGACGTCGGGCACACTCATACCGAGCACGAGGCTGTACACGAGATTTCCGACAACAACATTGCGGCCCTGAACCGACTCGGCGGCAAACCAGGCATTGGTGTGCAGCGGATGATGATTCATCGTGATCATGCAGAAGAGGTGGTCGTCGGCCTCGGTGATCGTCTTGCCAGGCCAGTGCTTGAGAATGTCGCCGGGGGTGAAGTCCTCGAGGACCCGACCGAATGGGCGTTCATACGTGGTCATGATCTCGACCGTACTGCCGACGACCTACACGGACGAAAGCAGCACCGACGAAAGCGTCACGACTTCTCTTCGGTGTCACTCTCAGTGTCGCTCTCGTCTACTGGTTCAGAGCGAGGGCGCCTGCGAACTCCCAGTCGAAGGACGAAGTCCATGCGCGTCTCGCCCCTCTCCGATTCAGTCCGCGCCAGATCGCGCAGGCCAACGAGTCGATCGCGCTTCTCGATCTTCCACGGCCCGACCCTGAGCGATGCATAGGCCAGTGCTCCAAGAGCGATCGGCATCAAGTACTGCGCAGAGCGATATGCAGCGATCCCTGGAACGACAACCTTCCTCGGGAGTCCGAAACCAACCAACACTGTGATGTAGGTCGCTTCGACAACACCAAGCCCTCCAGGCAAGATCGGGATCGCAGCCAAGACGTTCGCCAGGCCGAAGGCCACAATCAACGCGTCAGCGCTGATTGAGCCGCCGAATGCTCTGAGAAACACCCATAGCGACGCCGCATCGAGAAGCCAGTTGGCGGTCGCCCAAAACACCACGCGGACCAGCAATTTCCGATCGCTCGTCAGCTCCTCGAGGCGGTATCCGAACTGGTGCAGCACGGCTGCGAACTTGTCTTCATCGAGCCCCAGCTTCCGACTGATTCGGCGTACGAGTCGTTCAGCTCGGCCCGAGCCATCCATCACACCGACAACGAGGGCAGCCGTGATGCCCATGATAATGACACCTGCAACCGCGGCATATCCGTATAGCGGGTTGACACCACGGGAGGGGATCGAAACGATCAGAGCGGTCCAAAAGATGATGTTGAGCACAACCGCCGACCCGATACCGGAGGTGGCAAGCGCAAATCCGGCATCGGGTCCCTTGATACCGGACAACGTGAGAAGGCGATATCCCAGGGCAGAGCCAGCCGCATTCCCGCCAGGAACGATGTTCGAAAGCGCCTTGGTACTCAGCTGAATTCGGAATATCCGAGCGTAGGACAGTATGTGCCCAGCGGTGCCGAGAGACGCACGCGTCAACAGCGAGTAGCAGAACAGCGCGGCGAGTTGTAAGCCGAAACCGAGAACCAGCAGAGCCGGATTGACGAGACGGACGGTCCCAGCGGCCTGGCGGAATCCGCTGAGTACGTTCGGCAGCAGAAACACTGCCACGATGATGAGCAGTAAGGCCTTGATCGTGAATCGAATCGGCCGGATCTTGCGTTTTGGTTCGGCTTCGTCCGGAACGGGTTCGGGGGGCTCACTTGTGGGCAGGACGTCGCGATCCATCTCGAACGTTTCGTCGTAAGCTCCGTCGAAATCGCTCGCGGACTCGTCACTCACTCCCACTTCCTACCAAGCCACCGTTCAGAACAGCTGGATTATTCGTTCGATATGGGCGCGGAGCACCGGTGATGACTCCGCTGGCGTCTTGCCGAGGTGAACCAGCACGAGTTCCCTGTCAGGAACCACCACGATGTACTGGCCCTCGTGGCCGCTGCACTGCAGGCTTCCCGGGAACTCCGGCGACAGCCACCAATGCCTGCCGTAATCCATTCCGTCTTCATCGTCGTGAGCCACTTTGTATCGAGCGTGAGCGAGCCAACCCTCGGGCAAGATCCGCTCGCCTTCGCCAAGATCGGTTACGCCGTCGTGCCGGTACAGCTCACCGAAACGAGCGAAATCCCGAGCTGTCGCATCCACGTAGGAAGACCCGACGAAATCACCGGCATCATCGAACTTCGGCTCGGCCGAGGTCATTCCAACTGGATCGAACAACCGGTCGCGCAGGAACGACGACACGGCCTCCTGGCGCTCAACTGGATCTCCTCCCACTCCACCAGCCACGATGTCACCGAGGATGCGGCAGATGATGTTGGTTGTCCCTGATGCGTAGCTCCACACAGTTCCCGGAGGGTGATCGAGCGGCAGCGCCGCGGCATACGCCGCATGGCTCGGACCACTGTCGCCGAACAGCATCTCAATGCAGTGCGAGATGCTGTCATCGACATAGTCCTCCACGAACCGCAATCCCGACCGCATCTCGAGCAAGTCCAGAACAGTGATCTCGGCCTTAGGCGTTCCCACCCATTCGGGTACCGCTGCAGGAGCCTCGATGTCGAGCAAACCGTCGAGAACCATGATGCCAACGGCGGCGTGCGTCATCGATTTGGCCATCGACCAGCTCGTGAGCGTCGATTCGGCGGTGATCTCCACGGCCGGCTGGAATACGTTCTCCGGCTGCGTGTCGTATCGCTCCGTAACGATCTCCCCGCAATGCTGGACCACAAGAGCCAGCGAGATGCCATCAATGGCCGGACGGGCGAAGAGATGATCAACCCGCGTGTCGAGTTTGCTGTTTTGCTCGGCGCGCGACATGCACGCGGACGTTAGCCGCGGCCGACCAACAGATCGGCGAGGTCGACGAGACCCTCGACGTCGTGAACATCAACCGCGAGGAGAGGCAACTCCACGACGGGCACGTCCTCGGCAAGATCAGCGAGCGCAGCAAGCTCCTCACGTTCGGCTGTGGCGAGCTGCGACAACTCGTCGTGCCAGGCGACATGATCGGCCAGGGGGCCGTCATCGAGGTCTTCCAACACCGCTCGATCCTTAGCCGCTAGCGGCTCGGGCATCGGGTGAATGAGGTTGACGACAACTCCACCAAACGGGAAACCACCGTCACGTAGGGCACCGACCAGGTGTTCCGATTCGCCGATCGCTTCGGCGCGCGGGCTGGATACGACAACGAACGACGACACATCATCACGCAAGAGGACCGAGACCTCTTCCGCACGATGCCGCAGACCGGGCTCGATATTCGCGAGCGACCGGAAGAACTCAACGGTGTCTTCCACGATCTGCGGCCCGGCCAGCCGGCGAACCGCCCAAAGGAACATTGTCGCCGCGGCATTGGTCACCTTGGCGAATGCCCGTTGGCCCATTGTCAAGGTCCGGTAGACCGGATGACTGAGGAAACCAACCAATCGGTCTGGCGCCTCCAGCAGGTCAATTGCGTGACGAGATGGTGGTGTGTCGACGATGACGAGATCCCATTCGCCACTCGTGTGCAGCTGGTGCAATCGCTCGATGGCCATGTACTCATGCGCGCCGGCAAGCGATCTCGAGATTGCCTGATAAACGGGGTTGTCGAGAATTGCCCGAGCTTGCTGCTCGCCCGTGGTTTGTTCGTGTACGAGCCGGTCGAACGTTGAAGCGGCGTCGAGCATCAACGCCCAGAGCTCGCCGTCGTCGGGGCCATCGCCGAGGTCAGGAATGTCATCGACACGATGGGGCTCGTCGGCCGCTGCGCCCTCTTCGAGCCCAAGTGCGTCCGCAAGTCGACGAGCCGGATCGACGGTCACCAC
The DNA here is from genome assembly GCA_015767405.1 of Actinomycetota bacterium. GTDB lineage: Bacteria > Actinomycetota > Acidimicrobiia > Acidimicrobiales > Ilumatobacteraceae > Sva-07. The sequence goes on from JADWMG010000195.1 coordinate 4,053, forward strand.
GACCACGCGACGACCAGCAAGGGCCGCCGCGACTCCCAACGCTGCCGCCGTTGTGGTCTTGCCGACACCTCCTGGGCCACAAGTAACGAGGAGTTCAGAAGTTCGAACCGCGTCGCCCAACGAGTCAGGCACGCGGGACATATTGCGGGTCATGCCGACTCCTCATCGCGTAAGGCGCCTGGCAGGATGACCGGCTCGACCAGCGCATCGGCAAGTTCGCCAAGATGATGTGGGGTGAGCCGGGGGGTAACCACGCGTGGGAGGAGAAGCATCGGCTGATCCATCTCGCGACCGAGCCGATCGATCTGTTCACGCTGCCGCTCGAGGCGAGCCCGCCCGAAGGTGGCCGACGACGCGAGAGCGCTCTTCGCTCTGTCCGACAGCGTGATCTTGTGCGAACGCGCAGCCATCGCAGGTGTCTTGTCGAGACCCGGCCGATCCGGCCAACAGCCGTTGACGACGGTCGGGAGCAGAGCCAGTCCGATATCACCTGTCAGCTCGTCGCCAAGCTCGATCGCCTCGGTGACCGGGGTCTCCTCCGGCAGCGTGACGATCATGGCACGACAACGCTCGGCGTCGCGGAGCATCTCATCAACCTCCGTCGACTGATCACGAACCGGGCCCGTTTGCACTACATCGGAAAGCCCACTCGCCGAACGCAAGAACGGCACGGCA
>JADWMG010000196.1 GCA_015767405.1 Actinomycetota bacterium
GCTACTGGCGTGCCATCGCTACGCGTAGGCGTTGCTCTGGCGTGATCAGGTGGTCGGAGTCCTCAGCCGCGTCGGCAAGATCGATCTGGACCCAGCGAACCTGTCCATTGAACGAACTCGCGTGTGGCGCATAATCGTCGGATACGGACGTGCCAGTGTCCTCGCCGAGATCTGTGGTCTCGTCCGCTGAGAAAATCATGGGGATGGTGGAGTCGACGCGCCCCGAACCTGCCTGTTCACCATCGACGAACAGCGTCACGTCACCACCCTTCCCGAGCCCGCCTCCGTCGTACTTGAACTCGACACGTACCTGGTGTTCGCCAGCCGATACGGGGCCCTCGCCGTAGGTCTTGAAGCGCTCCAGACCAAACGTGTTGTAGCAGTAGGCGAGCTTGCCCTCGTGCATGTACAGCGACCAACCGCCGTATTGGCCGCCCTGCGCGATCAGCGCACCCGAGCCGCCCACTTCAGGCACGACCACTTCGGCTGTTACTGCGTGGGACTTGTTCTTGACATTGACCACGCTGGCCTCGGACAACCGCTTCATGCCCCGGAAGAGAAGTTGGGAGTTGCCCTGAATGAGTAGCGGCCGCCCCGCAAGGTCACTGTTGAACCGTTCCACCCGGCGATCGTCGAGTGGGAACACGTTGTACCGGGTTCCCTCGATCATGAACAGCCGTTGGAGCTCGGCAAGCTTTTCGGGATTGTCTGCGGCAAGGTTGTGGGCTTGTGTCCAGTCGTCAGGCGCGTAGAGCTCCCAAACGTCGTCGGCGATATCGGGAGCCTCACCGAGAATCCAGGGGATGCTGTGGCGGGTCACCGCGGTCCAGCCCTGGTGGTATATGCCCCGGTTTACGAACATCTCGAAATACTGTGTCTCGCGCTGGTCGTCGGCACCTGGGTCATCGAATGAGTAACGCATGCTCACGCCGTGTAACGGCTGCTGCGCGACTCCGTTGACCTGCTGCGGCGCCGGAAGTCCCGCCGCATCGAGAATTGTTGTTGCTACGTCGATCACATGGTGGAACTGCGAGCGAACCTCGCCCTTCGCATCGATGCCTTCTGGCCAGTGCACGATGGTGCCGTTGCGCGTTCCTCCCCAGTGAGAGGCAATCTGTTTTGTCCACTGGTAAGGATCTCGTTGAATGTGCCAGTAGGTGTTCCCTCCGCCGAAGCACCGTTGTCGCCGATGACGTAGTAGATCAGGGTGTTGTCGAGAGCCCCGAGATTTTCAACGGCGTCAACGAGCCGGCCGAGGTGATGGTCTGTGTGCTCGAGAAAACCCGCGTACACCTCCATTTGGCGGGCGAGAACGGGTTTCAAGTCGTCGGGCATTTCGTCCCAGCCCGGAATCTCGTCGGGGCGCGCCGTCAGTTCGGCGTCATCGGGGATTATCCCGAGCTCTTTCTGGCGGGCAAAGGTCCGCTCTCGTTGAGCGTCCCAGCCGTCATCGAACCGACCCTTGTACTTCGCAGACCACTCCTCTGGGACGTGATGTGGAGCGTGAGTCGCGCCTGGCGCCCAGTAGACGAAGAACGGTTTGTCGGGCATCAGCGCCTTCTGCTGGCGTACCCAGTCGATGGCGTGGTCGGTCATGTCCTCGGTGAAGTGGTATCCCTCCTCCGGGGTGCGATCGGGTTCGACGGGAACGGTGTCGTTGTAGATCGCGGGGAAATACTGGTTCGTCTCTCCGCCGATGAATCCGTAGAAGTGATCGAAACCGCTTCCAGTCGGCCACTGACGGAATGGCCCCATCGGGCTCGTCTCCCACACAGGTACCTCGTGGCACTTGCCGAACTGGGCCGTTGAGTATCCGTTGAGATTGAGCACTTCGGCGAGCGGAGCTGCGCTGTTCGGGCGAATCGAGTTGTAGCCCGGCGCTGAAGTTGCGAGTTCGGTAATCGCCCCCATCCCTACAGAGTGGTGGTTGCGGCCGGTCAGCAAGGCCTGGCGCGTTGGCGAGCACAGCGCAGTTGTGTGAAATCGGTTGTAGCTCAGCCCGCCAGCAGCCAGACGTTCTGCCGTCGCCGTCTCGCACGGCCCACCAAAAGCTGTCGTTGCTCCGAATCCGCAGTCGTCGATCAGCGCGATGATGACATTTGGGGCTCCCTCGGGAGGGCGGATCGGCTCGATGGGCGGGAATCCTCGTCCAGGGTCTGTGGCGTCGTACTTGTAGCCAACCGTCGGTGGGCGATCTGGAATTGGAAGAACTGCGCGGTCGGCGCGGTCGATTGTCATGAGCAGGACTATAGATGGCTGGTAAAATCCACCGGTCGGCACGGCGACTAGAAAGGATGCTCCGGTGCAGTTCGATGATCGTTCGTCGCTTCATGAGTCGTTTCGCAATCATGTGAATCCCGGGAAGATCGACTTCTTCGAAGCGGTGGGTTTCGATGCGGTCATGGGGGAGAGGGGCGGTTCCACCTTCACTGACCTGTACGACGACAGGCGTTGGTTCAACTGTCATTGCAACGGTGGCGTGTTCAACCTGGGTCACCGCAACCCGATCGTTCTAGAGGCCGTACAAGAATCGTTGCGTCACGTCGACATCGGAAACCATCATCTCGTGAGTCCGGCAAGGGCAGCGCTCGCGGAGCGGCTGTCAGCCACTACGAATGATGCGCTGCCTGGTGTTGTGTTCGGCGTCAGCGGCGGCGAGGCGATCGACCTCGCGATCAAGGTGGCTCGCGCAGCAACTGGTCGCCTGGGCGTGGTTTCTGCGCTCGGCGGCTATCACGGACACACGGGCCTGGCTCTCGCCGCTGGAGACGTCCAGTACCGTGAGCCCTTCGGCCCGAATCCTGCCGGTTTCGCCCAGGTTCCCTTCGACGATCTCGAGGCACTCGGGCAGCAGGTGAACGAGAACACCGCTGCTGTCTTGCTCGAGACGATCCCCGCCACCCTCGGCATGCCGTTGCCCGCTGCCGGGTACTTCGAAGGGGTTCGGAAGATCTGCGACGATCGCGGAGCGAAGTTGATCCTCGACGAAGTTCAGACTGGCTTGGGTCGCACCGGGCGGATATGGGCGTACGAAGATGAAGAGATCGTGCCCGACGCTCTGGTAACAGGAAAGGGGTTGAGCGGGGGCGTCTACCCAATCACCGCGACCTTGATGACGCGTGAGCTGCACGAATTGTTCGTGCGTGAACCGTTCATTCACATCTCCACGTTCGGCGGAGCCGAGCCGGGTTGCGCAGCCGGTCTCGCAGTACTTGACATCATCGAGTCACCCGGTTTCTTGGATCGAGTCGATGCTCTGGGGCGGCGCTTCGAGGACGCGTTTGCCGGAGCGCCTTTCAGTTTGCGCCGCCGCGGCATGTTCATGGGGCTGGTGTTTGCGGACGAAGGTGCTGGCCTCATGGCGACCAAACAACTCTTCGACGAGGGTGTGTTTGCTGTGTATGCGAACAATGACACCCGTGTCCTTCAGTTCCTGCCGCCACTCACCATCAGTGACGAAGATGCTGATGCGATCATCGCCATTGTTCGCGGCGTGTTCGGGTGAACCGCCTGTCGAGTCCGCTCGCGGAGCTGGACCGGATTGTTCAACGGGCGTTGGTAACGGGCGATCAGGCCGGTCTGGAGGTTTTGGGCTACGGCGAAATTTCGCTCGTCGTTGCCCTAGACACCCCGGAGGGTCGGTTCGCGTGTAAACGGCTGCCGCTCTTCGACGATCAAACTTCGTTCGATCGCTACGCGGAAGTCTTCGAGAACTATGTGACGACGTTGCGAGACGCGGGGGTAGAGGTCATCGAGAGTGAACTCATTCAGGTGCCGGACGAACAACCGGTGCTCGCATATTGCGTGCAACCGATTCTGCACGCGGCGTCGCTCGGAGTGTCGGTGGCCCGGGGACCGGACGCGAAGATGTTCGTGAAGGCGGTCGTGGAGGCCACCGCTAATACCATTGGGCAGACAGTCGGCCTCGATGCGCAGATCTCGAACTGGGCTCTGGTCGACGGCAACCTCGTCTATCTCGACGTGACCACGCCGTTACTCCGAGACGAGTTGGGCGCTGAACAGCTGGATCTCGAACTCTTCGTGGCGTCACTTCCTTGGCTGCTGCGTGCCCCGGTGCGGCGGTATCTTCTCGACGACATATTGCGCACCTACTACAGCAAGCGTCGTGCGCTACTTGACCTTGTCGGCAATCTATTGAAGGAACGGCTCGACGACGTCGTCCCTCATGCGATCGCTGCCGCGAACGTGCATGTCGATCCGGCCATCACAATTGACGAGGTCCGCTCGTACTACAAGCGAGACGCTCTCATGTGGGGGCTCTTGCAGCGACTTCGACTCATTGACCGTGGATGGCAACGTCACATACGCCGCCGCACTTATCCATTTCTGCTGCCCCCGAAAATCGAGCGTTAGACGATCCCATGTGCGACACGATCGTGATTGTCCGGCCTGATGAGATTCTGTTCGCCAAGAACTCCGATCGGGACCCCAACGAAGCGCAAGTTCTCGACTGGCAGCCGCGCCAGACATACGAAGCGGGGTCGAGGGTTCGGTGCACCTACATTGAGATCCCCCAGGCCAGGCAGACCGCGGCGGTTCTGCTGAGCAGACCTTTCTGGATGTGGGGCGCTGAGATGGGCGCTAACGAACATGGTGTGGTCATCGGCAACGAGGCTGTCTTCACCCATGAACCAACCTCCGCAATCGGGCTCACCGGCATGGATCTGCTCCGTCTCGCCCTAGAGAGATCGACAACCGCGGACGAGGCAGTTGAAGTCATCACCTCGCTCATCGCGGAGCACGGCCAGGGTGGAGGGTGCGGATATGAGGACCGCAGTTTTACTTACCACAACAGCTATATCGTCGCTGACCCGTTTGGCGCCAGGGTGCTCGAGACAGCTGGCGATAAGTGGGCCGTCGAAGTTGTCGACGGTGCACGCAGCATCTCCAACGGTCTCACGATTGCCGGATTCGCAGAGGAGTATTCAGCTCGTATCAAGACCACGGTTTCGGCGTGCAGGACCAGGCGACGGTTGACCGAACGGCTCGCGGGAGAGGTGCACGGCGTGCATGAAATGGCGTCGATACTTCGTGACCATGGGGGAGAGGCGTGGCCCACCTACAGGCGCTTGAACGGCACGCTGAACATGCCGTGTATGCACGGTGGCAGCGAGGTTGCGTCGTCAGTCACCACAGGAAGTTGGATTGCCCGGCTCGCCCCCGGTGCGCACCACCACTGGGTCACCGGCACATCATCACCCTGTCTCAGCCTCTTCAAGCCCGTGGCCATCGACCAGCCCGTGAAGCTCGAACCATCGCCGGAGGGGACCGTCGATGACTCGCTCTGGTGGACCCATGAGCAACTGCATCGCCAGGTGATGAGAGACCCGGAGCGGCTCTCACCGGAGATCGTTAGGGAGCGTGACGCGGTAGAACAGAATTGGTTCGCCGACCCGCCCCATGGGCCTGAAGCCTTCGACGAACACCGTCGTCTCCTGGGCGATTGGCTGGACTCGCTTCCCGATTCGCTGGTCGACACCCGCCCCGGATTCGTGAAGAAGTACTGGGCCAAACGTGAGCGCCTTGCGGCTCACGCGTACGTGGCTGATGCGGATGTCGGAGGGCCGATGTCTCCGGTTTAGAGCGGTTCGCGCGCGTCGCTCGGCCGCATTCCGAGATAGATAAGTGTGCCGAGCAGTGGAATCAGAAGGATGACCAGCGCCCACCCGGCCTTGGCCCAGCCGCCGTAGCCGGCAAAGACACATGTTCGTCCGCGATGTGACGGGTGACCTACATACCAAACGGGACGGTCGG
>JADWMG010000197.1 GCA_015767405.1 Actinomycetota bacterium
CGCGATGTCGTCCGCGCATCGGTCCGTGATTCGGGAGAATCAAAAAACCCCTGAGCAGACATGGTGCCTGCTCAGGGGTTTGAGGCGACGGCGAGAATCGAACTCGCGTACACGGCTTTGCAGGCCGTTGCCTAAGCCACTCGGCCACGTCGCCAACAGGTCGATCTTACTGGCGCGACAGCGTTGACCGACCCTCAAATGTCACAAGGCTCGCACAGGTACAACCGATGTTCCGGCACTCGCCTCCCAGGGACGAGTTACCCCTCGGCAGTGAGAGTGCCTTCCATACCGGCGTCGAAGTGGTCCGGGATTGCGCAGATGACCTGGTACGTACCGGCCGCGGGAGCGGTGAACGTCAAGGTCTTCGAATCGCCGGGTTCGACCTCATCTTCCCAGTAGACGAAGTCGGCCAGAAGCTCCTCTTCGGTTTCGGGCAGGTCGGCTTCACTCTCGATTTCCACTCCGGGCTGAAGGATCACCCACTCGTGCTCGACGGAGCCCTCGTTCTCGAGGTTGATGGTGATCTCCTCGTCCGCAGCGACCGTCCAGTCGGTTGGCGTGAACTCGAATTCCTGCATCGCTGCGTCAATTTCGGTAGCACCGCCGTCGTCATCGTCGCTGCCGCAAGCAGAAACTCCGATCACAAGTGGAATTACCCCGAGTACTAATAGCTTTCGCCCATTCATAAATGCCCCCCATGTTGGTCTAACTTTCCGAAATCTTAACATACTCACTACGGCTGGTCGACAGCCGATGCTTCTTGCCTGTACCAGCGTTCGAGACGAGTGAGGCCCTCGTCGATCGAAACGCTGGGGCTCCACCTCAGGTCATCCTTGGCGGGCCGCGGATCGAACCAGTGGGCGGTACCCAACTGCTCGGCGACGAATCGCGTCAACGGCGGTTCGGCGCCCCGACGAACAAGCGGCCATACCCGCTCGATGATCGAGCCAATCGTCTGTCCGGCGCGCAGAGAGACGTTTCGCGGCTCGAAGGGAACACCACCTGCGCGACAGATTCCAGCCACAAGCTCACGAATGGGGCGCGGCTCACCATTCGAAATTACGTACGCCCTGCCCGAACAAGCAGCATCAGGTGCCACCGAATCGAGTGCGGCGATCAGTGCCTCGATCGCGTTGTCGATGTAGGTCGTGTCGACCAGCGCACGCCCGCCGCCAACGAGCGCCAGGCGGTTCGCCCTTGCCCGCTCGACGATTCGGCCAACGAGCTGAGTGTCGCCAGGCCCCCACACAAGGTGCGGCCGAATGGCTACCAACCCGAGGCTGTCGGAGGCTGCCGCCAGCGCGTCAATTTCGGCGAGCGCTTTTGATTCTGGATACCAGGCTCGCTTCCGGCCCAATACCGGTGGATCGGCCAGACCCCCGATGATCGGCTCGCCTCCGTGCGCGACCGACGGAGATGAAACATGGACGACACGAGCAATGCCTTGCCTGGCTGCGACTGCGACCACGTTGGCGGTTCCATCGACGTTGACCGAGCGATACTCCTCCCAAGTCCCCGCCACACCAACCTTCGCGGCCAAGTGGACGATCGCATCGCAGCCCTCAGCCGCTCCACTCAGAGCGTCACGATCGCGAATGTCTCCCGTCAATTGCTCGATCGGCAAATCCGTTAGCCCTGGAACGACCCGGCGCTGGAATGTCACGACGCTTTCGCCCCGACGCACGAGGCTGGTTGCAACTCCACCGCCAATGAGACTCGATGCACCCGTAACGAGAACTTTCACGGGTCGGCAGGCCTCATCGAGGAGGCCGCGAACGGCGGCCGGCAAGCACATCGGAGGCCCATGCCGCCACGGCTACCCGGTCGATCTTGGCGTTGTGTCGGATATCAACCGGGGCATGCTTCAGCGACAGCACCGACGCAACCGGTTCGGTAACTACATCCCGAACGCGTGCGGCGAGTTCGGGTGAAGCGAGACCGACGTCTGCGTCGCTCTCTTCGAGAACGACTACCAACTGCTGTTGGCCAAAGGGGCCAATTCCGACTGCGGACACCCGGGCGAGGTCAAGCTCACGCTCGACCAGGCGTTCGATGGGCACAGATGTAATAGGACCGTTGGAACTCGAGATCACGTGAATTGCTCTGCCCTCGACCCATAGCCGGCCCTCGGCGTCGACGTGACCGACATCGCCAGTTCGATGCCACCGCTCCGCTCCGGTTCCGTGGTCCGACAAACCCCTTGAAGGAGGTCGCGCTGCTCGTTCAGTGGCCCACAGCCCGAGGTATCCCTCACTGACCCACGGGGCATCGACGAGGATCTCGCCCGTTTCTCCAGTCTGCAGCTCATCGGGAAGCGTGTCGGCGTCAAAATTGAGCGCGACGATTCGAACATGCGCACCTTCAACGGGAAGCCCGACGCAGACTCCACCAACTGGATCGTCAACCTCGGCCCGATCGATCTGGTCGAGGTCGATGTCGGCAACCGGAAGGGCCTCGGTCATGCCATAGGGAGTGTGCAGTGAGGCTGCCGGAGCAATTTTGGCAACGGCATGCAGCGTTTCGGCCGGTACCGGGGCTCCCGCTGAGAAGAGAACACGAAGGGCTCCGATTCCCGACAGGGGACCGTTTCCATCCGCAGTGGCGACAACATTGGCGAGCGCTGACGGAGAGGCGAATGCCATCGTCGCGTCGAGCCGACGACATGCTTCATCGAGAGCCACAGCCGTGAGTTCGCTCGGCTTAGTAACATCACAATTCGGCAGCGCAGTCGGAACCCCGAGTGCCGGTCCATAGAGAGCAAACGGGGCGAAGGCCGCAACTAAACGGTCGGATTTCGTGATTCCGTAAGCCATGGCAAGCGCGTCGCGCTGCGCTGCAAGTTGACCGTGTAGGTATCGAACACCTTTTGCCGGTCCAGTCGCCCCAGACGTGAACAGCACCGCAGCAGGGTCGCTCACCGATGGCAGTTCCGGTAGCTCTCCGGGTGTTGCTGCGACCAAGTCGGCGACGTTTAGCCGCTTGGCTCGCGGCGCCCATCTCATCGCTGCCGCGGCGGCGAGTGCCTTCTTCGGCCCAATGACCCACTTGGGCCTCACGCTCCGCACGGCAACGCCCAATGCCCGCAGACCGAGCCCGCGGTCCGCCACAACGGTAACCCCGCCTGCACGCCAGACCCCGTAGACGGCGGCAACCAGATCGACACCGGGTGGTGTCAACATCGCAACGTGATCGCCGGGTCTGAGACCTCGCCTTATGAGATCGGACGCCACCGCATCGACCCTGCGCAATAGCTCGGCGAATGTCATCGAATCTCCAGTCGCCAAATCCACGAATGCCGTTTCGTTGTCGAAGCGGCGTTCCGCCAGGTCGGCCCACAACGAGGCGCTGCGATCCTGGCCTGAATCAGGCACATCAGTAAGTCCGGCACCGGTGGTGCGGCCTCTCACCAGGTCGGTCAACCACGTGTCAGCGATGGACGCGACATCAGCTTCGACCATCACGAGATGGTTTGCCTCGGGAAATCGCTGCAATGTCGTATTCGGAATGCGGGCCGCGAGGTCAGCTGCGAAGTCGTCGTTGAAGACCGGGTCCTTGGACCCCCACGCCAGCAGAACAGGAACTGTCACATTCCCGAGACGACCCGCAACATCGGCAAGGGCAAGCTCGGAAGGGTGGCCAACGCTAAGGGGAATATCGTCGACGAAGTCGGCAATAGCCGCGCGTGAAGGCGCCGACTTGTACGGGGCTCGAAATGCTTCACGCTCGATCTTGGTCATCCGTTTGCCAGACAACCGGACGGTTCCCTCGACAAAGGTCGGCGTTCCGCGACAAACGAAGTCGAGTAGCGGGGCCGATGCTGCAAGTCGAATGATGCCTGGAGCTGACCGCCCCTCCGGAACGCCAATGCCGGTGTTGCAGAGGATCATTCCGGCAACTCTTTCGGTGTTCTCGACCGCCCACCCCATGGCAACCGCCCCGCCCCAATCGTGGGCCGCCAGGATGAGCGGGGAGTCTGCATCGATATCGAGGGTTCGAATCACATCATCGAGATCACGTACTCGGTCGGCATACCGTCGCCGCGACACGCGTTCGCTGTAACCCATTCCGAGTTGATCTACTGCAACGACGCGGTACTCACCGCCGAACCGACGAAGGAAGCTGGCCCATGCATATGACCAGGTCGGATTGCCGTGGATGCAAAGGACCGTACCGAGGGCCGGCGTTTCCCGAACCTTGCCCGTGTCGAGCACATGCCAGCGATGGCTCGCCGTGTCGTAGCTCGGAACGTCAATCAGACGCGACCAGCTCTGATCGATACCCCAACGTTTCCAGTCGTCAGCCGATGGTAGGTCAGGCGCCCATGCCGGCGACTCGGTCACCAGACGATTTCGGTGAAACTCGTATTGAGCCCCGATCCGATACCCATACACAGCACGCGGTCACCGACTTCGATCTTGTCGGCGACACTTGCGAGCGTGATCGGAATCGCCGCAGGACCGACATTGCCATAATGCGGGAAGGTCAAGGGGACCTTCGCAGGATCGACACCGAGTCGTTCGGACATCAGCTTCGTATGCACCTGACTGATTTGGTGGACGATGTACCAGTCCATACCGACTTCCCAGTCGAAGTGGTGACCAGCGTTCTTCCAAGCCGCTTCGCCGAGATCGAGCCCGGCAAGTAACAGCGCATGCGTGTCGGTCTGCATCAGCTCGAGGTCGCCGACGCAGAGTGTGTTGTGCTCTGTACCAGCGCGAGCAATCCCACCGACGAGCTTGTGAGCTTCAGGGTGTTCGTCGAGACGACACACGGCTTCTGTGGTCGGCTGTTGAAGACGCTTGATCGTCGTCTCCTGGGTGTAGCGGCTGCCTTCCCCATCGACAATGAGCGCGTAGTCGATTGAACCCGAATCAATCGCGGCCGCCGCAATCTGCATGCCGTTGATGAAGCCGAGGCAGGCGTTGCCGACATCGAAGTTCAGACAACCCGGTGCCAGGTCGAGTTGGTCGTGCACCGCGCAGGCAACAGAGGGTTCGAGGTGGTGCTTGCAGACGGAGGTCGAGATGAGCATTCCGACTCGTTGCGGGTCGATCCCCGATGCATCGAGGGCTGCGCGACCGGCCATCGCTGCGGCCTGGTCGAAGGTGACCCCTTCCGGCCACCAGCGTCGCTCCTCGATTCCGGCCAGTTCAGCAAGAGTGCCGGCCTTGAGACCGGTCCGTTCATACGTTTCGGCAAGCTGTTCGTCGATCCAGGCGGACGTGATTACTTCGGGTGCTTCAACCGCTTCGACAGCCAGAATCCCGACGTTTCGATGGGTCTGCACAGAGATTTCGGTCATCGGTGATCCTTTCGAAAGATTGTGGGATCATACGACATCTGAGCGCTATCCGTCAGTCTACGGCTACTACGCGTGACCTGGTACGTTCCACCACAACCAACCGGGGAGGGTCAAGTGGAAGTTGGAAAAGACAAGGTTGCCGTGGTAACTGGCGCGGGCAGCGGAATTGGGCTTGCGCTAGCAGAGGCGTTTGCGCGAGCCGGTTGCTCGGTTGTGCTCGCCGACGTGCAAGAGGACGCTCTCGCATCGGCTGAGGAACGAGTGTCGGCGCACGGTGTTCCGACGTTGACCGTCATGACCGATGTCAGCAAGGTCGATCAAGTGGAAGCCCT
>JADWMG010000047.1 GCA_015767405.1 Actinomycetota bacterium
CATGCGCTGGTTCCTCGATCGACTCGACCGTCATTCGTCGTCAAGTGCGATCTCTCGAACACGAGCCAGTAGCACTTCCAGAGCCGGCCGGTTGAGCCCGCCAGCGGGGATGATCACATCGGCGTGGACCTTGCTTGGCTCGATGAATCGTTCGTGAGCGGGCTTCACCGTTGTGAGGTATTGCTCGATCACACTTTCGACCGTTCGGCCCCTCTCAGCCACATCGCGCCGCAGCCTGCGGATCAACCGGATATCGGCCCCCGTGTCGACGAATATTTTGAGGTCGAAACGATCACGCAACGCTTGATCCCAGAACACGAGGATGCCGTCAACCACGATGACCCTGGCCGGCTCGACCAGGCGCGTCTCGTCGCTGCGGTTGTGTTCGACGTAGTCGTACACGGGTATTTGGACAGAGGCACCGTTGGCCAGCGCGGCGATGTGGTCGTTGAGCAAGGGCCAGTCGAAGGCATCAGGATGGTCGTAGTTGACCAGCCGACGTTCCTCGAGTGGGAGGTCACCGAGATCGGCGTAGTACGAATCGAGCTCGACACGTGCCAAATGCTCGGCACCCATGATCTCGACGAGACGTTCGGAAATTGTGGTCTTGCCGGAGCTGCTTCCTCCCGCTACACCGATCAGAAAAGGGCGACGCGACACGTCCGTGGACGTTATCGCGGACTGGTTGTGGCGGCCCTCATCGAAAGATTTCTCGAAGGAACTGGCCTTAGTGCTTGTAATTTGACCTTCCGAGCGACCAGTCTGTGCGGTAATGCTCAGCGAACGGTATGCCGCAATGCTCGATTTCGAACGAGCTTGGTGGAACAACGATGAACCGCGTGACCAGGTCATCCGCGCACGCTTTCAGTGTTCGCCAGACGAATACCATGCGGAACTGACCAAGGTGCTCGACGATCCAGCAGCAATGGACCACGACCCGCTCGTGGTGCGTCGCTTGAAGCGGCTTCGTCTTCGTGCCAGAAAGGCTCGTCTCGACGGCACTACGTCCGTCGCGTCAGGAGAAGGTGCACACGCATGACAAACGAAGACCCAACCGCCCCACCGACAGGAAATCAACCGCGCCGATCGGCCCGCCAAGGCCTCGGTGGCTCACCAGTCGGCTCGACCCTCAGCATCGTGCTCGCAGTTGTGGCTGTAGTCGTCGGCTTTCTGATCTTGAACAACATCACCGGCGACGGTGGATCGAGCGGCTCCTCCGGCAGTGCTGGTGTCGATGTGACCACCACGACCATCGACACCGGCTTGACTACGACGACGGCAGCTTCCACGACAACGACCTCGCTTGTCACCGAAGGAGCAACGGTAATAGTGGCTAACGCCAGCGGCGTGGGCGGGTCTGCCGGTCGCATGACCGACACGCTCGCTCTGGCTGGATTCACCATGGGTGAGCCGACCAACGCGACGTCAGGTCAAATCGAAGACTCGATCGTCTACTACGACCCCGGCATCGCCGCCGCGCAAGATGTTGCCGACTCCGTTGCGTTGGTCATGGGGGGCGTCGTGGTTGAGACGGTCCCGACTCCACCGCCGGTTGAAGGAGGATCGCTCGGTGATGCTGGCGTGCTGGTCATGCTTGGCAGCAACCAAGCTGACAAGACGCTCGAAGAGATGATCGGCGAAGAGGCAGTAGAGGACACAACGGCCACCGGTACCTCCCCCGATGTGTCGGGTACCACTGAATCGGTCACAACCGACGGCTAGGTCGCCAACCGGCTCAGAGCCGATCCAAAAGCCATTTCGAGGCAGCGCTTTCGATGCAACGCTTCGGTTCGGCGAGAGCTTCGTCTCTGCCGAATATGTCTGTCAATGACAGGATGTCGATGGCCCCTTCGTGTGCGGCTCCCGTTTCCGCGTTAGCCGACCCGACGATGGCGAGCAGCGGAAGATCTGCCTCGTCCGCGATCGCTGCCATTCCGCCGACAACCTTGCCAGCGAAGCTTGTGTCGTCGAGATGCCCCTCGCCGGTGATGATGAGGTCGGTCCCCGCTAGTTGGTCGTAGAGGTCCAGCTCGTCAGCTACAAGTTCGAAGCCCGGCAAAAGCGTGCCTCCGAGAGCTGCCAGGGCAGCCCCAAGGCCACCGGCGGCGCCACCACCGGCAATCTCGGTTGCATCGGTGTCGAAGTCGTCGGCGAACATCTGCACCATCCGTTCGAGGCGCCGAGTGAGCATTTTCACCTGCGCCGGAGTGGCGCCCTTCTGCGGCCCGAACACCTTGGCCGCGTCGGTGAACGTGGTGGTCACATCGCAGGCCACCAGAAGCTCGACTCGTTTCAGGCGGGCGATAGCGGTGATCGCTCGGATGGCGCCGAATCCACCGTCGGTGGTGGCCGATCCACCGAGCCCGACGATGATCCTGGTCGCGCCTGAATCAAGAGCGTGATCGATCAGTTCGCCGGTTCCGGAGGTGGTGGCGTCCATTGCTTCATTGCCGGATGCACCGCCGACGAGGACCAGCCCACTGGCACGTGCCATCTCGATGACTGCCGTCCCTTTGGCCATCCTCCAACCCGCTTCGACCGGATCGCCAAGGGGTCCGGTTACAACCGTCGTCCTGTTGGCCCCGCCCAGTACGTCGAGCAGGCCATCGCCGCCATCGGCCATCGGAATCTCGACACACTCGATCCCGAGCTCCCAGCAGGCGTGTCCGATCGCTTCGGCGACCTCGTGAGCGGTTGCAGTTCCCTTGAACTTGTCGGGCGCGGCGATGACGCGTCGGATGCCCACCACCAGCACGCTAACCGCTCTCGTTCTCGTGAACTTTGACCGACGACACGTCGGCAAAAGTTCACGAGAACGGAATTTGATTAGGTGATTGTCGACCATGTAGGTAGGGATTCACGACGGTAGTCTCTCGGCATGGCAGTGACCGTTCGGATCCCAACCATGATGCGCCCTTTGACTGGCGGCGAGAAGCAGGTTCCGGTTGAGCCTGGCGTGCTTTCTGAGATCGTCAGTGAGCTCGAAGCGGCGCATCCGGGTCTCGGTGACCGCTTGCTCGACGAAGATGGCGGCCTGCGAAAGTTCGTGAATGTCTTCGTCGACGACGACGATGTTCGCTATCTCGATGGTCTCGATACCAAGGTCGACGACGGCATCACCGTGTCGATCATCCCCGCCGTCGCCGGCGGCTGACCCCCTTTTCCCGTTTGTGTGTAATTTTTTGGCGTAGTGAGGCAGAAAATTACCTACAAACGCTGTTTGGGAAGATTGTGAGGCTGATCAGATGACTGTGATTGTCGAGGACCATGGCGCTGTTCGAGTTGTCACGATCGCTCGCCCTGATGTGCGCAATGCGGTTGACGGGCCGACGGCACAGCTCCTGTACGACGTGTTCGTCGACTTCGACGCTGATGACGCCGTCTCGATTGCAGTGCTCACGGGTGCATCGGGGACCTTCTGTGCGGGTGCTGATCTGAAGGCAATCTCGACGGGGTCTGGAAACAAGGTCATCAACAATCCTGCTGAGGAGATCGTTGGGTCGTTGGGCCCGATGGGTCCGACGCGACTCCTTCTCAACAAACCAGTGATAGCCGCGGTCGAGGGCCACGCCGTTGCGGGCGGGCTCGAGCTGGCCTGCTGGGCAGATCTGCGTGTTGCTGCATCCGACGCCATCTTCGGGGTCTATTGCCGACGTTGGGGTGTTCCGCTCGTCGACGGTGGAACGATTCGCCTGCCCCGGCTCATTGGCCACTCCCGCGCTCTCGACCTCATGCTGACCGGTCGCGGCGTCGACGGAGTGGAAGCAGAACGCATGGGTTTGGCTAATCGTGTCGTCGCTCCGGGCGAATCTCTTGCGGCTGCAATAGCGCTCGCCGGTGAGATTGCAGCACTTCCCCAGATCTGTCTGCGCTCGGATCGTGCCTCGAGCTACAACCAGTGGTCGCTTGACCTCGGAGGGGCGTTGGCCAACGAAACCGAGCTTGGCCGCGCCACAATCGCGTCGGGCGAAACTCGCGAAGGTGCGACTCGGTTTGCCCAGGGCGCGGGCCGCCACGGCACCACCGCGACCCCCTGAGAGACCCAAAAAGTTCGTTTGTAGGTAATTTTCTGCCACATAGCGCCAAAAAATTACCTACAAACGGAGTATGCGTTAGCAGTCATGGCCGTAGAGTGCTAAGGAGCGGTATCGCGAGCGTTGCGGTATCGCTTCTGTAACCACGAAGCGTCGAGCACGTACAACGGAGGACACACAAAATGGCGAAGATGATCGCGTTCGATTCTGAGGCTCGCCGAGCCCTCGAATCCGGAATGAACCAGTTGGCCGACGCCGTGCGCGTCACGCTCGGCCCCAAGGGCCGCAATGTTGTTCTCGACAAAAAGTGGGGCGCTCCGACAATCACCAATGATGGTGTGTCGATCGCCAGAGACATCGAATTGGCCGATCCGTACGAGCGCGTTGGTGCTGAGTTGGTGAAAGAGGTCGCCAAGAAGACTGACGACGTTGCCGGAGACGGCACCACCACGGCGACGGTGCTTGCATGGACGATGGTTCGTGACGGACTCCGAAATCTGGCTGCCGGCGCGAACCCGATGGACCTCAAGCGCGGGATCGAGGCCGGCGTCGCAGCCGCGGTCGGCTCGATTGAGTCGAGTTCGATCGACGTCGAGTCGACTGAGCAGATCTCCCAAGTCGCCGGGATTTCATCAGCTGATCCTGAGATCGGCAAGATGATTGCTTCGGCGATCGACAAGGTCGGCAAAGACGGTGTGATCACTGTTGAGGAAGGTCAAACTTTCGGGATTGAAATGGATCTTGTCGAAGGTATGCGTCTCGACAAGGGCTACATGTCGCCCTACATGGTGACTGACGCTGAGCGGATGGAAGCAACGTTCGACGACCCGTACCTGCTGTTCGTGTCATCGAAAATCTCCGCAATCGGTGATCTTGTTCCAGTGCTCGAAATCGTGATGCAGACTGGTCGGGCATTGGTGATCATTGCCGAGGACGTCGAGGGCGAAGCACTCGCAACACTTGTTGTCAACACGATTCGCGGCACGTTCAAGTCCGCAGCCGTGAAGGCGCCCGGGTTCGGTGACCGCCGCAAGGCGATGCTGCAGGACCTGGCAACGCTCACAGGCGGTCAGGTAGTCAGCGAGGAAGTCGGCCTCACGCTCGATGCAGTCACGCTCGATCTGCTCGGCGAAGCCAAGCGCGTCGTCATCACCAAAGACGAGACAACCATCGTCGAAGGCGCTGGGTCAGCGGACGACATTGCAGGCCGGATCAACCAGATCAAGGCCGAGATCGAGAACACCGATTCCGACTACGACCGAGAAAAGCTACAAGAGCGTCTAGCGAAGATGACCGGCGGTGTTGCTGTACTCAAGGTCGGAGCCGCCACGGAAGTGGAGCTCAAGGAGAAGAAGCATCGGATCGAGGACGCAGTGTCGACCACCAAGGCTGCGATCGACGAAGGTGTCGTTGCCGGTGGTGGCGTCACCCTCGTGAGGGCGCAGGAAGCCGTGCTGGCCGTAGCTTCCGGATTGACCGGTGACGAGGCGACAGGAGCACGCCTGGTCGCTGGATCGCTTGTCGGGCCCATGAAGCAAATCGCGGACAACGCTGGTGTCGAAGGCGGGGTCGTCCTCGCGCGGGTGCAGGATCTGACCGGTAACGAGGGCTACAACGCCCTGACCGACGAGTACGAAGACCTCGTGGCCGCGGGCGTAATCGACGCCGCGAAGGTCACTCGTTCTGCGCTTCAGAACGCAGCCTCGATCGCCGCTCTGTTCCTGACTACCGAGGTCGTGATCGTTGACAAGCCCGAAGAAGAGATGCCGGACATGTCCGGCGGCGACATGGACTTCTGATCGCAGCAGTAAGTTGGTCGCGTGGGACGGCGACGCACCAAACGGTTCATCGTTACGAAGGTTTCCAGCACAGACGGCTCAGCGACTCCTCGCCGAACGCCTGACGATCTGATCGTCGAAGAGCCAATCTCCATTCAGCTCGATGGTGCCCTCGTGGCCACAACCATGCGGACTCCAGGGCACGACTATGAGCTGGCAGCCGGGCTGTGTTTCACCGACGGTCTCTTGGCCGGCGAACGGATTGTCGGCCTGCGCTATTGCGCCGACGGAAGCGCGCTGCAGAGTGAGTTCAACGTGGTCACCGTGGAAACTGGTGGGCTGGCACCCAAGCCGACTCCGCGCATGGGAAACGTGTCATCGAGTTGTGGCTGGTGTGGAAGCGACCAGCTCGACGCGATGTGCGACCAGCTCAGCCCGTTGCCGCCGAGCGATGCAATCGCGTCGTCGGTGCTGGCGGCCGTCCCTGAACGCGTGAGCGCCGCCCAAGAACTGTTCGAGGCCACCGGTGCCGTCCATGCTGCCGCGGCATTTGATGCGACCGGCGAGCTTCTCGTCGTGCGTGAGGACGTTGGTCGTCACAACGCTGTCGACAAGGTGATTGGCTCCATGCTGCTCGCCAGCGGGCGGCTGCCAGCCACGGGTCTTGGCCTCTTCATCAGTGGCCGCGCCAGCATCGAGATGGTCCAGAAAGCCTGGTCGGCCGGGTTCTCCACCTTGGCCGCGGTGAGCGCGCCAACCTCGC
The DNA here is from genome assembly GCA_015767405.1 of Actinomycetota bacterium. Lineage (GTDB taxonomy): Bacteria > Actinomycetota > Acidimicrobiia > Acidimicrobiales > Ilumatobacteraceae > Sva-07. The sequence goes on from JADWMG010000047.1 coordinate 6,576, forward strand.
TGGCTGTGGAAGCCGCGCGTCGGGCTGGTCTCGTGCTCGTGGGTTTCATGCGCGACAACACGTTCAACATCTATTCACCCGAACGGCCCATCAGCGAGACGTTGGACCACCCTGACTCGTAGCCTGGTTTCCATGCGTATGGAAACTGGTCTCAGCGTGGTTCACATGTTCGGGAAGCCGACATCGGAGTTTGATCGCGACGCTGTCCTCGCGGCGGTCACGGCGGCCGAATCCGATGAGTGCCAGGTCATCACCGCTGCGATCCTGGGCCACAAGGCCGACTTCGCATTCATGGCGCTGGCTCCAGACTGGCGCACACTTCGTACTCTTCAGTCAGCTCTTCAACGCGCCGGCGTCGACGTAGTCGACAGCTATGTGTCGATCACGGAGGTCAGTGAGTACACCAAAGGCATGCCCGAGCACATGCTGCAGGCTCGCCTCCATCCCCAGATCCCACCTGAGGGCCTCGAGGCGTTCTGCTTCTACCCCATGACCAAGAAACGAGAGGCGCACGCCAACTGGTTTGCGACTCCATTCGAAGAACGCAACGCCATGATGATGGAGCATGGCAAGAGCGGACGTGCCTTCGCCGGACGCGTGGCTCAGCTTGTTACCGGATCAACCGGGCTTGACGATTTCGAGTGGGGCGTCACGCTCTTTGCGGCTAGCCCGGATGTTCTGAAAGACGTCGTGTACACACTGCGCTTCGACAAGGGCTCGGCACTCTATGGCGAATTCGGCGCCTTCTACGTCGGTTACATCGACTCGATCGACAACATTGTCTGAGCCAGTGGCGGTCAGTAGCTGACCGTGAACGGCCCCAGTAATTGGTCTCTCCCGGTTTCGTCGAATCCGAACAGGTCAAAGACAGCTCGCGCGGGATCGCCACTCCTGGCAAGGAGTTCGGTGACGCCGGAAGGTCCGTTGTAATCAATCTGAAGTCCCGCTTCGAGACCCTGGATACACGCGGCGAAGTCACGGCACTCAGACCCACCGGTGCTGACGCTCGTCATCTGCGTTGCGATATCCCGGGGAGCGTCTGATTCGGCCTTGGCCGTGGCAAGCGCTATGAGGTTCACGCAGTCGAACCCGTTGGCGGCAAATGCTCCCGGCGGGTCGAATGGCTCGTCTTCCACGCCGGACTCGGCTTGCGGCGCGACTCCGATCACCATGTTTCGGATGTCCGGCTCGAGTGCTTCGATGCGCTGCGCGGCGCTCGGATTCCGGATGGCATCGTTGACGATGACCGCGTCTAGACCGCTGGTGTCGAACTGCCCCAGAGACTCGAGGAATCGAGTTCCATCGTTGCTGTCAGCCAGCACGATGGTGACGGCTGCACCAGACTGTGTGACTCGAAGCGCGAGATCCCCGAGTTCTTCATCACGGGCACTGAACGGGATCACGTCGACCACGTCAATTGGCCTGCCTTCGAGTGCTTCCTCGACAGATTTGGCGAGCGATTGTCCATAGGCGTCGTCGGCGTAAACGATTGTCACTTGCTGCGTTCCGGTTTGCGCCGCCAGATCCGCGATTGCCTTGGCCTGTAGTGAGTCGCTGGGGATGGTGCGAAAGAACAAGTCGTCGTCGGGGTAGTCATCCAATGCCAGAGCGCTAGCTGTGGGGGAGCATGCGATGGTTCCGGATGACACGATCTCGTCGAGCGTGCTCAGCGCGATCAACGATGATGCCGGACCGATGATCGCGTCGACTCCACGCGACAAGAGCGACTGGATCGCCTCAGAGGCACTGGCGGACGTACTGCCTTCGTCAGCTACAACCGTGCGTATCGGGTTACCGAGGACGCCGCCAGCATCGTTGATGCGTTCGATTGCGGTCTCCGCTCCCGCAACAGTTGGTTCGCCAATGAGGGTCTCAGTCGTCGGAAGCAGGATGCCAACAACCAGTCTTCCGTCACCGACTGGCGGTGGTTCGATCGTGGTCGTTGTCGCCCGCGCCGTGGTCTCCGGAACCGCCTCTTCATCTCCCGAGCAGGCGGCCAATAGGAGCACCAATGCAGCGGCAGCAGGAGCTACGTGGCGGCGAACTGTGATCACGATCTGCCACAGTAGAAGAGCGGCGGCCCCCGGCGTCGGCACTAGCGTCGCTCACTATTGGTACGGCCCTATGATCTGCCCATCGACAACACCGAGGGAACCGTCCCCATCGAAGCTTCCGCGGATGACACCGAGTGCTTTGCGGTGCTTGGTCTCGCCGTTGAAAATGGGCTTGTGAAATCAGGCTGTGGAACTCGTTGATCGCCAGCTGCATCTCGACGATGCGGCCGGACCGGACGGCCTGACCGGAGGACGCGCGTACTGTCGTGCGTTGACCGACATCACCGACGACTGGGTTGTCGATGTGTTCGACGCGGCCCTCGCGGATCACCCGCTGGAATCTGGGCGTCTCGCGCTCGTGGCGGTTGGCGGTTTCGGCCGAGGCGAGTTGGCCCCACACAGTGATCTGGATCTGCTGCTCGTCCACGATCTGAAGGCAAAGAAGGCGGCGACGACTCTCGAGCCGCTTGCCAGTGCCATCTGGTATCCGCTGTGGGATTCGGGAGTGAAGCTCGGCCACGCAGTCCGTCGTATCGATGAACAGCTCGAACTGGCGCGCACTGATCTCGATTCGGCAACCGCGCTCATAACGGCTCGTCCCCTTGCTGGCGACGATGACCTGGCGCAAGAGGTGATCGACGAAGGTATTGCTCAGTGGCAGGCACGCCGTGAGCAGTACCTCGAAGAACTGCACTCGCGCGTTCGGGTGCGCCAGGAGTCGGCAGGAGATGTCGCCTACCGGCTCGAGCCGGACCTCAAGGACGGGCACGGTGGACTACGCGACGTGCAGTCTCTCTGGTGGGCCCGTTCGGCGGGTCTCGTGCTGCAACCGGAAGACCAGGTTGCCCTCGATCACTGTTACGAGACTCTTCTTCGGGCGCGCGTTGCGCTGCACCAGGCGACCGGTCGGCCTGGCGAAATACTCCGTCTGGAAGACCAAGACGCGGTTGCCGACGTCGGGAAGTGGGATCACGCCGATCATCTGATGGCCGATGTGGCAGCAGCGGGGCGAACGGTTGCGTGGCTCTGCGACGAGAACTGGGGTCGAGTGGTGGCTCAGGTTACGGACACACCCGACCGTCCGGTAGCCCCGGGCATCGTGCTCAGTAGCGGCGAGATCGAGGTAGCCGCCGACGCCGACCCGGCCGCCGATCCAACACTTGTATTGCAGGCCGCTGTTGCCGCAGCCCGGCACGATTGCCGCATCGGGCGAGCGACGCTCGATCGTCTGAATGATGTCGTAGAGCCCTGGCCCGGAGCCTGGCCTTTGGGCGCTACCGATGACCTGATCGCATTGTTGCTCGAAGGACATCGCTCGATTCGCGTACTCGAAGCATTGGACCAGCGCGATCTCGTCGCTCGCCTGCTGCCGGAGTGGGAGCCTGTCCGCTCGAAACCACAGCGCAACGCCTATCACCGATTCACCGTCGATCGACACCTCTGGGAGGCTGCGGCAAACGCCGCTGAACTCGCTGATCGGGTGTCTCGCCCAGATCTGCTCGTACTTGGAGCGCTTCTTCACGATCTCGGCAAGGGATACCCCGGCGACCACACCGAGGTCGGCATGGAACTCGCCCGCACGATCGGTCCGCGCCTCGGGCTGGTTCCGTCAGATGTCGACGTTCTGGTTGCGATGGTCGAACACCACCTCCTTCTGCCCGATGTGGCTATGAGGCGCGACCTGACCGACGAGGTGACGATCCGACAGGTAGCGGACACCGTTGGGTCGGTCGAGGTCCTCGACCTTCTGCACGCTCTCACGGAGGCCGATTCGCTGGCAACTGGGCCTTCGGCCTGGGGTTCATGGAAGGAAGGTCTCGTCACAGACTTGGTGTCGCGGGTGCGCTTTGTGCTCGGCGGTGGAGACGTCGCGGAGGTCACGTGGCGGTTGTTCCCCGATGCCGACACGCTTGCTCTGATGGCCAGGGGCGACATCGATGTGTCGCTGCAATCCGATGTCATCACTGTCGTATACCCTGACTCAGCGGGAACATTCAGCCAGATCGCGGGAGTGATCTCGCTACACGGGCTCGACGTCGTCAGTGCACAGGCACACTCCGACGAAGGAGGAATGGCGGCCTCGCAGTTCCGAATCGTGCTTCCGGAAACGGCAATCAATTGGCGAGCGATCCAGAAAGATCTTGGGAGGGCGCTCGCTCACGAACTTGCCCTCGAGGCCCGATTGCACGATCGCGCCCGGACGTACCGTCGCCGACGACGTACGCAGGCCGAATTGCCCGGTCCGCCGAGCGTGATGTTCGATGACGAAGCATCGAGTAACTCGACCGTGATTGTGGTTCGAGCCGCGACGAAGGTCGGCATTCTGCACCGCATCACGAAGTCGCTCAGCGAACTCGGCTTGGACATCCGTCATGCGACCGTACAAACCACCGGTATGGAAGTGGTCGACACGTTCTACGTTCGAGCTTCAGGGGGTGGACTCATCACCAACGAGTTCCACCGGAAGGAAATTCGGCGTGCCGTGATCCACGCAGTGTCCTGATGTCGTAGCTTGATGATGTGACAGCGGATGCGCGTGACCTGGCGCGGTGGAGTGAGACTCTGGCAGCAATCGCCCGCACGGGGATGGGGTTCACCGAGAACTTGTACGAGCGCGAGCGTTATGAGGAAGTGCTGCAAGTAGCGGGCGACATCAAGGGTGCCGCTCGCGAACTGCAAACCGCCGAGCGCGATGACATTGCGGTGCAGCGCGAGACCGATCACTTCGTTCAGGAGTGGATGGAGTCGATCGGTGAAGGGGTACCGGGCTATGTGACCCCAAAAATTGCAATCGGGGCGATCGTTGGCAACGCCGATGGCGAGATCTTGCTGGTCCAACGTAAAGATTCGGGTATCTGGCTCTACCCCACCGGTTGGGCCGACGTCGGCTATTCAGCGGCCGAGGTGGCGGTCAAAGAAGTCAGCGAAGAAACGGGAATCGAATGTGAGCCGCAGAGCCTTCTCGGCGTGGTTGACGGTCAGCGAATGGGGTTCAGCAGGTTTGGCATGTACATGCTGCTTTTCCACTGCACGGTTGTCGGTGGCGAACTGAAGCCACATCCGCTCGAGACCCAGGACGTCGGTTGGTTCGGTCCGACGGAGCTTCCCGAAGCAACGGCCGGGGCCCAGTGGTGGGGCCCGATGGCATTCGCCGCGATTGACGGTGTGCAGTCAGCGGCAACGTTCGACTCGGTGCGAACTCAGATCTGGCGTACCGACTGAGCAATCAGAGTTGCCAGCCAGCCAGCTGTCGCTAGTCGGTATCGCGGTCGCGGAGGAACTGTTCGACCTCTTCCACGAGTGCATCGGGATCGACCGGTGCGGCCGAAGAGAGATCGTCGCCTGAGTCGACGTTGTCGTCGGTGAGCTGCTCGAGGCGCGACAGGTACTCGATCATGTCGTCGTCATCGCCGATCAACGCGGCTACCTGAGCGTCGTATTCGGCTGCGCCCGACGCGAGTTTTGCAAGCGGGGCCGGCGTGCCGATCATTGAGCACGCCCGGTCGACCAATGCCATGGCGGCCTTCGGGGATGGGACCTGTGACGCGTAGCCGGGCACAGCTGCCCACAACGATGCAGTCGCGAGTCCGGCACCTTGGAGAAAGTCATGAAGCACGCCGACGATGCCGGTCGGACCTTCGTACTGAGAGCGTTGTAGCTCGAACCTGTCGATGAGCGTGTCGTCGGTTGCTGTGCCGATCAGTGGGACCGGACGAGAGTGTGGAACGTCTGCGAGCAGGGCACCCATGGAGATCGCCATCGTGACGCCGTACCGTTCGGCGATGCCGACGATCTGCTCGGAGAAGAGCCGCCAGCGAAGAGCTGGTTCAGGCCCCAGCACAAGAATCACATCAGTACCCGGGAGTGATGCTGACCATACGCCGACGGTCGGCCAGACGATGGACCGGTGCTGCTCTTCGTCGAGCCTTACCTGCGGACGGACCGTGGCAAAGTCAGTGAATACTTCGGGGTCGATCTCGGCCAGCGCCTCTGCACCCCATGACTCGATCATTGTGCGGAGTGCGGACGACGAGGCGTCACCGGCGTCGTTCCATCCGGTGAATCCGCAGATCAATACGGGGCGCGTGAGGCTCGGTTCCGCCAGCCAGCGAACATGCTCGGTTCCCACATCCCCCACGCTATCGCTGCTGGGGGCTAGCGGGTGGAGGTCACAACTTTCAATGTCGGTGACGGTGATGGATGTCGCTCACATGGGTGTGGACGTGGGTGTGGTCTTGGTGTTCGTGCGTGTGAGCGTGGGGCTCGGCTGTCGCGGTTCCGGGTGCGTGCTGGTGCTGGTGGTGGTCGTCGTGCACGTCGGAGGCACCGAGCTGCTCGTTGAGAACGGGCACTGACAACGCCATGCCCAGAAACGGGGCGGTGGCAAATAGGGCGGCTTCTCGCGCAGCACCCAACAGTCGGAGTGCATAGGCGTCGAGAACGATGCTCAGACCATAAGAGACAGCGCCCAGCAAGAGCGCAGAGAGGACCACCCGCATGGTCGTCGCGGAGGCGCCGAGGGCGACTGCGATTGTCAGGTTCACCCCAGCGGCAGCACCCACCTTGATCGTCACCAACTGGAAGGGATCGCGCAGCGTCAGGGATTGTGTCAGGTTGTTGTCGAGCCCCCACAGTGCCGCCGCCGCTGCGATCAATACCACGCCACTCACTTGGTCAGCGCCGGGCTCGCTCCGAATGATGCGGCCGCGGCGAGGCCCAACAGGATTCCCCTTGTTGCTGGATTCCCAGATCTCACGTGATCACGATACGGCTGAGTCGTAGCGGGCCGGGTTGTGTGTCTGGCCATTAGTCTCAACTTGGCGTGAGTGACAGTAGAGAACAAGACCATGAGCCGATGTCCGACCCGGGAGGGGCCATTCGTGTTGCCGATGTCGTCGACGACGAGTTGGTCGCGGCGTTCGAACGGCTGATCCCGCAGCTGTCGTCCTCGTCGCCCCCGCCCTCGCGCGACCAACTCGTCGAGTTGGTCGAGAACGATGACACCGTGCTCTTCCTGGCCGTGGTCAACGGTCAGATCATGGGCAGTTTGACTCTCGCGTTCTATCGCATTCCAACCGGGCTGAAGGCATGGATCGAGGACGTCGTTGTGGACGATGCGGCGCGTGGCCGCGGACTTGGGGCGGCATTGAACGACGCAGCATTGAACGAAGCTCGGGTACGTGGCGCCAAAGACGTGAGCCTGACCAGCCGTCCTGCGAAAGAGGCGGCAAACCGCCTGTACAAGAGGATCGGCTTCGAGACTCGCGAGACCAATATCTATCGCTACAAGTTCTGAGCGCGTCGCAGGTCTTCTGCTGCCTGCCTGACCTGCCAGTCGCGGTCGGTCAGCGCCCGGTCGATCGCAGCTTCGACATCGCTTCCGTCAAAGCCGATTGCTCCGAGCGCCGCAACGGCGGCTTCTCTGACCAGGGCGTCATCGGCTGTTGATGCCAGAGAGATGAGCAGATCAACGATCATGTCGTCGTTCGACTCGTGTTCACCACATGCCCATGCCGCCATCTCGACAACGGTTTGGTCGTCGTCGCGGAGGACATCTGTGAGATTGACATCGACGTGAGTCGCGGAGACCTCTGCTGCCCGTCTCCGGACTGTCGGTGACGGATCGACCAGCGCCTTCGTTAGATGTGCATCGGTAAGCACGCCGAGTCGTTGCAGGGCTCCGAGCGCGGTGGCACGCACCGCGGGATCAGCGTTCTTCAGACCAGCGGTGGCGGTGGCGACGTCGCCCGTGTGTCCGGCGACGGCGACCGCACGGCGATCGACGGCCGTCACTGTTTGAGGAGATCGGTGAGGGTGATCACCACATACGCGGTGCCAAAGGCAATCGTGATTGCGACGACTGCTCCGATCACGAGTGCAATGCCCGAGCTTGCCACGACCGCCCACAAACGTCGCAGAGGGCTTGGCCTCTTGTAGAGCGGCGCAGTCGTCTCGGCGATGCCGACGGGGATCCACTTTCGGCGAACAATTGGTTCCCTGCGTGGTACTCGGGCCGCAGCTCTGGCATTCTTGCGCCAGCCGGCAAAAACGAGTGCCAACACGGCGAGTCCGGCCATCCAGCCCGCCTGAGTAGTGAGATCCGTGACAGACACGACAACCAACATCGTACCCAATACACCCCGCAACAGGTGGTGGGCCTGGGCCCTGGCTGCTTTCGGGGTGCTTACGTTGGTCGTGATCTCCGTGAGTTCCCTGCTCCCATCGTCGCTCGTTGCTGAGAAGGAAAACCGGCGAACCGAGCAATTGGAGCCCACTCCGTATGCGCTGACACCGGCTTCAGCGGAACCGGTCAACGACCGGATCGTCTTCGGCGAACTTCCTGAAGATGTGGAGATGTACGACTCCGACGGCGACTTCGTCTTTGTCACGGTGACCGCCCCGACGCAATCGATGCTGTCTTGGTTCGCTGGCCGTAACGACGCGGCCATCGAGTTTCTCACCGAGGAAGACAAGTTCGGAGTCCGCACGGCTACCCAGCGTCGGGAGTTCAACTTGCAGCAGATGAGGACAGCCGAACAGGAAGCCCAGTATGTGGCACTGACAAAGCTTGGCTACGACGTCGAGATCACTGCCGGCGACGTGATCGTCCAAGATTTGGTCTGCGCGACCGAAGCCGCTGACGGCTCGTGCGACCAGACGTTGCCTGCTGGTGACCAGATCGATCCGGCTGATCGCATCATCGAAGCTGACGGAGTGGTGCTCGAATCGGTCGAAGACCTGAGTGAGGTTCTCGCCGAGAAGAAACCTGGCGACGAGGTCGAGTTGTTGATCGATCGTCCCGGCGAGGGAGAACTAACTGTCGTGGTCGTGTTGTCAGCATCGCCTGACGACCCTGACCGCACGATCGTCGGGTTTCGCCCGTTCGATACGCGAGCAATCATCTTGCCCTTCGAGGTCGACATCGAGACCAACGACATCGGAGGTCCCTCAGCTGGCTTGGCCTTCACCCTCGCGCTCATCGATGAGCTGTCGCCAGGCAATCTGACCGGCGGTCGCAACATTGCGGTTACCGGAACAATCTCACTCGATGGATCGGTCGGTGCGATTGGTGGACTGGCGCAGAAGGTTTCGGCGGTTCATCAGAACGGCATCGATGTGTTTCTCGTTCCGGCGTCCCAGATCGAGTTCGAGGATCCAGAACGACTCCAGCGTCTCGAAGACGCCGGAAAAGGTCAGGTTGAGATCATTCCAGTTGCGACGCTCGACGAGGCATTGGACGTACTTGTCGAGCTCGGCGGGGACCCTTTGGTGGCGGTGGTCTGAGCCTTGATTGAGCTGTCCTCTCGATTGCCACCATCTCAGCGGTCGAGATGCGTAGCGTTGGCGCATGGCTATGTCCTTTGCTCGTCCTGATCCATCGTCTCCGGCGTCTGTTGCCGACGCTGGTTTTGGAACAACTCGTCGGGGATATGACCAGGATGAAGTCCGTGAGTTTCTTCGGATGGTCGCCGCCGAACTCGGGCGGCTTCAGGAGCGGGAGCGGTTCCTCGAGCGCGAGTTGCGCACGGTGCAATCCAGCCCTGACCTGGATTCGGTCCAGTTCGACGACCAAACGCTGACGCGCCTGCTGGGTGAGGAGACGACTCGCGTTCTGACGACTGCCCGCGAAAGTGCCGCGGAGATCCGTGGCAAGGCGGAGCAGAGTGTCGCCCAGATGCTGAGTGAGGCTGGCGATGAAGCTGCCCGACTGCGCGAGGAAGCTGAGGTCGAGGCTTCCAGGCGGCGCGCCGATGCCGGCGCAGACGCCGAGGCCGAACTTGCAATGGCGAAGCAGCAGGGGCGCGAGATGGTGAATGAGGCGCGTGCCTATCGCGAGAGGGTGTTGAGTGAACTGGCCCGTCGCCGAGAATTGGCTCGCGAGCAGATCGAGCAACTCCTTCACGGCCGCGATCGTCTGATGCGTTCGTTCGAGCAGGCGCGGGTTGTTGCCGTAGACGTAGTGGCTGAACTCCAGCCTCTTGGCGAGCCTGACGAATATGTCAACCTGGCGCCGACGACAGGTCCTGTTCCAGTGATGGTTCCGAATTCGCCTCGACCCGAAGCTTCCGACCACGTTGAAGCCGAGTCGCCGACTCCGACCGAACCCATAGTCGATGAATCCACGCTTGATGATCAATCATCTGATCAGGAATCGTCAGGTGCCGAGGTTGTCGAGCTCGTTGATTCGCAGCGCGGACTGGACGAGGCCGACAATGAGTCCGAACAGGTTCAAGACGGTGAGCAGGCTGAATCGTCCGATGGAGACCAGGCCACCGACGGAGCGGAGAGCACGGGTAACGACACCGACGGTGAAACCGGTAGCGAAGTGGACGAACTGTGGGGCGGTGGCGCAGCAGATGCCGCTGAAGCCATCGACGATGAGGCCTCCGACGACTCCGAAGATGATGTTCGCGACGACGTGGTGGTTGATCTGTTCGCTCGGCTACGTGCCGACGCGGACCCCGAGGACGATGAATCCTCGACAGTCGATGAAGAGCCGAATGAGGGGGCGGCGGTTGCAGTTGTCGAGGTGGAGGCTGGTGTGGCCGACGCGGAGGCGGAGGAGCCGGATCCTGACGACGAGGCTGAACCTACGCCGTTCGAGCAGCGCGATGCCGACCTCACGCCGCTCATCGTTGCCAGCGCCAAGAAGCTGAAGCGTGTGCTTGCTGACGAACAGAACGAGGTGCTCGACGCGCTTCGCAAGAGCGAATCGGTAGGCGACATCGATGTGCTGATACCGCAAGCCGACGAACACATTGCCAG
>JADWMG010000048.1 GCA_015767405.1 Actinomycetota bacterium
CGCAGGTCGAGATCGGCCTGTGCAACCAATTCGACCGAGCGCTTCGTCGACGCAGGACCGAGGCGCCGATAGTTCGCCAGCGCCTTCTTCGCCGGGTATGGCGACTTGATACCGGTTGCCGCCATCGCGTCTTGCTCACTACGGGCGTCAGCCCCGTCGAGCTTCGCAAGATTGGAGTAGTGGGTGTGCAGGATCGACATGATCTGCAGCGGGTGCCGACCTCCCCCATGCATCATCCGGCCGAGCAACGTCAGCGCCTTCGTTGTGTCTCCCGCGTCGAGCGCATCTGTGAAATCCCATGGCGGCACCCCACCCGCCTCGCCGAGAAACGGTTCGATCTCGGCGAAGGTGAGAGCGTGGTCTGCACCAAACGTGCTGTTCAGCGTCGCCAAAATTCCGTCAAGGCTGCCAGCGTCTTCACCCAACCAACGCCCCAACTGCGCAGCGGCGTCCGGTTTGATCCGTAGCCCAGCCGCTGATATCTGGTCAGCTACCCAGCCCTGCCGCTCCTTTGCCCGCGACGGAGGCGACGTGTTGAGCACGGTCCCGGCCTTCTTCACCGCGTCAGACAGCTTCTTCGCCACCCGGCCGCCGCCGGCCACCAGTACCAGGTCGGAACTCTCCAGAGGGTCGGCAAGATAGTTGAGCAGCGGAGCCAAATCTTCGGTCGTGAAACGACCAATACCGCGAGCCACCACAACTCGCTTCTCGGTCAAGAATGGAGGTGTCTGGGCAGCATCGACAACCAGCCGCAGTTCGTACTCCTCGCCATCGAACTCGTCGACCATCATCGACCGGTCGGAGTCACCGACCAACTCGTCTACGAGGTCGTGAACCGCTGTTCGGCGAATCGACTCGTCGTCACCCGTTAGTAGATGGATCGTCATGGAGACCTCGATTCTTATCGCGTCGCGCCGCCTTGATCGCAAAGATGCCGCTCACGACGGCAATCACCAACCAGCCAACAAGTGGCCACGGAGGGTCGGGTTCCAGCCGAGCCCCCATTTCTGCAACAGTGTCAACCCATCGTGTGCCGAAGCGAGCGGGCAACATGGCTGCTGGAGCCACTGCCGGTATCCAGCCGGAGAGCAGGCCAGCGGGCATCCCGTAGAGCATCACCGCACCAGCTACCGGCACCGCAAGCAAGTTTGCCGGCACACTGACAAGTGGCAGTCGACCGAACACGAGCACGCTCGGTATGACGACACCGGCCTGCGCGCCGAGCGTTATGCCGACCGGCAAAGCAAATGGGCCGAGCGCGTCGAGTTGTGCAGCCAACCACGGCCCGACAACGATCACACCGCCCGTCGCACCAACCGACAGCCAGAAGCCGACCGACCATACGAGCAGCGGGTCGACCAGGGCCAGGCCGCCCACGGCGATCGCCAGGATGCGCACCGGCGCCCTTTCGTTACCTCTCAAGTAGGCGGTTGCTGACAACCCGGCCATCACTCCGGCTCGAACAATTGACGGTTCAAATCTCGTGAGAGCTGCGAACCAGGCAATCAGAGCCAGAGTGGCGACCCATCTCGGCCACGGTCTGAGTCGCACCAACAGCGGCCCACACGCCGCGAGAATGAACGCAACGTTCTGACCTGAAACAGCTGTTAGGTGGGAAAGTCCACTAGCGCGGAATCTGTCGATCATCTCTCGCGGTTGGTCACGATCGTCACCCACTACGAGACCCCTGAAGAGGGCCCCGTCCGGTTCAGGAAGAGTCGCGGCGGCCCTCTCGATGGCCGCTCGGACACGATTGGAGGCACGAGCAACCGCCGATCCGGGCCGGATGTCACCCGCCCACTCGACCTCGAATTCGCCTACTACGTGTTGCCACGCGACGCGATGTGCACGTTCCGCGTCCAGCGAAAGTCGCATGCCATCGAACTCCACCCATTGCCCGCCGCGCAACTCCCCCAGGCGTTGCTGCTGCACACGACCTCGCGACCAGACTTCGAATCGTTCGCCCTCGATCTCGACAATGAGTCGCGTGCTCGACGAGTAGGGCTGCGGGTCATCGATGATTCGGGCCCAGCCCCCAAAAACTCCCAGGTTGTCAGGGGCGAGGCCCGCCCAGCTGTGTTCGGAACGCACCGCTCCGACTGATGCCAACAACAGCGCAACGAGGAGCAACCGCCAGGACCGGAGCAACAGACCCGACCCGAAGCCAATCACAGCTGCAACCGCCAACGAACTCGACCACACCGCCGCAACCGTTGTTGCTGCGAGTACAACAATCACCCAGTCGGAAGGACTCGCATGGTGCAGCTCGCCGAGGGCACGGATCTCGTAGCCTGTAGGCCGCGTGACTTCGTACACATCAGCACCGTCAGGTCCACCACCACTGCCGACGTCCGGCCCCGACGCGCGCCCACTCATCGAAGGACCCCGCTGGTACCGGAACCGAATCCGCCTCTTGGGACCATTCCTGGCGTTGCTCGTACCGGGCATCGTCGGCGCAATCGCCTACTTCTCGTTGCAGTGGTTCGACACGGCATGGAGCGGAGCGGTTGGATTGATCTTCGGGGTGTGCGCGGCGCCCGCACTTCTGGCTGCCGGCGCGCCGTTCGGCGACCGCGATCTCTACCCTCTGGCGATCGCACTTTCCGGAGTGATGTGGATGCTGGTCGGAGTTTTGGCCTCACGCCGCGCCACACGCAATCCGATGGCGACATGGGCTGACTTCTGGCGTCACTATGCATGGCTGTGCGCCGGGGTATGGCTTGGCGCCTGCACCGCGTTGGTGATCGCCGCGTATTCAATCGGTGATTCGCTGTTCTGATCAGACGGCTGCTCACGTCGCAACCAACTCACGCAACAGATCCATCTTCGCCGGCCCGATTCCGGGTACACGCTGAAGTTCTTCGACGTCGAGAAACGGACCGTTGCGATCGCGCTCGACGACGATCGCCGCGGCCGTGGCCGGACCGATGCCCGGAAGTTGCTCGAGTTCCGCCACAACCGCTTGATTGATGTCGACAATCACGGGGGCAGAATCAGTGGGAGGCGCTACGTCACCCACGACCACAGGAACCTCTTCCCCGACCACCGGGACATATACACGGCTCCCGTCAACCACTTCGGCCGCCAGGTTCAGCGCGTTCGGGTCGGCATCCCCAGACACTCCTCCAGCGGCTTCAATCGCGTCGTGCACTCTCGCGTTTGGCGATAGCTGATACACACCGGGGCGCCCCACCGCTCCGGCAACGTGCACGGTCAGCGCCTCAACCGCGCCCCCGTCGTTCGCCGCGGTCGTCGATGACACGAGCGGTGTCGGAACGGTAGATGCAATGGCACGGGGCAGTGACGCCTCAATAGGTGGCGGCGGCGTTCGTACGAGCCAGAACGCGCCTGTACACACAACAACCACAGCGAGCGCCGACACAACAAGTCGGCTGAGCCCGAACCATTCGATCCACGCGCGGACTCGATCGCCGAACGACTCCGGGGGCGTGGGCCTCGACAGGCTTTCCACGGTTGACCTCCTCAACCAGTAGGTGCGCAGCGCGCAACGTCAACGGGAGGGAGTCGGTGAAGGGAACGCTACCGGTCAGCGCGGCGGTCCGGACGAAGCAGCTCTCCAGAACGCCCAATAGCTCGGATACTCGATCTCGGAAGTTACCCAGCCCGACTGAACGAGCTCGTCGTGAAGCTTTGGCAGATTTCGCCAAGGCACAGCCATGTCAGCGTGGTGGGCCAGATGCCAACCAGTGTTGTACGGCACGATCCAATAGCGGGCAAGTCTGCTCTGACGAATCACGTGTGTGGTCACCCGCCGATCCTTGGAACGCTCCATGCCGCCGTGCTCGGCAATCGCCCGTACGCGATTGGAAACTCGCCAGAGTGTGGCCCACGACAGAACCCAAACCACATACGCGAGCGGGCGCATGAACGCGATCGACACGCCGAGCATGACAATCTGTACGGCCATAATCTGCAGTGCCTCGCGCTGACCCTTCCGAGCAGCCCTGAAGAGTCCGCGGAAGTTCTTATAAGCACTGACCCCCGCGACATCGCGAATCAACTTTCGATGCCACGAATCTCGGGGTACTGGATATCCCGCGTAGAGCGCAAGGTCTGGTTCCTCAGGGCCCAACTCGTCGCGATGATGGGAGAAATGGGCCCGGCGGTAGGCGAGCATGGGCAGAAACGTCGGATAGGACATGAGCCATCGCCCGACGCCGTCGTTGAGCCGACGGTTGGTGAACAGCATGCGGTGAGCCGCTTCGTGGGAAATGATGCTCAGACAGACGTGACCGCGCGCCATGAGGACAAATGCCAGCAAGTAGGCCCACCACGTGTTGATCCACGCCGCGGCGATGACAACTCCGAATGACTGAGCCAGCACACCAAGCACCGTGAAGGCATTACGGACGTTCGGAATCTGACGTAAGGAGTCACGCAGTTCGCGAGTCGGCATGCCGCGTTCATTCAGGCGTTCTGTTGGGAGCACATTGGGAAGCGCTGAGATGGGCGGGACCATCGAACGAACGGCAACGCTCGATGCCTCGATAGTCGGGGGCGGATCCATCCCCGGATGTTACACTTGCTGATCGTTGTGAACAACTCCCGTATGGCCAGCCCGGCCCCCCCACTCGATCTACGACCGTTCGGAGCGCGCTCGATCGTGTTGTCGGTGCTGCTCGGCTCGCACCCACCCGAGATGCCGGTTGCCCCACTTCTCGGTTTCACCGCCCTGTTCGGCATTTCAGATGGAACCGTTCGGACGGCCCTATCCCGCATGTCCGCGCGGGGCGAGCTCGAAAGCAACGACGGCGTCTACCGACTCAGCGGACGCCTCCTCGATCGACAGTCCCAGCAGGATGCAGGCCGGGCCAACCCGCCCGCGAACTGGGATGGTCAGTGGTGGACAGCATTTGTTCTGTCAGATAGCCGAACGCTGGCAGAGCGCCGCATCTTCAGGTCCCGCGCGCAAGGCGCCCGCCTCGGCGAACTCCGACCGGATACCTGGCTTCGCCCAGCAAACCTCGACGTCCCCACCGACCTACCCGATGTTGCTCTCACTCTCGGCAGATTCGTCACTGGCGACGATGAAGAGCTCGTCCGCAAACTGTGGGATCTCGACGCCCTCGATCAGCAGGCGCGCGAGCTTCTGGGCCGAGTCGACCAGACGCACAAGTTGCTCGACCTCGACGAACCATCCGATTCAGCCCTTACGTCCGCGTTCACAGTCCTCGCTACATGCCTGCGATACCTACGAATCGAACCACAGCTCCCAGTGGAACTCGCCGACAGCACAGCGAGCAACGACTTACGAGCGCGCTACGGCCACGTTGAGCACCTATTCCAGGAGCAGCTCGCCAGGTTCTTCCAGCGACGCGGGGTTAGTAGAGCTGCGCTGTGAGCTGGCGGCGATAGTCGCCCGTGCGAGGGTCGTCTGGCCCCATCAGCTCCAACAGATCAACAAACTTCTGGCGAGCGACATCATCATCCTTCACCTGACCGAGCAGAGCCGTGAGCTGCTCGTCGTAGTCGTCGTCAATCGGAGTGTCACCGACTCGGGCCAATGCCGCAACGTGGCGGGTGCGGTCAGACTCTGGGATACGGCCCAACAATGCAAGGGCATCATCGCGTCGTCCGTCGGCAACGAGGAGCTCGGCCAACTTCACAATCGCATCTTCATTGGCGGGATCTGTAGAGAGCGCCAAGCGAAGGCTCGCCTCGTCGCCAGCATTGATCAGTTCGGTCACAGCAGCCTGAGTCTCACTCGGGACCAGGGAGTCGACGAACTGCCTGATCGTCGGTTCGGGCACGGCGCCGATGAAACTGTCGACAACCGCTCCGTCTTTGAGGGCGAAAACGGCTGGTATGGACTGCACTTGAAATGCCTGGTTCAAACCGGGGTTCTCATCGACATTGATCTTCACGAGAACGACTTTGCCGTTCGTTTCGTCAACGACCTTCTCGATCATCGGGCCAAGCGTTTTGCATGGCCCGCACCACTCGGCCCAGAGGTCAACCACAACGGGCACCTCATTGGACTTGTCGAGAACCTCGACCTGGAACGTTTGGTCGGTGACGTCGATGGCTGCCATGGACTCAACGCTACCGGTGACTCGTGGCTACTCTCGGTCTCACATGACCTCGATACAGGGCATCCACATCGACAACGTCAGCAGGTGGGTTGAAGCGAACGTCGACGGAGCTGTTGGACCGTTCGCGTTCGACGCCATCGCTGGCGGCCACTCCAATCTCACGTTCGAGGTCACGGGCTCTGACGGTTCGCGCTTCGTGCTACGCCGCCCCCCGTTGGGCCATGTCTTGGCCAGCGCGCACGATATGGGACGTGAGCACCGCATCTTGTCCGGCCTGCAATCTTCTGATGTGCCGGTCCCCCCGGTCAAGGGCTTCTGCGAAGACGTCGACGTCAACGATGCACCTTTCTACGTCATGGGCTTCGTCGACGGGCATGTAATCCGCGACAGCGAAGCTTCAGAAGCGCTACTGACTGAAGAAGCGCGGGCCAACGCCAGCCGGTCCCTTGTCGACACGATGGTCAAGATCCACGGAGTCGACCTGGAGGCCGCCGGCCTCAACGAACTCGGGCGACACGAGGGATATATCGCCCGTCAACTCAAGCGGTGGTATGGCCAATGGAATCAGGGCAAGACACGCGAGTTGCCATCTGTCGATCGAGTTCATGATGGGCTGCTCGCACAAATCCCTGAGCAGGGCCCAGCCACGATCGTCCACGGCGACTACCGCCTCGACAACTGCATGGTCAATGATGCGGGCGAAGTCATAGCTGTGCTCGATTGGGAGATCTGCACACTTGGCGATCCCCTCGCCGACATCGGTCTCCTACACGTCTACTGGAACGGCCCCGACGACACCGACTCCGCCTGGAGCGGGACGGCAACGTCAGCACCCGGATTCTGGAACCGAGCCCAACTCGCCGAGCGGTACGCCGAGATGTCCGGTCGGGATGTCTCACAACTCGACTTCTACATCGCCTTTGCGTACTGGAAACTCGCTTGCATTCTCGAAGGCGTGTACTCGCGCTATCTCGGGGGCGCCCTCGGCGAGCGCTCCGTCGCGGAACTCGACCCCTTCAAGCTGCAGGTCGACGCTGCCGCGGCGACCGCCGAGCAATTCCTGGAGGCACTGAAATGACCGACGGGTCCGACGAATCTTCTGATAACGGTCTTCGAAAGAGCCTCGAGGGAGGCTACGAGTGGCTCGCTGATGAGCCGATGCTGCACGAGCCAATCCTTGTCGTGATGCTCACTGGATGGATTGATGCCGCGGGCGCTGGGGCTGCTGCCGCAGATGCGCTGTCCTCTGAGTGCGAGACGAGCCCAATTCTGCGCTTCGACGACGACACCTTCATCGACTACCGGGCACGTCGCCCAACTATGGAGTTGCGCGACGGCCTCAATACCGATCTCGTGTGGGCATCGATCGAGCTTCGAGCTGGTCGCTCACCGTCGGGTCGCGACGTACTCCTGCTCACAGGCCCCGAGCCCGATATGGCCTGGCGACGGTTCGCTCGCGCAATGGCCGACATCTCCGAAGAGCTCGGCGTCACCCAGATGGTGGCGTTCGGCGCGTACCCGTTCGCTGCACCCCACACACGCTCAGCACGCCTTTCATGCTCATCGCCGTCAACCGAAGTACTGGCGAACGTAACATTTGCCCGCAGCTCCGTCGACGTACCGGCCGGCATGGCTGCTGCTCTCGAACACGCTCTGCATGCTCGCAAGATCCCGACTCTCGGACTCTGGGTACAGGTTCCTCACTACGTGGCTGCCATGCCCTACCCGGCGTCATCCGTTGCGCTGCTCGATGGTTTTGCAGAGGTCACCGGCATCACGCTGGCAGCTGAGGGCCTCAGGGCCGAGGTCGAACCCCAGAGACAACGGATCGACGAATCGATCAGCGACAACGCTGAACGTGAATCGATGCTGCATCAGCTGGAACAGATCTACGACGCGACGATCGAGGATGAAGTCACGCCAGGACCCGAACTCGAGATGCAATCAGGCGATGAGCTCGCCGACGAGATCCAACGCTTCCTGCGTGACCAGAACTGACATCGCGGCGATCGAGCTGACTACGGTGCTCCTCCATGAAGATCGACGGAAACATTGGTACTGACCTCCGCAACGTTCCCCAGGCCGCTAGAGACGCCGAAGCCGCCGGTTACGCGGGGGCATGGACAGCCGAGACTTCGCACGACCCCTTCCTCCCACTCCTGCTGGCCGCGGAACACACCGAAGAGTTGGAGCTCGGCACGTCGATAGCCGTCGCTTTCGCCCGCAACCCCATGACGCTCGCTAACACTGCCTGGGACCTGCAGGCGTATTCAGGCGGACGGTTCATCCTTGGCCTCGGCAGCCAGATCAAGCCGCACATCACCAAGCGTTTCTCGATGGACTGGAGCCATCCGGCGCCGCGCATGCGCGAGATGATCCTGGCGATCAGGGCAATCTGGAACACATGGCTGACGGGTGAGAAGCTCGCGTTTAGAGGCGAGTTCTACACCCACACATTGATGACGCCCTTTTTCGCGCCGAGTGCCGGCGACCTCGACGGGTTCGGACCACCAAAGATCTTCCTCGCCGGTGTCGGAACGTTGATGACCGAGGTGGCCGGAGAGGTGTGTGACGGGTTCATCTGCCACGGCTTCACCACCGAGCGCTACCTGCGCGAGGTGACGATTCCTGCACTCGCGCGAGGCCGCGCCAAAGCGGGCAAAACGATGGAGGGTTTCGAGATCATCGGCCCCTCCTTTGTCGTGACGGGGAGTAACGACGAAGAGATGGAGGCCGCTATGGAAGGAACGCGCCAGCAGATTGCCTTCTACGGGTCAACGCCCTCGTACCGCGGCGTGCTCGACATCCACGGCTGGGGAGGCCTCCAGGACGAGCTAAATGCGCTCTCGAAGCAAGGTGAGTGGGCCAAGATGGGCACACTCATCGACGACGAGATTCTCAACACGTTCGCTGTCGTCGGCGAGCCGGAAGACATTGCTCCCGAACTCTCCCGGAGATACGGCGACGTCATTCAGCGCATCAGTTTCTATGCCCCCTACACGAGCGATCCCGACCGATGGGCAGCTGTGATGGCGGCTCTCAAAGCAGCTTGATCAGCTGTCTTCAGGTGCCGAGACCCACTAGCCAACGACGGACGTTGTCGCCTATGGCCTCGACGTCATAGCCGCCCTCCTGGAGGACCACCGCCGGAGTGTTCAACTCAGAGATGAGGGAGCCTTGTCGTTGGAATCCGTCTGCAGTTACGCCGAGATCGGAAATTGGGTCGTTGTAGTACGCATCCACTCCGAGCGAGACCACGATCAGGGATGGAGCGAAAGCTGAGATCGCATCAGCGGCCCGCCCGAGCGAAACCAGATACGCGTCGTCGTCGGCGCCTACCGGTAGAGGGATGTTGAGGTTGGCGCCCCTCCCCCGGCCAGCGCCGATCTCGGAGCCGAACCCTGTGATGTAGGGATATGCACGCGCGGGATCGCCATGCAGCGATACGTATTGGACATCCGCGCGGCCGTAGAAGATCTGCTGCGTACCGTTGCCGTGGTGGTAGTCGACATCGAGCACCGTGACTTTGCTACCGGTGGTCGATGCCACGTGGTGGGCAGTAATTGCGGCGTTGTTGAAGAAGCAGTAGCCGCCGTAAAGCCCACTTGGCGCGTGATGCCCCGGCGGGCGACACAGAGCGTAGGCATTCCGTGCCCCGGTGAGCACCGCTTCGGTGGCGGTCAGCGCCACGTCGACCGCCGATCGAGCAGCGTCGTAGGACCCTTCCGTGAGCGGGGTGGTCGTTTCAAAACACCAGCGGCCAAGTTCAAGATCGATGACGGAACGCCGAGGAAAATCACCCATACCTTCCATCAGCCCGGACATCGCGAAGAGATCCGGGACCACGTCGTGAGTGTTGGGATGCTCGACCTGGTAATCGTCCCACGCCCGCGCGAGAAACGTCACGAGTCCCGGGTCGTGAATCGCCTCGATCGGACCGAGCCCCCACTCGTCAGGTTCGACAAGCTCGAATGAGTCGTCGGCGGCAAGCGTCTCGCGAATTGCCTCTGCGCGACCAGGATGCTCGAACGGCGGTTGCAGCCCGGACGATTCGATCTCCGCGAGCGGTGAGTGGTTCCGGTGTCGGTCTGACGCGACTACAAGCATGATCTGATACTCAGATGACAGCCGCGATTCAGCCTTCGAGCACTTCTTTGATCCGGTCGAGAGTGGTCTGAAGACCCTTGGTCATCGTAGTGTTGCGACGCATCACGGTTCCGTACACGAAACCCTGCCAGCCCCCGTACGGCGGGTAGCTGAACGACTCAGTGACGACAGTTTTCCCTTCACGCTCGAGGAAGTCATATCGCCAACGGGTGTAATCGGCAGACAAGAACTCGAATGTCTCGTTCGCCGCGCACTCGGTGACTTCCGAGGTCGTTGTCCATTTCTTGAGGGTCACCGGCCCCATAGCGGCAACATTTTCACCTTCGAACTTGGCGCCGACAGCCGGACCATCTGCACCGTCGATCCATCTGCCACCAGTGCACTCGGGGCTCCACTCGCCCATCCGTGTCACGTCACTGATTGCCTCGAATACCTCACCAATCGGCCGCGAGATCACGGTGGTTGCTGATCCGGTTTCCGGTTCTTCATCTGCGCTCATCCCCACAGTGTCCCATGACCCGGGGGAAAGGTGAAATGCGTACTTCCCTATCGAATGATCCCGACTCGGCGAACAGCTTGTTCGCGGTAGGGGTCGACCAGCACGGCAGCGAGTGACAGTTCGGTGGAGAGATCTGACATCGAACGGTACTGGTCCCAGTCGACCTGACCGTGTGCCCAGCGCTCCAAGAGCCGCATGCGCTGAACGAAGAGATGCTTTGCCAGGCGAGCAGTATCACACTCGGCGATGAACATCCCCTCGGCGGCGGCCTTTGCCAGATCGTTCTCGATCGAGCGGACGATTCGGTCGCCAACAGCTCCCATGCTGTCGAAACGCGGGCCGGACTTCACTGCTGCCAGAACAGGGCGCCACACATCGACGGATGCACCGATCGTTTCGTCGAGTCCGGCAAACAACGCTCGAGTCGTATCGATCGGACCCGCGGCTGGTTGTTCGTCGAGTTCCATTTCCAGTTGATCGAGACCGTGGCTCACAAAGGCGACGAGGACTCCGGCACGGTCTCCGAACTGGTTGTACAGCGTGGCAACGGCCACGCCCGCACGATCGGCAAGCTTGCGCATCGTCAGGCCGTCGAGGCCATCTTCGGCAACAATGTCGCCAACAGCAGATAGCACCTCGGCCCTCGTGCGCTCTTGACGATCATCCCAGCCGCGACTCATACTCCGACCGAGCATAGGATTGATGACAGCGACTTCGCGCTATCCGAGGCGGCGATGCGCCGACCGCGTTGATGAAGCTTGACAATGGGTTAGTACAGTGTTCTAATCCATTGTATGACTCGCCTCGGGTACCAGATGCCATACTTCACCTATCCCGGAGTCGGCCCTGCCGAATTGTTCGACAATGTGGCGGCCCAGGCTCGCGAGGCCGACACATCAGGTTTCGACACCGTCCTGGTGATGGACCACTTCTTCCAGTTACCAATGCTCGGCGAGCCCGACCAGTACATGCTCGAGTGCTACACGCTGTTGTCCGCGCTCGCCCGAGAGACCAAGAATGTTCGGCTCAGCTCGCTGGTAACAGGTAACACTTACCGCAACCCGGCCGTGCTCGCGAAGACCGTAACCACGCTCGACATCGTCTCGGGAGGACGCGCCCAATTGGGTATAGGAGCGGGATGGTTCGAGCAGGAACATGATTCGTTCGGCATCGAGTTCGGAACCTTCACCGATCGGTTCGAGAAGTTGGAAGAGGCGCTCCAGATCGTCATCCCGATGCTTCGCGGCGAACGCCCGACACTGGCTGGCAAGCACTACAACGTCGTCGAGGCGATCAACGAACCACCTCCAATATCACACATCCCGGTGATGATTGGTGGGGGCGGCGAGAAGAAGACGCTGCGGATGGTCGCCCAGTACGCCGATGAATCGAACATCATCTGCCCTCCCCCAGACATCGATCGCAAACTCGAGGCGTTGGCCGGCCACTGCGAGGCCCTAGGGCGCGATCGCTCCGACCTCACGGTCTCGTGGCAGAAGACGGCATGCATCGCGCCGACGGTCGAAGAGGCAAAGGCCGAGCTGTCGGCATACTTCCAGCGTCGAGGCCTCGACCTCGCGGCAATGTCAGAGGAAGACCAAGCCGCTGTGATGAGCAACTTCATCTGGGGCGATCCTGACTCCGTTGGCGAACAGTTCGCCACCTACCTCCAGCCCGGCATAGACGGCTTCACCGTCAACATGCCGGCCAATGGCCACATCGAAGGCCGCGTCGCCCTCCTCGGCCAAACCATCGCCCCACTCCTGACCTGAGCTGCGGTGAGCTTCGGCGCGACCTGTCCGCGCCCAAGCTCACCGGAAGGTTCGCGATCCCCTCGCGGCGAGACTCATCACTCCGCTAGGGATAGTTCTTCGTTCAGATACTGATCGCGGCACTTGGCGCGTTGCAGCTTGCCGCTCGAAGTTTTCGGAAGAGTGCTGGGGGCGACCAGGATTACATCACGCGGAGGGAGGCCGCAGACTTCGAGCGTGCGGTGATGGATTCGCTCGCGGATATCCGTCAGCGATCCAGGGTCGTCACTCGTGCGTACTTCGGCGACCACAATGACGGTCTCTTTACCCTTGTACCCCTCGATACCGAACGCAATCACATTGCCGGCACGTACCCCGTCAAGAGGACCGATGGCACGCTCTATGTCTTCGGGGAAAACGTTGCGGCCGCCAACGATGATGACATCCTTGATGCGCCCGCAGAGCACGAGTTCACCTCCGAGCAGGTAAGCCAGATCGCCGGTACAGAGCCAGCCATCACGGAACAACGACGCGGTTGCGTCGAGGCGCTTGTAGTACCCGGGAGTAACCGAAGTTCCCCGCATAAGGAGTTCGCCGACGTGCCGCTCGGGTAACTCTTCGTAGGTGGCGGGGTCAACCACC
>JADWMG010000198.1 GCA_015767405.1 Actinomycetota bacterium
CCTGCTCGCGGATGGCCTGCGGCTTGCGGTCCACGAATGGGGAGCCGAAGACGCTCCTCCTCTCCTACTCGTGCACGGCGGATTCGACTTCGCACGCACCTTCGACCTGTTCGCCCCCAAGCTGGCCGACGGTGGTTGGCGCGTAGTGAGCTGGGATCAACGAGGGCACGGCGACAGCGAACACGCCGAGTTGTATTCGTGGGATGCCGACATGCGCGATGCCCTCGCGATCTTTGATCACGTAAGCCCGGGTCAAGCCCTTCCTGTTATCGGACACTCCAAGGGCGGTGCGCTGATGACACAGCTCGCCGATGCACAGCCGTTCCGTTTCACACATCTCGTCAACATGGACGGCATCCCGTACAAGCGACGGATCCCCGACATTGCCGAACATGAAAGAACCAAGATGATGGACGACGAGATCTCGGGGTGGCTCGACCATCGTCGAAAGACCTCAACGGCGCAGCGCCGTCCAGGGACCATCGACGAATTGGCAAAACGCAGAGGACGAATGAACCCGAGACTCCCGATCGGATGGTTGGAGCGGCTCGTGACCGCCGGCGGCTTCGAGTCAGAAGACGGATGGCGGTGGAAGATCGACCCGTCCATGCGGTTCGGTGGATTCGGACCGTGGCGTCCCGAATGGACACTGATGCGCCTGCCCGGCCTTCCGATGCCGTTCCTCGGCATTCTCGGCAACGAGATGGAAGAAATGGGTTGGGGAACACCGCCCCGCAAGGTTCAGCCGTACATGCCGACGCTCGGTCGCTGCGAGGTTCTTGATGACGTCGGTCATTTCGTGCACATCGAGCAGCCTGCGCTTGTGGGCGAAATGGTGCTCGATTTCCTCGGAGACCCGTCATGACAGCATCGACAACCGCCCCGATGACCGTGCCGAAGTGGGCGGAACCCTGGCCAGGGTCCATCGCCGCACTGGACTTCACCGGACACGGCGAATCGACCATCCCCCGCGGCGGCGGTTACACCGCCGAACTGTTGCTTGGTGACGCCGACGCCGCTCTCGCCGCACTGGTGGACGAGGGCAACGACAACACCATCACGGTCGCCGGGCGTGGCCTCGGGGCATACATAGCTCTTCAACTCGCCGGCGCCAGAGCATCGCAGGTCCACGGAGCAGTCCTCGACGACGGTCCTGGCCTGGCAGGGGGGCCGACCGGTCCGACGTCGCAGAACTTCTTTCGGCTGCCCGCCTCCGACTCCGTGCCAGATCCGTACGCACTGATCGAGCTTGGCCGAGATCTGCGGCCGCCCGACTATGCGGCGTCGTTCGTGCGGCTAGCCCTCGCCGGATCGGATCTGGACGAACCGATTGCGGTCTGCAGCGTGTTTCGTCCCAAATGGCTCGATGCTGTCGCCCAGGAACACGGTGTGATCGACACGTCCGTCAACGAGGCACTGGAGACCTTCGCGACCTGACAGTGTGAGCAATGCGTGCACCCACTGCGCACATCGCTCACGACACGACCAACAGCACTCCCGCCATGAGCAATGCGTGCACCCACTGCGTCAATCGCTAACAGCTCGACTGATTCAGTAAACGAAAAGACCGGACGTGCCTGGGCCGGTGTGGGCGCCGATACTCGGACCGATGCGATATTGCACGATGTCGGTCACAGCAGGGCGCCCGGTAAGCGCCTCGGTCAGCGCCTCCGCGACTGGGCGGCTCGACGCATCAGACGTTCCGACCGCTATGTGCCCGCCAGCACCAACGACGGCGCAGCGAGTCAGCGCGTAGTTCGTCATCGAGATAACGGCACTTTCCAGCGAATTGACCGTGGCAAGTACCTCGAGATCCCCTCCGGTCATCGCCAACACGGGTATGCCCTCTGCCGCTGCGCCATGGACGTCCACCCCGTCCGCCCTACCCGAGCTTTCCACCAACCATGGAGCACCAACGACGAAGGCCGTCCCGACCGTTGCCGCGCGTTGCTCCGCAACCGCCGCTGCCTGTTCCAAGTCAGCTCCGTCTCGAATCGCATCAACGGCTGCAAGTGCACAGCAGGAGATCCCAAAGCTCGCGGTGTTCGTGTCAACCAGCCGAACGGGCACCGATGCGGACGCAGCCGCGAGACGCGCCGAATTCAGCGTCCCGCTCATCGATTCAGAAACATGCACTGACAGGATCTCGGTCGCACCGGATTCGACAAGCAACTCATAGGCCGTCGAGAACGCTCCTGGCGAGGGCTGACTAGTAGTGATGGTCGGCGAGTGACCGCCCGACCAGAATTCGTAGAACGAATCAGCGTTGAGATCGATGCCTTCCTGATAGTCGACGCCATCGACCTGCACCGTCAGGGACACGATGGTGATGCCAAGGCGACGAGCGAGCCGCGCCGGCAGCTGGCTATTCGAATCGACAACGAGTCCAATCATCATCCAGAGGATCGCAGACAGCCTCCCAAACGACCGCTTCTGTGACGCAGGTTGCGCCAATGTTCACGAGTTGGAATCGAGAAACCGCTTGATGATCATCAAAGAACTGAGCAGCGATGCCAGCGGTAGCAGCGACGTCGGTCGCGGTCCCCAAGCGTTTGGCCAGTTCCGTTTCCACCACACCACTGAGCCGAGAGTCCAGCACGTACTCGAGACAAGGGTTGCGGCAAATGCACGTTGCTTCCAACGCGGGCTAGCCGCGGTGGCTACGGCAACCGCTACGTCGATCGGGAAGTACGCCGGAAACGTGACCAGACACTGCCCGACGCTGGTGGCCACGCCCTTCCCACCTTTGAATCCGGTCCACACCGGATAGCAGTGCCCAGCAACGGCCGCAGTGCCGGCCAGATGCGCCCCAGATGGCCCAGCGATCAGGGCACCGACCCCGCATGCCACGGCTCCCTTGCCAATGTCTCCCACTAACACCGCCGCACCGGCCTTCGCTCCGAGCACGCTGAGGGCATTTGCGGAACCTGGGTTGCCGCTACCGGCCTCGCGTAGATCGACCGTTCCACCCGAAGCTCGCCGCGCAACCATTGCGGCCGTCGGGAAAGTACCGATGAGATATCCGGCACCGATCGCGCCGCCAACCAAACCTCTTGCGGGACTCAGCGACATCACGTCGATCGTACGCGAAAATTCCCCTGGAGGATTGCGCTACGACTGCTGTTAGATTCTGATCGCTCTCAACGAGAAGAGGCCATGCCCAACAGGCCCCCATCGTCTAGTGGCCTAGGACACCACCCTTTCAAGGTGGCGGCACGGGTTCGAATCCCGTTGGGGGTGCAAAGCGAGAGCGTTTACATATCTGGTCCCGTGGTGAAGTCTGGAGTTCACGCCGGCCTGTCAAGCCGGAGGTCGCGGGTTCAAATCCCGTCGGGACCGCAACAGGGACCACTTGTCACAGAACTGTGGCAAGTGGTTCTTCTGTTCTGGGAGACCAGTACGTCGGCCGAAGGCTCGACAAATGAATACGGTCGTGTAGCTCAGTTGGCAGAGCGTCCGCCTGAAAAGCGGAAGGTCCCCGGATCGACGCCGGGCACGACCACCAAGAAGTCAGGGTTCCCCGGACAAATCGGGTCCCATCCTGTTCGCTGTTGATGCCGAGAACAGTGCTCTACATCCGAACGCGTTCGCCCTTCGGGTCGTACATCGGCCGGAGCGACGCCTTGGCGGGAACGAGCTCCCCTGCCACCTGGATCTGAAATAACCCTTCTCGGATGTCTGCCGGCGTGATCCCGTCCTCGCTCTCCACATATCCAAATCCCATTGCACCGCCCAGGGTGTGCCCGTAGTTCCCGGATCGGAGATACCCCACCCGCTGTCCATTTCGGAAGATCGGTTCCTCACCGAACAGGAGTTGATCAGCACCTTCGAGAAGGAACTGGACCAGTCGGCGCCGAGGTGGACCAGCCTCCTTATCGGCGAGCAGAGCATCACGCCCCACGAATCCTCCCGGTTTGTCGAAATCGACGGCGAATCCGAGACCAGCTTCGAGCGGCGAATCCGTGTTCTCCATGTCGAGCCCATAGTCCTTGCGGCCCGCTTCGGTGCGAGTGCTTTCAAGAGTTGCCATTCCGGCATGGGCCAGGTCGAACTCTTCGCCCTCCCTCACCAGTGAGTCGTACACACCGAGCGCGAACT
Organism: Actinomycetota bacterium; assembly: GCA_015767405.1. GTDB lineage: Bacteria > Actinomycetota > Acidimicrobiia > Acidimicrobiales > Ilumatobacteraceae > Sva-07. Next base: position 4,099 of record JADWMG010000198.1, read on the forward strand.
CGGCCGGTATGTACAGCTCCCAGCCCAGTTCACCGACAAAGCTCATCCTGAATGCCCATCCGAGCGCGTACTCCAAATCAATTTGCTGAGCGGTGTAGTACGGAAAGGCCTCGTTGGAGAGTTCGGCGTCGGTGATTCGCGAGAGCAGTGCCCTTGACTTCGGACCTTGAACGCTCAACATGGTCAAGCCCGACGTGGCATCGGTGATCCACATACGGTCATCCGCCTGCACGGCTCGACGCAACATGGTTTCAACTCGCCGCTGGAATCCCTCGGCGACTACGACCATATAACGATCCTCGGCCAATCGAGTCACCGTAACGTCGGCGAGAATCTTGCCGCCGCGGTTCATCCACTGCGTATACACACACGTTCCCGGTTCCACGGCCACGTCATTGCCGCCCAACCGATTGAGAATGCGCTCGGCATCGGGACCCTCTACGAGAATGTCGGACATCGAAGACATGTCGTACAACGCCACGTCGTTGCGGGTGGCGTGGTGCTCGGCCTCGTGGTACTCCCACCATCCAGGCCTCCGATAAGACGCCTCGTAAGGGATCTCCGTTCCCAACGGCGCAAACCATTCGGTGTTCTCCCACCCGGAAGATTCGCCAAAATGGGCTCCAGCCGCGACCATGCGGTCGTGGAGGACAGACCGCCGGGCGTCACGAGCTCGCGCCGGCTGCGCGTGCGGCCACGATCCGGTCGAGTGCAGTCGCCCCAACAGTTCGACCGTGCGATCTTCACGAAACCGCCTAGTGGTCTGGAACGGATGCACCCGAGCGATGTCGACCTCCGTGACATCCACCGGTGGAGTCCCTTCGGCAATCCAATGTGCCATGATCTTGCCGGCGCCACCGCCGAGCAGGATGCCCAGAGAGTTGAATCCGGCAGCCACCCAGAAATTCTCCACCTCGGGTGCTGGCCCCATGAGCGACCCGTTGTCCGGAGTGAAGCTCTCCGGACCAGTGAAGAACTTGCGGATTCCCACGTCTCGGAGAATCGGGAGTGGTTCCATCGCCAGTTCCAAGAAGGGCGCGAGTCGGTCCCAGTCGGTGGGGATCTCACCAAAGCTGAAGTTGTCAGGAATGCTGTCGACATTCCACGGCGCTCCGAGTGGCTCGAACAGCCCCAGCATCAGCGCCCCGGTCTCCTCGCGGTAATACGCGAACCGGTCGGGGTCTTCGAGAATTGGCATATCCCGCGAGACTGACTCGATCTGCTCGGTGATCATGTACGCGTGCTCGGCAGCCTGGAGCGGCACCGCTACGCCGGCCATCGCTCCGATCTGGCGGGCCCACATTCCGCCACAGTTGACGACGTGCTCGCATCCGATCTCGCCGCGAGAGGTCTGCACACCCATCACGCGCCATAGTGAATCCGACGACCGCGGTGTCTTCGACAATTCGCACCCCGCCCATCCGCGCGCCCTTCGCGAGAGACATCGCGCAGTTGGCCGGGTCAGCCCGTCCCTCGTTGGCTGTGTAGAAGCCTGCGATCATGTCGCTCGTGTCGAGGAGTGGCCACATGTCCTGAACCTCGGCCGGGGAGATCTCTTCTCGTTCAATGCCCATACATCTCAAGAAGTCCGCCTCTCGGCGAAGCTTGTCGATCCTGTCGGCAGACGACCCCGTTTGGATGTAACCGACGGGCCGAAATCCGGTGGAGAGTTCGGTCTCGTCTTCTAGGTTCTCGTACAACTCGCGGGTGTACTTGGCCATCCAAGCAGATGTCTCGGTGGTCATGCCCCCTGACACGACCAGACCTGCCGCATGCCACGTCGTACCGGACGTGAGCTTGCTCTGCTCGATCAGAACGACGTCGGTCCATCCAAGTTTGGCGAGGTGGTAGGCCACACTCGACCCGATCACCCCACCGCCGACGATGACAACCTGAGCACTTTCTGGAAGCTCCTTCATCGACTCATCCTGACCGATGCAAAGATGTCGAGCAAACGCAATTCTTCAACGGATTACGCTGTCCCTTGTGGAGCAACGATTGGATCAGTTGCGTTCCATGCTGCAATACTGTTGAATCGGTACACAGCAGACCGGGATTCTGACAGACAAAAATGGGGACAATTGAAGTCGCTCGGAACAAAATGCGCCAACGTGGCCGTGGGTCAATGAACTCCCTGCATGGCCTCGACGAAGTCGACAAGTCGCTCATCGAGGAGCTTCAGATCGATGGTCGACTGGCATTCGCGACCCTCGCGCCACGCGTGGGCCTGAGCGAGGCAGCTACGCGTCAGCGAGTGAACAAACTGCTTGAGCGGGGCGTCGTGCAAGTCGTGGCTGTGACCGATCCCACAATGGTCGGTCTGCGGCACCAGGCCATGGTGGGCATCAACGTAGACACCGATGTCCGCGAAGTTGCCACTCAACTCGCCAAGATCGAAGCGGTCGACTATGTCGTGATCGCCGCTGGCCGCTACGACCTCCTCGTCGAGGTGTTCTGTGCCGATCAAGAGCAGTTCGTGAACATCGTCAACGACCAGATCAGACCGGTCGACGGGATCAGAGTTCTCGAGATCCTCACCTATCTCAGCTTGGTGAAGCAGACCTACAACTGGGGAAGCGCCTGAGCCATAAACCACCGGAGGCGGGACCACTCGCAATCCACATACAACAGAAGGAGACCCAATGAAGACCAGACATTTGCGACGGATGATTTCAGCAGCTGTCGCCATCTCTGTCGTTGCTGCAGCGTGCGGCAGCGACGACGACGGGGCCGCTGAACAGGCGAGCTGCGAAGTCGGCGAGACCGATGGCGACCTCGCGATCTTCAACTGGGCGGAGTACATCGACCCGGAAGAACTCGATGCCTTCTCGGAGGAGTTCGGTATTGGCGTATCGATGGACAGCTACGACTCCAACGAAGCAATGCAACCCATCATTTCCGCGGGCAACTCCGGTTTCGACATCATTGTCCCGTCGAGCTACATGACCGGCATCATGATCGAGGCTGGCGACGTTCAGCCGCTCAACCACGAGGCCATCCCGAACCTGTCCAATCTCTCAGATGACTTCACGGATCCCTCGTACGATCCCGGTAACGAATTCTCTGCTCCATATCAGTGGGGTACTACCGGCATCGCACTGAACACAGCCGTGGTCGGAACAGACTTCGAACCGACCTGGGGCTTGTTATTCGACCCGGAACTAGCAAGCGAGTACAGCGGGCAACTCACC
>JADWMG010000199.1 GCA_015767405.1 Actinomycetota bacterium
TCTGCGAGTAGGCCATGCCGACGAGACAGGCTTCCCACTCGGAGGTCGTGGCACTTAGGCGGCCGACGGTCGTCCCCGCTTCAGCTTGTATTTCCTCGGCGGGTTCTTGTCTTCGAAGATCTTGTCGTATTGGAGATTGGCGAGTTCGACACCCGCTTCGGCCCGGTAGCGGGCGACCATGGTGAATGAGCGCCACCCGGCGATGAGCATCAACAGGTCGTCAGAGCCGCCCTCGACAGCCCAGGTCTTGGCGAGGAGTCGTCGGAACTGGTGCGGCGTAAGCGGGTGGTCGAGTTCGGCGAGTGCACTCACCCGGTTGAAGATCTTGTTGATCGAGTCCGCTCGCAGCGCACCGTCTCGGCCGAGCCACAGCTGCGCGAGGTCGCTGTGACGGTGTGTGTCGCGAACGCTAGTGAGGTAACGGCGGATAGCCCGCCCTGCCTCGGCGTGCAGCGGCACGATGCGCCCCTCGCCGTTCTTCCCGGCTGCGATGGTGATGCGTTTGGCGTCGAAGTCGATGTCGTCGACGTTGAGGCGAGTCAGTTCGCTGCGACGCATGCCGGTGTAGCGCAATGTGGCAACGATGGCGTAGTCACGGATGTTGTTGGGGTGGCTGCGCCACTGCCGCAACTCTCGCAACACTGCGTGGACATCGTCCTCGTCAGCTATGCGTCCCGGTGGTGGGGTGCGCTGCTTGGGGAACGGCATCGCTGCGAGCGGATCGTCTTGGCCGGATTCCTCAGCCCACCATGCTGAGTAAGACTTGAGTGCTCGCAGGTCGAAGCACAACGTTGCTATCGACACGGTCCGTCCTCGCATGCTGAGCCAGGCCTTGACGTCGCGTCGGGTGCCGGGCAGTTCGAACTCGACGAGCTTCAACATTCGTGTGTAGTTGTAGATCGTCGAATCGGCGAATCCTCGAATGCGCAGATCGTCGGCGTACGCCATGAGTTCACTCATCTCACCGTTCCTGAATGGTAGAGGCCCCAACGGGGCCTGCCGTTACTATGTGGTGGTGATTCTCATGACGAAACACCTGGTCAACAGGTGTTTCTGTGGGCACGACGGGACTCGAACCCGGGACCTCTACCGTGTCATGGTAGCGCTCTAACCAACTGAGCTACGCGCCCGTAGCAGCGTCGTACGATACCAGTTGTGAGCTCAGCCACCACCGCCATCCATCGACATCACCGCCAGCGAACTGATAGGAAGGCCAAGTGAGTCAGGTCTACCGAGACGCCCCACAGTTCGAAGATCTCTACACCCGGATGTTCGACCAGATCGCGACCGACGATCCCGATGGCATGGATCCGCTCGTCGAGCAACAGATGGTGATCCGTTTTCGTCTGAAGCAGCCCGACGTCGAGCTATGGGTCGATGGTCGGGGTAAGCCAGTGCAAACCTCCTTCGGATCACAGCCGCTCGAGGCCTCCCTTACGGCAACTCTCAGCTGCAACACGATGCATGACCTGCTCCTCGGCACACTTCCCCTCGGGCGGGCGCTGCTCTTTCGCAAGCTCAAAGTGGAAGGGTCAAAATCTGCCGCGATGAAACTCGAGAGCCTTCTCCACGCCTGCCAGAGCGTCTACCCGGGCCTTGCCGATGAAGTCTTGGGCGGCACTTGAACCCCGTCCGGGTCGTGGTAACGCCCGACCCGCCCGGGCAGAGCATGCGTAGCCACGTCGTACGATGGCCGGTGTGAGTCCAGTCGCAAGCCCTGACGCAGATCTTCCGACGATTGATATCGCACCACTGCTCAACCCGAATGCAACAGCCGACGTCCGCGCCGCAGTTGCGCGGCAGATCGATGCAGCCTGCCGTACCAACGGCTTCTTCTCGATCATCGGACACGGTGTGGACCCGTTGCTCCAAGACCGACTCGAGACTGCCGCTCAGGACTTCTTCGATCGCTCAGAACAGACCAAAGCCGAGATCGCAATGTCCAAGGCGGGCAGCGCCTGGCGCGGTTGGTTCCCCGTCGGCGGCGAACTCACTTCGGGCATACCGGATCGAAAAGAGGGCATCTACTTCGGGCTCGAACATCCGCCAGATCATCCGCGGGTCGCTGCGGAAACAGCACTGCACGGCCCCAATCAGTTCCCCGCCGGGGAAGCAGTCTTGCGCGACACGGTCCTCGAGTGGTTAGCGACCATGCGGACGGTCGCCGACGCAGTGATGAGCGGGATCGCTCGTGGCCTTGGCATCCCCTCTGACTGGTTCGCTCAGAATCTCACTGACGACCCAACCGTGCTCTTTCGGATCTTCCACTACCCACCACGGCCTTCGACCGAGACCACAAATGATGGAGCGTGGGGCGTCGGCGAGCACACCGACTACGGGCTACTGACGTTGCTCGCCCAAGACCACCACGGCGGTCTCCAGGTGAAGCGCCTCGACGGGAGTTGGATTGATGTTGCTCCCACACCCGGGGTTCTAATCTGCAACCTGGGCGACATGCTCGAACGCCTCACCGGTGGGCAGTACCGGTCAACCCCACACCGAGTTCGCAACATGTCCGGAGAGAGCCGGCTCTCGTTTCCGTACTTCTTCGACCCATCATGGACCGCAACCGTGCCGACGCTCCCCTTCCGGGGACAGGCCACCGAAGACCACTCCACTGAACGATGGGATGGGGAGGATGTCCAGGCGTGGAATGGAATGTACGGCGACTACCTCACCGCGAAGGTCGCGAAAGTATTCCCAGAGTTGTTCGCCACAGTGGCTGCACCTGGCGAGGGCGTCTAGCGCGGCAACTCGCTTCAATCTCGAAGGTTAGTTGTCACGTCATTGGCCATCAATCGTCCGTGACGCGTGAGCACAACTCGGTCGACCTCGTCCGGGTGAGGCACGACGAGCCCGTCGAGCAGCTCAAGAGTTGCCTCGTCAAACGCCCCGCGCTGCACTCCGTGACGTGTGCGCAAGGCCAGTTGTAGGCCCTCACGCCGACGACTGTCACTGTCCAGTGTCTCGGATGCAGCCTCTACCGACTCACCTCGCTCGATCAGTTCGACATAGCGGTCCGGGGTACGAACGTTCCACCAACGGCGGCCCGCATCGTGGGAATGAGCAGCGCAACCGAAACCCCTGTAGTCATCCTGATTCCAATAGAGGAAATTGTGAACTGATTCGTGTCCGGGCCGAGACCAGTTCGACACCTCGTAGTTCTCCAAGCCCGCTGCCGTCAGCAGGTCATCCGCCAGTTCATACTTGTCGGCCTGATCGTCGTCATCCGGGTGCCGGTCGGCTTGAGCAGCGAGTGGCGTACCTGCCTCAACCGTCAGCCCGTAAGCCGATATGTGTGGTGGATCGAAGGCCAGCACCGATTCGACAGTGTGCCTCCAGTCGCTCAACGACTCCCCCACAGCGCCATAGATCAGGTCAATGTTGAACGACGGCATACCCGAGTCGACAATCATCGCCACAGCTTGTTCAACATTGAGCGGATCGTGGGTGCGGCCGAGCGCAGAAAGCACATGGTTCGACATCGACTGCACCCCAAGGCTCACCCGATTGACACCAGCTTCGGAATACATCTGCATATGAAGCGGAGTCACATCATCGGGATTGCACTCGACAGTGATCTCTGCGCCGTGCCGGACTGGAATTACCTCCAGGACAGACGCAAGGTCGGCTGGCTGGAGCAGTGTCGGAGTTCCGCCGCCTACGAACACCGTCTCCGCCGCGGGCATACCAGCCTCGACGGCGAGCCGGATCTCGGCACGTAATGACTGGACATACGCTGCGATGAGATGATCGCGATCAGTCCATGTCGCAAAAGCGCAGTAGTCACACTTTGATGCACAGAACGGGATGTGGATGTACACCCCGAACCCGGCCATGGCGACAGTCAACCGCCGGGCGACGTCAATCCGCGGGGATGAAGACCAGATCGAGCGCGGCGAGACGGTCGGCAACCTGGTCGACCGGGACGTCGAGCATCGCGGCGATCGACCGCGTGTCGTCGCCGCGCACCGTGATCACTCGGCCGTTGAAGTCCTGGCGCTGCACCTGGATCAGCCGCAGGTAGCGTGCCAGCATCTCGAACGGCGAGCCACTCAATTGCACGAGCTTGGCAACATCGATGGCCAGCTTCTTGTTGGATGGCGAGGCAAGCGCAGCAGTGGCCTCGGAGCCAGTGACTTCGCGAGGCAAGAGTTGTTCGACGGGGACGGCATAGAACTGCGCAAGGCGATCGAGCCTGGGGACGGAAAGTGCCCTTTCACCTCGCTCGTAGGCCCCCAGAACCGAGGCTTTGAACTCTTGATCGGATTGAGCCTCGACCTCTTGCAGCGAGAGCCGTTTCTGCTTGCGAATGACGCGCAGCCGCTCACCAACCTGCCGGCTGTATGCCGTGGGAGTGTCAACCTCTAGTGCAGTCATATTTGTGTTCCGCCTTGCAATTTCGATTCTTACCAGAGCGGTTCCGCCCGCCGAACGGCCAACTTTACCCTGAATTCGACCCAAATGATAGACGGTCAGCGTTCAAAGGCCACGGAGAGTGTGGTTATTGCGATCGCGGCGGTCTCCGTCCGAAGGATGTTCGAGCCCAAATCGACCTGCTCTCGGGCCGCATCGAGTTCGCTCGGTGACCAACCGCCCTCTGGCCCAA
>JADWMG010000200.1 GCA_015767405.1 Actinomycetota bacterium
CGGCGAGGTCACCAGCGGGAACTTTTCACCGATCCTTGGCCACGGAATCGCGTTGGGGTTCCTGCCACCGACCACCGAAGAAGATCAGGAAGTCACAATCGACGTGCGTGGTAAAGATCTCCCCGGTCGCGTCGTCGCCACCCCATTCGTCACCTGACTCCCACCAACAGTGTGAGCAATGCACGCACCAGGCGCCGTCATCGCTCACAACACCTCTAAGCCGGAGATCTCTGTGAGCAATGCACGCAGCAGGCGCTCTCATTGCTCACAGCATCGAGGGTGCGGAGTGCTACGCGAACTATGACTTGGACTTCTTGGCGGCCGTTCGCTTCGAGGCCGGAGCCTTCTTGGCCGGCTTGCGCTTTGCCTTGATCGTCTTCGTCTTCGCTTTGGTCTCTTTCGGCTCCGCCTTTTCTGTCGTCTCTTCAGACGCCGACTTCTCCGTCGTCTTTCTAGACGCAGACTTCTTCGCGGCCGCTTTCTTCGCAGGAGGCTTCTTGACGGTGGCCTTCTTGGCGACCGTCCTCTTCGTGGTAGTGATCTGAACCACCGGCGTCGGATCAGGGTCAGCAGGGGGCCGGGGAGCGGGAGTGCCGGGGATCCGGAGGCCACCGAGTAGGCCGCCCGCCGACCCTGCAAGCTGCGTCAGCGGCCCGAGACGCGTGGAGATCTCGCCGAGAATCTCGGAGAACTGAGCAATCTGATTCGGGAGTTGCTCGAACGCGGGGTTGGACAGTGTGTTCGCGAGTCGGTTCAGCCCTGGAGCAACCGCAAGAGCCGGTCCGCTTACAGCCTGCATCACTTCGTCGGCAGCCTTCACCGTCCGAGTTACCTGTGGGATCGTGGCTCGAATCGGCTCCTCGACGTCCTGGAGAAGCAGATTGATCCGTTCGGACGTGTCGTTCAGGTTTTCCATCGTCCGATTGAAGTTCTCAACTCCGGCCAAGAACTCGTCAACACCCTTGCGGAACTGTTCAACGGAGCGGATAGTGCCAGCGAGCGGTGCAGCGAAGAGTGTGAACATGTCCGAGAGGGGATCGGAACGATCGTCGATGGCCATAAGGCGACAACCTACTGTGCCTGCGCGGCGTAAGCCTCCAGCGGTTCACAAGAACAGACCAGATTTCGATCGCCGAAGGCGTTGTCGATTCTCGAAACCGGGGGAAAGTACTTCGCTGCCCGCAGCGAGTTGAGCGGGAATGCTCCGAGCTCGCGAGGGTATGGGCGATCCCAGTCTCCGACAAGTTCGTCAGCGGTGTGGGGGGCATATCGCAGGGGGCTCTCCTCGATATCCCAATCGCCTCCGGCAACACGATCGATCTCACCACGGATAGCGATCATCGCATCGCAGAACCTGTCGAGCTCACGAAGCGTTTCGCTCTCGGTCGGTTCGATCATGAGAGTCCCAGCAACCGGAAAGCTCATCGTCGGTGCGTGGAAGCCGTAATCCATCAGACGTTTGGCGACATCGTCGACCGACACTCCAGTTTCGGCGGTGAGCGGGCGAACATCAACGATGCATTCGTGGCCAACACGTCCTCCTACCCCGCTGTAGAGAACGGGGAAGTACGGATCAAGACGAGATGCAACGTAGTTAGCGGCAACAATCGCCACCGTGGTGGCTGCAGTTAGGCCCGCCCCGCCCATCATCTCCAAGTACATCCATGAGATCGGCAGAATGCCAGCTGAGCCGTATTGAGATGCGGCAACCGCGCCGACTGGGCTGTCATCACCGAGCGGATCCCCAGGCAAGAACGGCTCCAGGTGAGCTCGGACGCCAATCGGCCCGACACCGGGCCCGCCGCCTCCGTGTGGAATGCAGAAGGTCTTGTGAAGATTCAGGTGACTGACGTCGGCACCAAAATCGCCAGGGCGGGCGTGGCCTACGAGGGCGTTCAAATTGGCGCCATCGATGTAGACCTGCCCACCCGCAGCGTGGACTGTGTCGCACAAGGCCCGCACCTCGGCTTCGAAGACACCGTGAGTCGAGGGATAGGTGATCATGATCGCTGCGAGCCGTTCGCCTACATCGTCGATTTTGGCTCGGACATCAGCGAGGTCGACGTTGCCGCCCTCATCACAGGAGACAACGACAACATCCATCCCCGCCATGACAGCACTAGCCGCGTTCGTTCCGTGGGCACTCGACGGGATGAGGCACACGGTGCGTTCTTCATCACCACGAGATCGGTGATACGCCCTGATCGCGAGCAGACCCGCGAACTCTCCCTGGCTTCCCGCATTGGGCTGAACGCTGACGGCGTCGTATCCGGTAATCGTCGCCAAACGGCCTTCGAAGTCGGAAATCATCTCGTGATAACCCAGCACTTGGTCAGCCGGCGCGAACGGGTGAATATCGGCGAACTCGGGCCAAGTGATCGGGACCATCTCGGACGTGGCATTGAGCTTCATCGTGCACGAACCGAGCGGGATCATGGTGCGGTCTAGGGCCAGATCACGATCACTCAGGCGGCGCAGGTAGCGCAGCATCTCGTGCTCGCTGTGGTATCGCTCGAAGACTGACTGGGTCAGAAAGGCGTCGGTGCGGCGCGCTGACTCAGCCAAACCATCCGGAACTGCGTCCCGAACTTGTGGAGCAATGGTGATGCCGCCGAGCGCTTCGACGATCGCATCGACGGAGCCGATTGTGCTCGTCTCGTCGAAGGTCAAGGCGACCGTTACATCGTCGAGACGTCGGATGTTGAACCCGGCGCTGAGCGCAGCCGCGACGGCGCTGAGCGCAGCCGCGACCGACGCGTCGGATGACTCGACTGTCACCGTGAGCGTGTCGAACCAGGAGTCGTTCCGGAGATGCAATCCACTGCCCCGTAAGCCGGCAGCGGCCAAAGACGTCAAACGCTGCACTCGTTCGGCAATGCGGGTCAGGCCATCTTTCCCGTGCCAGGCCGCGTAGAGCCCGGCAATGTTGGCCAGCAGCACCTGGGCGGTACAGATGTTCGACGTAGCCTTCTGACGCCGAATGTGCTGCTCACGTGTCTGGAGCGCGAGTCGTAGGGCGGGACGGCCAGCCGTATCGGTGCTGACACCAACCAGGCGACCAGGCATCGAGCGAGCTGCCTTGTCATGGGCTGCGATGAAGGCCGCGTGTGGCCCGCCAAACCCCATTGGAACTCCAAACCGCTGGGCAGAGCCGACGGCTATGTCAGCGCCGAGCTGGCCGGGGGGAGTGGTCAACATGCACGCCAGTGGGTCCGTAACAATGGTTGCGATCCCTCCGAGTTCGTGCACGTGAGCGATTGCCGCCGTCCAGTCGGTAATGGCCCCAGACGAGGTCGGCAAGCTGAACAGTGCACCGAACAGCCCATCTCCCGTCCGTCCATCGCTTCCGTCCAGATCATCAACGTCGCCAATGACGAGATCGATCCCGACAGGCTCAGCGCGAGTTTTCAATACGGCGATCGTTTGCGGATGAGTGTCATGGTGCACCACAAATCGGTTGGACTTTGACTTAGACAACCGACGCGCCATCGTCATCGCCTCCGCAGCGGCAGTCGCTTCGTCCAGAAGCGAGGCATTGGCGACTTCTAGTCCCGTCAGTTCTTCAATCAAGGTCTGGAAATTCAGGAGGGCCTCCAAACGGCCCTGGCTGATCTCGGGCTGGTACGGCGTGTACGCCGTGTACCAGGCAGGATTCTCCAGAACATTGCGGGCAATAACCGGGGGAGTGATGGTGCCGACGTAGCCCATCCCGATCAGGCTGGTAACCAATTTGTTCTTGGTGGCCATTCGCCGCAACCGATCCAGCGCCTCACGTTCGGGGACGCCGCCCGGTAGCGCAAGAGGCCCGGCCGCAAGAATCGAATCTGGCATCGTTTCAGCGATGAGCACGTCGGGGGAGGATGCGCCGAGCGAGTCCAACATCACCTCGACGTCGGCAGCCGAGGGTCCGATGTGGCGGCGGGTGAATTCTTCTGGTTCGAATAGTTCGGTGAACGGGACAGGTTGTGATGCGGACAAGGGAATGCCTCCGAAGGTGGTCGGGCTTCCCCAGCTGTCATCGGTACCTGAGAGTTTTGACCCGATGTCGTAGCGACTCGAGCTTTCCCCTTCGGTGGACTTGTGGATTCTCGGCGGAATTGCCGAAGTGGTACCACGAGTCGCTTTCCAGCGTGCCTCACTCGAGCGGTCCGGTGGCCTGAGAGATTCCGGGGAGGTTGCTCCTTCGGCGCCGTCATGGCTTCAGCCACGGCTGATGAAATGACGACTCTCCCGCCTGAGTTGAGCGGCTATTCAGTTGTGACGCGAAGCGTAGCCGGTCAGATCTCCCAGGCGGGCCCGCTGTAAAGCGATGCCAGGCGCTCAGCTCGGTAGGACGTGTACTCTTTCTCCGCGTCGCCGAATGACAAGCTCCATACGATTTCGCCACCGGCAGATCCATCCGGAACGACTTCAATGATCCGGACATGGACGAAGCTGTCTTCGTTGTCGATACCGCCGTGGTCGATGAGAATGTTGCCGTTGTCCAAGCGATCTGCGTCGCCGAGGAATCGCGCGTAGAGCTCATTGCCGTCGATGTCGTCAATTCGGTGTTCCCAGACCTGAGTTGCTGACCAGTCAGCCGGGTCCGCAGAAGAGTCCTCAATCGAATAGAGCACTGCTCGGCTGTAGGGCGGGTTCTCCGCGCTGTCGAGTTCGGTTCCCGGGCGAAGGTTGCCGTTGTCGTAAAGCATGATTGATCCGTCGCCCTGGAGTTCGACGGCGTGCTGGTGATATGGCAGATCGCCGTCGACTGGAATCGTGCCCTGCGTACCGAGGATCCACCTCACGCTGGCCTGAGCGCCGGTGTCATCGAGGTGGTCAAGAGCGATGACCTGGTCGGTATGGCGTGAAGAGATGATGATGGCATCACGTTGCTCGTCGTAGATAACGGCATTTGCGTGAGTCCAGTCACGGAAATCAATGCTCTCGTACAGTCCATCGGGATCGCACATTTCGGTCCCGGGAGTGGTGTCGATGTCGATGACGTCCCAGAGGTCCCACGTGCGTACGACAGTCCCGTCTGGTTCGAATTCGACAATGACGTCACTCGTGGCTGCGAATTCGGTCTCGTCTCCCGGGCAGATTGCCTCACGCTGTTCGGCAGTGAGTTCGTGATTTGTTGTCGATAGCGCCAAGATGTTGCCATCTGGCATCGGATAGGCCTCGTGGTGAATCGAGGTCAGTTCAACCCACGATGCTTTCAAGGCAATGGCTTCCGGATCTCCCTCGTTTCCCCTTAAAACCGGCTCGAGTGCAGAAACCGCATCAGCTCTTCGGGCCTCGGTCAAATTGTCGGGCGGTTCAGGGTCAACTTGGTAGTTGCCGACCACGTTCCCTAACACGTCGAACTCACGGACGCCAACGGGGAAGTAGTGCGACAGCATTGTGCCTGTTGGAGTGGGCCGGACCGCACCTACTGCACCAGTGTTGCTGTAGTACCAGACGATCTCACCCTCGTTGTCGAGAGCAATTACGACCTGACCATGCGGCCAGTCGTCAGGTGGTTCCCAGCGGCCGAACTCGACGATCGTGACGCCCGGTTGTGATTGTTCTGGATCGATCACAAAATCGAATTCGGGAAGCTCACGGTCGATCGCTCCGGTGGAGAAGGAATCAGTGAGAGTTTCGACGACTTCGCCGGAATCGTTTAGGACGTTGATCGTCAGTTCGTAGTCGAGGCCCTGGCGCATACCGACGATGGGAATGGCATGCTCGTTCGTTGCGATGGCGGTTGTTGGCACCTCGACGATGTGATCTCCGGCGGTGGCAGTGATTGACACTTTGCCGGGTTCGTCGGTGACAACCGTCGCTAGTGCGGCGATGGGGCTGTAGGGCGTCGGCTCGACGGTGACTTCCGATCCGTTATCTGCTGCGTCACTTGGCTCACTGGAAGTAGTGTCATCGACATCACTCACAGCGCTGTCATCGGGCGAATCGTCGGCGGTAGTCGATTCTGGCTCGCTGCTCGTGTCGTTGTCGCTGCTGCACGCCGCGCCAAGCAGTGACCCTAGGACGAGTAGTGATATTGCGAGCCGTGTACGTGTCGTGGGGTGCCGCATGGTCGGCGATCGTACCGGCCATCCGGCCTGCTGAGGGCCAGGCTCACAGTGAGGGTTCTAGCTCCGTGGTGCCGTGACGCTACAGGCGTCGACTGCCTTGACCAGCGGGTACGGATTGACGGGTGATCCACCGTTGGGGTGCACTTCGAAGTGCAGGTGTGGTGTTGCGCTGTTACCCGTCGTTCCCACGTATCCGATCACGTCTCCGGCTTTCACCTTGGCGCCGACTTCGATGCCATCGGCAAATCCGCTGAGGTGCAGATACGTGAAGTAAGTCCCGTTGGGCTGAGCAACCCGCAGGCCGTTGCCGGCAAGGGCGCCCGGGTAGTCGAAGTACTGCTTGGAGATTGTTCCGTCGACCACCGCATAGAGCAGCTTGTCCTGAGAGGAGATGATGTCGACACCGACATGCAGTCGCCCGCCGCCCCTGGGGGCGTGCCACGTATCGATGAAGGAACACCGTCCCTGAACCGGAAACACGTCGAGCTTGATTCCTGCCGAAGATGGGGCGGCCGGCGCTGGGGCCTTGGCGTTTCCGAGCTTTGTAGCAGTCTGCTCATTGATCTTGCCTGTGACAGGCAACCCCTCACGGCGCTGGAAGTCCATGATCGCCCCAGCTGTGCTGGCACCGAATTGGCCGTCCGCTCCGCCAGGCACCTTGATCCCGGCGTCGAGCAGCGCCTGCTGCATCTCACGCACGCGCTCTCCGGTTTCCCCGAAGATCGGGTAGCCGGCTTGGCTGGTGACACCCTGTGGACCGGAACTGCTTCCGAGACCAAGTACAGAAGCGCCCTTTTCGCTGAGCACGCCCGTCTGCGGGAGGCCATTGGCCTTCTGGAAAACGGTCAGCGTCGACTTCGTTGCGTTGCCGAAGACGCCGTCAGCGCCGCCGCGTAATGTCAGACCCGCCTGTAGGAGTGCCCGCTGGAGTTCTTTGACCTTGCTGCCGTTCGAACCAACCTTCAATCCGACGTACGCGTTCGAACTCGGAGCGGACGGTGTTGCCGACGGCGTGGCAGCAGGGGCACCGCCCAGGCCCAGCTTTGCAGCCGTGTCAGCGTCAACTGCCCCGGAAGACTTGAGCCCATTCGCTCCCTGATACTTGGTCAGGGCGGCCTTGGTGGCGTTGCCAAATGAGCCATCTGCCCCGCCGCGGAGGGCGACTCCGGCGGTGATCAACGCGCTTTGCA
>JADWMG010000201.1 GCA_015767405.1 Actinomycetota bacterium
GTACGACACCCCACCACCGCCCGTCGCACTCGACAGCCCCGAACACCCCATCAACGATCCTCGCTACCAACATCTACCACCGGCTGTTCTCCCGGCGAGTGAGTGCCTCGAGGATGTCGTCGACCGGGTGATCCCATACTGGTACGACCACATTGCCCCGCAGTTACTGGCCGGCGACAACGTGCTCGTAACCGCCCATGGCAACTCATTGCGGGCGCTACTCAAGCATCTCGAGGCAGTCAGCGATGAAGAAATCTCTGACATCAACATCCCGACCGGCGCTCCACGTCAGTACACCTTCGACGAGCAACTCAACGTTGTGTCGGCCGAGTATCTGGGTGACGCCGAAGAGATCGCAGCAGCTGCCGCCGCCGTCGCCCAACAAGCCGGCACCACGTAACCCATCGCTCCCGCGCGAACCCTCGAAAAAACCTGCCAGGAATCACGCGCTCAACGTCCGCGGCGCGCCGCTTTTCCGATCGCGAGTGCCGAACGCGCCTAGAGTTCTGATCATGGCGAGCAAAAAGCAGCACCTAGACCATCTCAGGAGCGTTCCGCTCTTCAGCGCGTGCACCAAGAAGGAACTCGAAAAGGTCGCAAAGGCGGTTGACGAAATCTCCATGACCGCGGGAACCCTTATCGTCGACCAGGGTCAGACCGGCCGCGAGGCGTTCGTGGTCATGGACGGTGCGGTTGCGGTCAAGCGCAATGGCCGCAAGATCGCAACACTCGGTGCCGGAGACGTCGTCGGTGAACTCTCATTGCTCGACCACGGCCCGCGAACCGCTACTGCTGTGTGCGAGACCGATTGCACGCTGCTCGTGATCGACCAGCGCCGATTCCTTGGCGTCATCGACGACGTGCCATCGATTTCCCACAAGCTGCTGGCCGCACTGGCGAGCCGAATTCGCGAGCTCGACCGTCAGTACTACGGCTGACGGCGAAGCGTTCCGCACAGATCGGCAGTCAATGCAATTCGGGCAACTGCCAGACGATTGGCCCGTACAGCGCGACACATTGCGCTATCTCGCGACACATCTGTTGTCGCAGGCACGCTTCCGCCTGGACGGTCTCTTCGACTTGGTACCGACTCCCGGCGGGTTCGGAACCCCAATGGTCGGTCCCGATCGCGAACGTGTCCGGCTTGTCGGCGGATCACTCCTCATCGAACGGGTTTCGGGCGCTGACATTCAGCACGTGACAGCGACTACCCAGGTCGAAACCGTGGCGGGCAACACCTTGGAGCAACTCGGCGCTGCCGTCGGCTTCAGCCCGGATCCCGACTTCTGGGTGGGCGACGACACACCTCCCACCCGCGACACATCGGAACCGATCACGCTGCACAGCGTTGCAACGGAGATCCTCGGCGATTGGTATCTGCTCGGGCAGCGCGCAATGGACGACGCTGTCGCCTCCATTCCCGACGCGGAGGCTTCGGTCGGCCGGCTGTGGCCCGAGCATTTCGACTACGGCATCGATCTTGCGGCCAAGCCAGGCGTGCGATGCAACCTGGGTGCCTCGGCCGGGGATGGCTTCCACGCTGAGCCCTACATGTACCTCGGCCCCTGGGATGCGGCCCGCCCGGGCGCAGCCGACTACTGGAACGCGCCGTTCGGTGCGGTGCTCAGCTTCGGCGAACTCGATTCGAGCAGCGACCCCCTCCGGGCCACAAACGAATTCTTCATGCGCGGCCTCGCCGCACTCCGATCCGGCTGACCCAAATGACACGTTTGGGGTCAGACCCCTTTCGTCTCATTCGCATTCGGGGAGTAAGTTTGCGGGCGCTATGACCACCCACGCCGACACACCAGCCGACGCCGACGATCACACGCCAAAACGCGTCAAACCGCATCAGCTCGCGATAGCGCTAGGTGTTGCGATCGCTCTGTTCACGATCGTGTCGGGCATCATCCCGCAGATCACCGGATGGGAAAACGACAACGCCATCCACCGCGTGGTGTTCGTCAACATCCCTGGCCCGTTGCAAATCATGTTCTACACGATCATCCCAGTGATGATCGTGTGGGGGGCCTTCATGTTCGCCAACCGCATGAAGAACTGGGAACGCGGCACACCATCGAAGCGCCACACCACGCCGAAGAACGCCGCGCAGCGACTGAAGGACTTCCGCGCCGGTGCCTACATGCAAACACTGCTGCGCGATCCCGCCGCGGGAATCATGCACTCACTGATCTACTTCGGGTTCCTAGTCCTACTCGCCGTCACCACGGTGCTCGAGATCGACCACCAGATGCCAGAGGAACTCAAGTTCCTTCACGGCACCACATATCAGGCCTACTCATTCATCGGTGATGCTGCCGGGCTGGTCTTCCTCACTGGAATTGTCTGGGCGATAGTGCGCAGGTACGTACAGCGGCCCTATCGCATTCGCATCAAGACCAGGCCTGAGCACGCAGTAATTCTGGGAACCTTCTTCGTCCTCGGTGTCACGGGGTTCGGCGCGGAGATGTTCCGGATCGCCGTAGAGGGTCGACCTGGGTACGAGGAGTGGAGCTTCGTCGGATACCCCCTTTCGGCACTTGTCGACGACTGGTCGATTTCCACCCTCGGTTCGTGGCATCACTGGTTATGGATCATCCACGTGGTCAGCTTCATCGCCTTCCTCGCCATTCTCCCCGTCACGATGCTGCGTCACATGTTCACCTCGCCGCTGAACATGTACCTGAAAGACAAGACCCGCCCCAAGGGTGCAATGCGACCAATGCCGAATCTCGAAGAGACCGAGCTCGAGAGCTTCGGAGCGGCGACAATCGAGGACTTCACGTGGAAGCAACTGCTCGATCTCGATGCCTGCACGATGTGTGGTCGCTGCACTGGATCCCCGTGAGATTGTCCTGAAGGCCGGCCAAGTGATGGCAGCCACCGGAACACCGGTCGTCAGCGCTCCGCTCGGCGTCGTTCCGGGGCTCACCGTCACCGCCGACTCGGTGTTCGAGAGGATCACCCCGGAAGAGATATGGGCTTGCACCACATGCAAGGCGTGCGACGAGATCTGCCCCGTCAACATCGATATCACCGACAAGATCTTCGACATGCGGCGCTATCTGTCGCTGATGGAATCAGACTTCCCGGCCGAACTCGGCAACGCCTACCGGGCAATGGAAAACCAAATGAACCCGTGGGGCATCAACCAGGGGGAACGCGGCGATTGGGCCGAAGGCATCGAAGGCGTCAACATCGTTGACCCCGGCGAGGCACTGCAGTCCGAATACCTCTACTGGGTGGGCTGCGCCGGCTCATTCGACGACA
Organism: Actinomycetota bacterium; assembly: GCA_015767405.1. Lineage (GTDB taxonomy): Bacteria > Actinomycetota > Acidimicrobiia > Acidimicrobiales > Ilumatobacteraceae > Sva-07. The sequence continues at coordinate 3,271 of JADWMG010000201.1, forward strand.
AGAACAAGAAGGTCACCCAGGCGATGGCGCAACTTCTGCGGCGTGCCGGGATCGACGTTTCCATACTCGGCCCATCGGAGATGTGTACTGGCGACTCCGCCCGTCGGTCCGGCAACGAGTACCTGTTCCAGATGCTGGCTCAACCGAACGTCGAGATGCTCAACGGCATGGGGGTCAAGAAGATCATCACCCAGTGCCCGCACTGCTTCAACACACTCCTGAACGAGTACCCGCAGATCGGTGGCAACTACGAGGTCATCCACCACACCCAGTTGCTCGAGGATCTCATCGAGACCGGTCAGCTCGACGTGAGCCAAGCCACGCTCGAGGAGCGCATCACTTACCACGACTCCTGCTACCTCGGGCGCCACAACGACGTGTATCTCGCACCGCGAAAGGTCGTGGCATCGATCAAGGGCATCGAGGTTGTCGAGATGCCACGCAACGGAACCAAAGGCATGTGCTGCGGAGCCGGTGGAGCCCGCATGTGGATGGAAGAGCACACCGGAACGAAGGTCAACGACGAGCGCGCGGCGGAAGCCATATCGACTGGTGCGACCAGGGTCGCTACTGCTTGTCCGTTCTGCTACATCATGCTCGACGACGGGGTGAAGGCGGCCGGCGTCGAGGAAGAAGAAGTGCGCGTCGCCGACATTTCGATTCACCTGCTCGAAGCCATCGAGGCCGGCGAGGCCAAAGTGCATCGGGTCGCCGCGCCTCTGGCCATCGACACACCAGAGGCCACAGAATTCACAATCGAGGAAGACACCGGAAAGCTCACCTACGACTGAGCCAGAACTTCGGCCCCCCGCAGATTTTGTGTCAGCACAGGTTTGTGTCAGCACATACCTGTGGCGCACGGGTGAGAGCTGACACAAACCGCTGAATGTGATCTAGCCCGAAGTTTGTGTCAGCAGATACCGATGGCGTACCGGTTTGTGCTGACACAAATCGAGGGGTGCCAGCCCGGGCCGTGACAATTCGATCGGAGATCTGTGTCAGCAGATACCTGTGGCACACGGATACGTGCTGACACAAACGGGTGCGTGGGCTATGGCGGTGGGGGCTGTGAGCCAGATGGCTGGCACCGGTAGGTCAGCGGGATCAAACCAGAGCGGCGACGGCTGAACCCATCATGTCGATGTAGTTGTCGGCGTAGAAGCGCTGGCGTGTTTCTTCGGAAGCATCACCGAGGCTCTTCTCGAATCGCTCGTACGGTCTGCGGCCACCTTCGACGTGCGGGTAGTCGGTATTGAACAGCAATACGTTTGGACCGATCTGTTCCGTGACCCATCCAACGTCCTCCGTCGGGTACGGCGTGACACGGATCTGGCGTTCGACGAAGTCGCTCGGGCGCATCGAGAGCTTTTGTAGTCGCTCCTCGTGACGAGCGAAGGCATCCATCGCCGACTCCATTTGCTTCATCCAGCTCGGCAACCAAATACACCCCTGCTCGATCACACCGATCTTGAGAGTCGGGAACCGGTCGAGCACGCCATCGAAGATCATCGTCGCCAGCGTCTGCATCGGTGGAAACGGAATCGCCATGTAGTCGACCGACCGGAAATTCTCCTCGCCGCCGTGGAAGTCAGCCGGTATCGGCAGCCCGTTGTTGAAGTAGCCCGGATCGATCAGGTCACCGGTGCCTCCGACGTGGAAGACAACGGGAATACCGGCCTCCTCCGCCTGGCGCCAGACGGGGTCGAGCGCAATGTGCGACGGCGAATGGCCCGCCGGACACCCTGATGCAACCAACAATGCGGCCGCACCCATTTCGATCGCCTCGCGCGCCATTGCGTCAGCTCGATCAAAGTCGACGAGCGGGACATAGCACGTCGGCAGCAAACGGGGGTCGACCGAACAAAACTCAACCATTCCGCGGTTGTGGGCCCGAGCCGTTCCGTATGCGAAGTCGAGGTCTGGCCGATGTTCCCATTCGAATAGGCGGCTGTTGTGGAACGTGTTGAACATCAACTGGCTCTCGACCCCGATGAAGTCGAGTACGCGGGGACGGTCCTCTGCCAGGAAAGAACCCGTGGCCGCGAAATTCTTGCGCATCATCACCTCGGCCTCCTCGTCATCGAGGAATTCGGATGTGCGATGGCGTTCGGCCAAGCGAGCAAAGACTGCGTCGATATCACGACCTTCGGGATCACCGTCACCCGTCTGAGCGAGTTCGTTGGCATAACTGGGCCCCACGATCTGGGCTCTGATCTCAGGATCTGCGTAGTCTCGAAGCCAGTTGGGTGTCTCCATAATGTGCGCGTCGGCATCATGGACGACACGATCAGCGATATATGCCATGACCCATTCTGTTTCATATGAGTCGCCGGGTTCGTATCGTGGTCACGTCCCACGGAGAGAGCACAAGCAATGACAGATCAAACAACCGACGAAATCGCCGCCTCGAATGAAGCGCCAGAGAACAGCGGCGCGCTGACGGGCTTCGCCGCTCTCGGACTCAGTGATGAGCTCCTAACCACGCTGGAGGGCCTCGGTTACGAGGAGCCGACACCCATTCAGCGCGAGACGATTCCTCACCTGCTCGAAGGACACGACCTGCTCGGGCAGGCCGCAACCGGTACAGGCAAGACCGCAGCCTTCGCCCTTCCGGCACTGCAGTTGATCGACACGAGTACCAAAGGCGGCCCGCAGGTGCTCGTCCTCGTCCCGACCCGGGAACTGGCTGTGCAAGTCAACGAAGCGATGTTCAAATACGGCCGCGAACTCGGAATCAGAGTCGTTCCAGTATTTGGCGGGCAACCCATCCAACGCCAGCTTCGTGCACTCGACCGTGGAGTCCACGTCGTGGTAGCCACGCCAGGACGTGCCATCGATCACATCGGTCGTGGTTCGCTCGTACTCGACTCCATCCGCACGGTCATCCTCGATGAGGCCGACGAGATGCTCGACATGGGCTTCACCGATGACATCGAATCGATTCTCGAGAGCACGCCCGACGATCGCCAGACGGTGTTGTTCTCGGCCACGATGCCTCCGCGGATCAACTCAATTGCCAAGCGGCACCAGCGTGAACCGGTCCGAATAAAGATTGGCCGTGGCGACGCCGAGACGGGCCCCGAAGCGCTCGTTCGTCAGACGATCTATGTGGTGCAACGCTCCCACAAGGCATCACTGCTCGGACGCATCCTCGACATCGAGGCACCACAGTCGGCGCTCGTCTTCTGTCGGACACGCACCGAAGTTGACCAGCTGACCGAAACGATGAACGGCCGTGGCTACCGGGCTGAGGCACTCCATGGCGGCATGGACCAGAAGCAACGTGATCGCGTGATGGGCCGCGTGCGCGACGGCACCGCCGAGCTGCTCGTGGCCACAGACGTCGCTGCACGCGGACTCGACATCGACACGCTGACACACGTCTTCAACTACGACGTGCCCGCTGCTGCCGAGAGTTATGTCCACCGGATTGGCCGAGTGGGCCGTGCCGGGCGTGAAGGTGTTGCCATCACCCTCGCAGAGCCACGTGAACGGCGACTCCTCCAGAACATCGAGAGGCTGACAAAGCAGAAGATCACCATTGAGAAGGTGCCCACCGTTGCTGACCTTCGCATTCGCCAACTTGAACTGACAATCAACCAGATCCGCGAGTCGCTCTCCTCTCCCGATCTCGAGGACTACAACACTGTCCTGCACGCCCTTGCCGGCGAAGACAGCGACCGCAACATTGCGCTCGCCGCAATCCGATTGGTCCACGCCGCACGAGGTGCCGTCCTCGACGAACGTGAAATCCCCGACGCATCTGACCGACTCAGAGGCGGCGGCAATCACAAAGATGGCAAGGGGCGCGACGGTAAGGGTCGAAACCGAAATGCCGGTGAGCGCGACCGCTCAGGAAGCAAGGGCCGGCAGTCCGGTGGAGCCGGAGCCGGATTCGTCCACATCAGCCTCGGCCGCAAGAGCGGCGTTCGCCCCGGCGATCTCGTCGGCGCAATCGCCAACGAGACCGGGCTGTCAGGTCGCGAGATCGGCCCGATTCGCATCACGGACAGGTACTCGGTGGTCGGCGTGCCTGAGGCTGAAGTCGATCACGTCATCAAGACCATGTCGTCGACGACACTCAGGGGCAAGCGTGACTCTCGTTTCGCCGGATCCTGTCCTTGACGGACTGGTCCACTTGGAGTTGTTCCGCACGGTCCGCAATCCGTTCTTCCGCCGATGCCCAGCGCCATACGGCAACGAGGAGTAGCGGCAGAGTCGTCGCCATACCTCCAACCCACATGAGAGACGCCGCGACTCGCTGGTCGTCGAGCGCGGCGGCGGGACCGAGCCTGTCGAGGTAGGTGCTGAAGAGTGGGGTCGACGCCGAAAGCAGCACGATGCCCAACATCGCACTCCCAGCAATTACGGCGAACGCCGATCCGACACGGCCCACCGCCGCTGACGTACCGGCCCCGCGCACCGCCACCCAGAGCAAGACCGCCGTCAAGGCGTAGGCCACGTGCTCAGCGTCGTGGAGGAATCGGTTGCCCAGCGCCGCATCGTAGAAACCCGTGAGATGAGTCAGAAACAGCACTGTGAGGAACAGCACCGGCGCGACGATTGGGGCAGTTCGCCTCCAACTATTCGCCGCCGCCCGCTCCGTTCGCGACGACCGCCGAAGGGCGGGCCATGCCCCCTGCAATGTCCGCACGGGTTCGGCCAGCACCAGCAGCGGGGCAGCTACGACAATCAACAAGAGATGCTGCACCATGTGTCCGGTGAATGTTTCCGATGCAAGAGTCTCCATCCACGGCGAGGTTGCAGCTACGAGCGACAACACACCGACCACCCAACACAGGAGACGGATATTCCTAGAGTTCTGCACCCGGAACCAGGCCGCGCCGTAGATCGAGACGGCCGCAGTAGATCCGAATACGAAGACGACGTGATCAGCAATACCGGCGTGCGCGATCATCGTTGCCTCAGTCGTCCGTGTCGTGTACGAGGAGCAGAACTTGCGACGCGATGATCGCCGCACCGATCATCGACATCCACGACCCGACCGGAACCCCAAGCACCAACAGCGTCGTGCCGAATGCAAGAGCGAGAGGACGCAGGCTGGCCGTTGGGTACACCCCGACAACGCCCGTGGCATCGGGTGCATCGCTGTCGCTGAGGTCTTCGACGCGTGTGCCGTGACGCCGCCCGAAGTTCCACGCGAATCCGGCAATCAATCCGCCGAGGCCCGAAGCCATGAACAAGGCCACGATTCCGGCTGGATCGCCGCCGACAGCAAGATAGACAGCACCGATGAACAGGAAGTAGAGCGTGACGCCAGACCAGAGGATTGCTTCGATCTTCATTCGCCATCACCGCCGGACAGGTCGGACTCAGAATGCAATTCGCCGTCCGAGTTGTCCAAGATGGTGGTGGGCGA
>JADWMG010000005.1 GCA_015767405.1 Actinomycetota bacterium
CCAACTGCACAGCCGGGTCGAGTGCGGCAACTCGAGCTGCACGGACATCGAGGCGATCACTTGAACGCTGGACGTCCGAGGCCGCCGTGAACATGATCTGCGACTCGGTTTGCGCGAGCTGCTGTGCTGCTCGCATGATGGTGGCTGGCGCAACTTGAGCGAGACGCTCGACGCGCATGTTCAACCGTTCGTCGGCCCGTTCGACGGCGGCGTGAGTACGGCGCGCGATCCGGTGCGCCAATTCGGAGAGTTCATGGCTTTCTGATGTCAGAGAACTTTCGCTCGTGCGGAGAATCGCGGCCCATGCTTGTTCGGCATCGGTGACATAACGAGTCGCAAGGTCGATCAGCGCACCGGCACAGGCAGTAGGGGTTTTAAGAGCAGTATGAGCGACTTCGTCGGCGACACTCCGATCGACTTCGTGGCCGAGGCCAGTCAGTACCGGAATTGGCGAGGTTGCGATCGCTCGGGCGATGACCTCTGCGTCGAATACCGATAACTCGTTGCGTGCCCCGCCTCCCCGGATCACAACAATCGCGTCGAGGTCGGTGCGTCGTGAGAGGGTGATAATCGATGCCGCCACCATTTGCTCGGCAAATTCACCTTGGACGCGTGAATCGATCACCGTGAGTTGAAAACCGGCGGGGCTCTGCTCGAGTTCGTGATGGAAGTCATGCCACGCCGCGGTTCCGACGCTCGCTACGACGCCAACTCTCAGAGGAACCGGCGAGAGTAGGCATCGCTTGTTTGCCTCCAGTAGCCCGTCGGCCGTTAGGCGGCGGAGTACCTCTTCGCGGGTTTGCGCAATTTCGCCGAGCGTGTGGCGAGGGTCGATACCTGACATCTTCAACCCGATTCGGCCGTTCGGCGCGTAGAAATCGAGGTAGCCGAAAACCCGCACCTTCATGCCGTCGCTGAGCTGCAAACGGTGTTTCTGTAGCAGAGGGCGGAGACGCATCCGCACGTTGGCAAAGAACTGCACGTTGACGACCGCTCTGCCGCGACCTTGACCCTCGGAATCGTCGGCCAGCGTGAAGTAGGCGTGGTTGCCGCGATCGCTCCAACCCGTGATTTCTCCTCGCACCCACACACCGTCGGAGAAGCCACGTCGCAGTGTCTCGTTGATCGCGTCGGCCAGCTCGCCGACCGAGTACGTCGGGTTGGTTACATCCCCGAGCTCGGATTCACCGAAGTCGAACGCTGGCTGGCTCACAGGCTCGATTCAATCAGCCGATGCCGGACAACTGCTCATGTACCGGCGGCGCTGATGCATCGCGGCGCCGTTTCGGCACGAGGTGTGGCGTAGAAGTATGTCCCCGGTGCTTGCTACGCCAAGTAGCACGCCCAGTAGAACGACTGCGAGCAATATGAGTTGCATGATGACGTGAGGGTGTCACAGGGCCGCGGGTACACCCCGTTGCCGGGCGTTGCGGTGAGCGAAGCTGCGGACAGGTCGCGCTCAAGCTCACAGGAAGGGGATGTTGAAGCAGCGGTCGGCGAGGGTGCCGAGCGCGTAGGTCTCGTAGTCGACGCCGAAGTCGCTGTAGAGGCTCCGACACGATTCGCTCCACGCAAGCGCCTCTGGCGAGGACATGCGGTGCACGACTTGCATGAGCCCGCCTTCGTAGACCCGATACTCGGCCCAAGTCCCGGGAAAGTCTTTCGTGCAGCCGACCTCGATCGACGGGATACCGGATTGCGTCATCGGGCGTACGCGATGACGATGCGTGTGGCCCGCGGCGTAGGCAACAACGGAAGATTGCCGCATGGCGAGAGCATCGAGATCATCGCTGCAGTCGGGGTGTAGCCCGAAATAGTCGTCGCTTCGGCGCCCGTTCGGTCCCACGATCCACTGCTGGTGGTGACCCATGACAATTACCGGTTGCCCGGCCGATGCAGCCATGTCATCGAGCCACTGAATCTGCTCGGTTGAGATCTGGCCGGTGGTCTGACCGGGAATCGCCGTATCGAGCAGGGCGATGATGACGCCGCGAAGTTCGACCCACTTGTCTCCGGCGTACCCGTCTTGATGTCGATACGAGTCGTGGTTGCCGCGCACCACGTGGAGCCGATCACCGAACGGAACTCGATAGCACGACTCGAACGCTGCCCACTCCCCCTCTCTCCCGTCTTGCGAAAGATCACCCTTGACGATGACGACTGCCGGGTCAATCGCCGCCATCTCTTGTGCGGCGGCCCGGTTCATGACCTCCGGATACGGGTCGGCTTCCGGTGCGGATCGCCGAATTGGCCCCTCCGGATGGTCGTCGAGCTTGCCGGCTTCTACCTCACCGAAGTGCACGTCATTGACCGTCGTGAACCGACAGAGCAACTCACCCTCGGGTTTCGGCAGTGTGCGAACGTTGATGCCATCGAGGTCGTGATCGGTGTCCGTGGATAAGCCGTCGTACCGGCGGGTGAGGAGGCCGTCATGGATGACGACGAGATCGTCAGCGACAGTTGTGATGTCCACAGGGCCTATTCAACTCCGTGAGAGGTGAGGTCGCTGAACGGTTCCGTCAGACCTTCACGACGATCGACTTGACGACCTTGTCTTGCCACGTCTGCTTCTCCCCGTCCCAGAGCATCCACAGGTAGCCGAGGTAGAAGACGTTGGCCGATATGAACCCGGCGAACAGTGTGCGCCCGACGGCCTTGCCAACGCCGATCGGCTCGTTGGACGCTGCGAGCACGACCTTGACACCGACGATCTTGCTGCCCCAGGTCTGTCCGCTCTTTCCCATCGCGCGGACGAATAGCACGAAGACGAGAACCATGCCGACGAGGATCAATACGATCCCGGCTCCGATCAAGCCACCGCTGGGCTTTCCGGGCGGGCAGACTATTTCGTCGTCGAACGAAACGCAGCCATCGAAGGACTGCCCGATCATGATTGCCCCTGGAATCACGAACAGCATTGCCAGCAGCCCGTACAGGATGCTGTCGAGCAGGTATGCGCCAAGCCTTATCCCGAATCCTGCGAGTTCAGTGGTTGCCGGCTGGCCGGGGGTTCCGGGAGGGTTACCGGGGCCAGCGGGCATGCCGGCCGGTGCTGGGGCTGCTCCCGGCGGTGGTGGCGGTGGCGGAGGGGGTGGAGAGTCGGAACCTGGTGGTGGCGGTGGTGGCTGCATTCCCATGGATCGAGTTTGTCAGATTGTGACCTCGCCGGAGGCCGATAGTCGTCAGATTGCCTTATTGCGCAGAGAGTGCCGACGCGGATGCGTAGAGGTGATTCAACGCCATGGGCGATCGCGGCGGGCGGGCAATGGGCGCGACCACCATCGGTTGCTGAAACGCCACGATGTGTTGCGCGGCGACCAACCTGACGGCGCGGCCAAAGGCTTCGGCCACAATGCCTCGGCAGCCGCTATGACAGCGGCAACTTCGTCGTCAGTCGGCGCGGGCGAGACGGTCATGTGCGCTGCGGAGCGGGCTGTGGCCTCGTCAGTCATCAATTACACCTTACGACTTGGTGTCCGCGGTTGGGTCGTCGTCGATCGACCACGAGGCCCGCTCAGGGCGGGTAACCACGGTGCCGGCAACATCGTCGTGGAACGTGCGACGTTGCGAGTTTCCGAGAGCCATGAGGAAGCCGATGAAAAGGATCATCGAGACTGTCTGGCGAATCACGAAACGTACGCCAGCGTCACCCGTTGAAATGAGGCGTCCGTTGCGGGTATCAACGACCTTGGTCGACATGGCTCGGTTACCGACGGACTGGCCGCTGGTACTTACGGCGCGGGCGTACATCACCGTTGCTGCGGCAAATCCGGCGACCGCGGCAAGGACGCCGACGATGACCAATCCGACTGAACCGGTGGCCACCAGGATGACTCCTGGAACCATCCAGAGCAGCAATATCAACGAATCGATGACGAGGCCGGCGAATCGGGCACCGTACGAAGCGAATACGGGGCGGAACTCGAGTCCGCCATCAGACTCGATTGCATTGTTTTCGCGTGTCGGCCTCGAGGCTTCGGTCGGTTTGGTCAACGGAGCGCCGATAGCGACATCATCACTTGGCGCCTCTTCGTCGATCTCGGCGTGCAGCCGGTCGAGCAGGTCGGCGAGATCATCGTCCTGGTCCGCTGGCTGTGCGGGGGGAGCGTCAGCGGCGGGGGCTGGCTGACTAGTGGGCGGTGGTGGCGAAGAAGGTGTCTTCGGTGGTGGTGGAGGTGATGACGATGTTTGTGGAGGCGGAGGCGGAGGCGGCGGTGGTGGCGGCGGCGGTGGTGGTGGCGGCGGTGTCGCCGATGGTTCACCGGGAATCGGCGGTTTGTCACCCATCGGGTCAGCCATCAGAGCGGGACGTTGCCGTGCTTGCGCCGCGGCAGTTCCTCGCGCTTTGTCGACAGCATTCGCAGACCGGCCACGAGCTTTCGACGCGTCTCGGAAGGGTCGATGACGTCGTCTACGTATCCCCGCTCGGCGGCCGCGTAGGGCGTCGCGAAGCGCTCGGTGTACTCCTCGACGAGTTCCGCGCGCCGAGCGATCGGATCGGCTGCCTGTTGCAATTCGCGTCGGTAGACGATCTCAACGGCACCTTGCGGACCCATCACGGCGAGCTCGGCAGACGGCCACGCAAAGGCAAGGTCTGCGCCGATCGACTTCGAATTCATCACCACGTAGGCGCCCCCGTATGCCTTGCGGGTAATCACCTGGATACGAGGCACCGTGGCTTCGCAATACGCGTAAAGCAGCTTCGCGCCGTGGCGGATAATTCCGCCATACTCCTGGTCGACTCCTGGCAGGAATCCGGGCACGTCGACGAATGTGATCAGCGGGATGTTGAAAGAATCACAGGTACGGACGAAGCGAGCGGCCTTCTCAGACGACTCGATATCGAGCACCCCGGCGAGGACCTTGGGTTGGTTGCCGACGATGCCGACCGGTGCGCCGTCAATACGCGAGAAACCACACACGATCGATTTGGCCCAGTGCGGGAAGTACTCGAAGAACTCTCCGTTGTCGACGACATCAGAAATCACCTCGGTCATGTCGTAAGGCAGGTTGGGGCTTGCCGGCAGAATCTCATTGAGTTCGGGGCACAGGCGGTTTGGGTCGTCTCCCAGATCTTCGACCGGTGGTTCCTCGAGGTTGTTCGACGGGAGGAACGACAGCACAAACCTGACGTCGTCGAGACACGATTTCTCGTCGTCCGATACGAACGTGGCCACTCCGGATTTCGAGGCGTGGCTCATCGCTCCGCCGAGTTCCTCGAGTGTCACATCTTCGCCGGTGACCGTCTTGACGACGTCTGGACCCGTGATGAACATGTGGCTCGACTCGCGCACCATGAAGATGAAATCGGTCATCGCTGGGGAGTACACGGCACCACCGGCGCAGGGGCCGAGGATCACCGAGATCTGCGGGATGACACCCGACGACAACACGTTGCGCCGGAAGATGCCGCCGTAGCTCGCCAGGCTGACAACACCTTCTTGGATCCGTGCGCCGGCGCCGTCGTTGAGGCCGATGACCGGGGCGCCGACCTTGAGTGCGAGATCCATCAGCTTGTGGATCTTCTCAGCGAACACCTCGCCGAGAGCCCCCCCGAACACTGTGAAGTCCTGCGAGAACACGAACACCTTGCGGCCGTCGACCGTGCCCCACCCGGTGACCACTCCATCGGTGTACGGACGGTCTGCCAGCCCTGCTGACTCGGCCCGGTGGCGTGCCAGCAGGTCGAGTTCGTGGAACGAATCGTCATCGAGGAAGTAGTCGAGGCGCTCGCGTGCCAGCATTTTGCCCTTCTCGTGCTGGCGGTCGGCTGAACGTTGCGAACCCGCGTGATAGGCCTGTTCGCGCCGTTCCTCTAGGTCGGCGAGTTTTTCCGTCATCGGGTTGGTCACGATGCAGAAGTTAGTGGCTGTAGGCCCGTGAGCGGAGATCGACAAGAATGGAGCGCGATGTCAGCATCAGAGTCACAGCCCGTTGATCCGTTCAGTCTTCCCTTCCAGCCCCCATTGGCGCCGATGCTGGCGAAGCTGGCGCGCACCATCCCCGACGGTGACGGATGGCTCTTCGAGCCCAAGTGGGATGGCTTTCGCTGCATCATTTTTCGAGACGGAAACCGGATCGAGTTGATCTCGCGAAAGCTGCGACCGCTGGGTCGTTACTTCCCGGAGTTGCTCGAGCCGATTGTTGCTGCGCTCCCCGATCGATGTGTCGTCGACGGTGAGATCGTGCTCGCTGATCGAGATGGAGGCGGGCTCGATTTCGACGCCCTGCTCCAGCGGATCCACCCGGCGCAGTCTCGCGTGGAGCGTCTTGCAGCTGAAACACCCGCCGCGTACGTCGCTTTCGACTTACTGGCCCTTGGTGATGATTCATTGCTCGAAGTGGCGATGACCGAGCGTCGGGCCGCGCTCTGCCGTTCGATTGTTGCAAACTCGGTAGTTCACGTGACACCGGCCAGCACTTCCCGAGCGGTCGCCGAAGACTGGTTTGGGAGATTCGAGGGTGCAGGCCTCGATGGCATCATTGCCAAACCGCTGGGGGGTAAGTACATGGCTGGTAAGCGGGCACTGATCAAGGTGAAGCATCAGCGGACTGCTGATTGCGTGGTCGCCGGCTATCGAATCCACAAAGACGGCCAAGGTGTTGGCTCGCTCCTCCTCGGTCTGTTCGATGCCGATGGCGAGATGCACTCGGTTGGTGTCGCCGCCTCGTTCAGTGTGGCTCGTCGCACCGAACTACTCGCCGAATTGGAGCCGCGGACCCATGACGCCCTTGTTGGGCACCCGTGGCGGGGGTGGGCAGAGTCGCAGACCGACGATCAAGATTCGAAGGTCACGGCGGCAACCGCGGGCAGCCGATGGAATGCCGGCAAAGATCTGTCGTTCGTTCCGATCCGGATGGGACTCGTGGCCGAGGTCAGCTTCGGCCAACTCGAAAATCGTAGATTTCGGCACGGTGTGAAGTTCCTACGCTGGCGACCAGATCGCGAGCCTGAGAGCTGCCGTTACGACCAACTCGATGTGGCCGAAGCCGTGTCGTTCAACGACTTCGTCACCGGTTCGTTGTCGTGAGTCGCTGCCGAGGCCGTACTACTCGGCGATGGTCGTGGCCGGTGGGATCGTGGCAATGATGACCGGTGGAATCGTGAGCTCGGTTGTCGGCACGGTGCCGTCGGCATTGCGAATTATGAACCCCTGAGGATCGGTGTTGATCACTCCGCCGTTGACGACCGCGTTGACCGTCAACGCCCAGTCGCCAGGGACGGTGAGCGGAACACCATCAGCTTGGAGCAGTACGGCGACGCCGGGCTCGGTGAGCGGGACGGGTTGCGTGATCGTTCCGATCGTTTCATTCGGTGGCGCGGTCAAGACGACCTCGAGCCCTGACAGCCCGGAGTCGGGCGCATCTACTTCGATTGAAAGACCGGCGAGCCCGACAGTGTCGCGGGTGATCTTGACGATGACATCCAGGACGATGACATCCTGATCGACTTCGGCCACCTCTACTTCTCGCTCGATCGCATACGAGATGGATGGTGAGGTGTCTACGTTCGAAGGCGTCAGTGACAACAGCCAAGCGCTCATACCGAGCACGACAAAACCGGCCACGGCCTCGACTCCGAATGCCCGGCGCAATCGGTCGGCCATGGGTACCGACATCTCATTGGCTCGAGCCAGGCGCTGACCGACGAACTGGTTGGCCGACATCGCGACGAAGACCATTACGGCCACTACTACAGACTTCAAGACAACGAGCCGACCGTGTGAGGACCCAAAGAGGTCCCCTCCGTCGAGTATCACCATTTGCACGATGCCCGTGACGACCACGGCGCTGATGGCCAGCGTAGAGAGCCGTCCGAATCCGCGGACAGCGTGGACGAGGTCTTCTTCTCCAGGACCGGCGAGAACCACACGCGCTAGGAGAAAGACACCGCCGATCCAGACTGCCATCGCCAGGGCGTGGACGATGGCCGTTCCCACATACAGAACAGCGAAATTGCTGTCCGTGCGGCTGAAGCCGATGGTGACCACGGCGAGTGCAGGGATCCCGAGTGCGGCCATCTGGGTCGCGGGATCGATCACACGATCAGGTCGGAATGCCACCCAGGCACTTGCCGCGACGAGTAGGAGGCGAGCCAAGGCGGCTATCCCGGGGAGACCCGCATCGAGAAGATCCCTCCAAGCACCCGGGCTGAACCCGCCGCCGAGCGATTGTCCGGTGACCGCCGCGGACGCAGCGACCACATACAGAACTGTGCCGATCATCGCCACGATCCACGTACCACGGATGAATCTGACGGCTAGAAGGTATTCGACTCCTTCGGGCCACGCCGCTGCAATCACAATGAGCGATCCGAATAGAACCGCGACCCCGAGCACGGAGATCAGGCGACCGAGCCAGAGTGGGCCTGAGCCGGTGTCGACGTTTGACAGGTCTGCGACCTCGTCGGACGACGTGGAGCCACCACCTGTGGAATCGACAGGGGAAGTTGGATCGATCGTTGTTGAGGTAGCACCGGCCACTGTGGTGGTGGTTTCCTCGACGACCGTGTCGTTCTGGACGTTGAATGTCAGATTGCCGACACCATTTGGCTCGCCATCGGTGTCGCTGACGCCCCATCGCATGACGCAGGTGCCCTTTGGTAGCGGATCGATGACCTCGGCGGTCAGGCCGAGGTTGTCGTCGGTGCGCTTCGGCCGGCCGATGTTGTGGAGCTCTGCATTGCAGTCCAGAGCGATCGTGTTGACCTCGCCGAGTTCTTCAGTGAAGACGATCTCGATCTGTGCAGGCGATGTGGAGATCGTTGACCCGTCGGCCGGGTTGGAGCTGGCAACCGAGTTCTCCGCGAATGCGGAACCCGGCGCGAGCGTCAACAGGCCGAGCACGGCGACCAACATTGTGATGACCGAGCGGCGGAATCGCCGACCGGTGGGGGGAACGGATGTGCGCTTGCTCACAGTCGTCAAGAGGCTAGTGCCGTGACGACGGACGTTGGTGGTGTTGCGCGAGCCTAGGCGCGGTCACCCTGGGCTGCGTTGGCACTGAGGTACCCCCATTTCGACCGCCAGATCGTTCCGTCCGAGTGTGAGTTGGCCGATTGTCGTTACCAGCGGCTCGAGTGTCTCTGCGTCGGCGGAAGGTAGTGATCCGAGTTCATTCCACGCCGCGGCCTGATCGTCGGTATTGCGAATGAAGGCGCGGTGGTCATCGGCCAGCTCATCCGGTGGTTCCAACCGCCGTACACCTTCGGCCTCTCCGGCTAGTGCGTTGGAAGCTTCGCCAGCGAAGTTCGCGATCGAGATCTGTTCGGGCGGCTCGGGAAGTGAGTCCAGTTGCTCCGTGGTGTCGGTGCATATCGAGGTGAGGGCGCCGACGTAGTCCTCGTCGGTGGCTTCGTTCGTGCTCGTGCTGGTGCATGCGCCGAGCGCGGCCGCGAGCGCAGCGATCACCAGCAATGTTGATCCGCGGCCCATGCCTGAGGACTGTAGAGAAAGTTCGTGTCCACCGTGGGGCAGTGGCCCGTGAAGGCCCCGCCCGTGAGATCCCATCGCTATCGTGACTCAGATGGCCACCCAGTCGCTCTATCGCCGGTACCGGCCCCAACGCTTCGGCGAAGTGAAAGGCCAAGATCATGTGGTGCGGGCGCTGCGGAACGCTGTCGCCGATGGGCGTGAGGGACAGGCGTATTTGTTCTCGGGCCCGCGCGGGACCGGCAAGACCTCATCGGCCCGCATTCTTGCGAAGGTTCTGAATTGTGAGAATCCCGATGCCGGTGAACCATGTTGTGAGTGTGAGTCGTGTCTTTCGGTCGAGAGCGGAACCAGCTACGACGTGCACGAACTCGACGCGGCCAGCAACAATGGTGTTGAGGCCATGCGCGATCTCATCGAGAAGGCGTCCCTAGGCACTCCGGGGCGGCACAAGGTCTACATTCTCGACGAAGTGCACATGCTGTCGAAGTCCGCAGAGGCTGCACTTCTCAAAACGCTCGAGGAGCCGCCTCCACACGTTGTGTTCGTGTTGGCTACGACCGATCCGCAGAAGATGTCAGACACCATTCGGAGCCGCACACAGCACCTCCAGTTTCATCTTCTGCCGGCGGACACGTTGCAGGAGCACGTTCGTTGGGTCGCCGACGATGCAGGCCTCGATGTCAGTGACGCGGCCATCGAGCAGGTTCTCAGTCAGGGTGGCGGGTCGGCCCGTGATGCCTTGTCTGCACTGGAACTTGTTGCCAATACCGGAGATGAGGGTCTGGATATCCTGCCTCTCGACGAGTTCGTCGAGGCGATGATCGAGCGTGATGCCGGCCGGGCACTAACGATGATCGGGCACGCGGTCAATATGGGTAGTGATCCGCGGACATTGACCGAAGAGTTGGTCGGCTATCTACGAAATGGCTTCCTTGCTCTGATGGCTCCTGACATGGTGCAGGTGCCGTCGGATCGGATCGATGATCTGGCCGACCAGGCACGTCGGCTTGGCCCTCCCGGCCTTGTCCGGGGGATCGAACATCTAGGGCTTGCGTTGACCGAGATGCGGCATGCTCCTGATCCTCGAGTTTTGCTCGACGTTGCCACGGTGCAGCTCACATCCGACAGCGTTGCTCCCGACCTCGGGGCGCTTCTGATGCGACTCGAGCGGGTCGAGAAGCAGCTGGCCGACGGTGTTCCGTCCGCGGGAGCTGCTGCGAGTGCTGCCGGTGGCGCTGCGACATCGCCGACCAAGGTCGATCCCACCACCGGGCGAGCGGAACTCGGGGGCCGCGCTCGCCAATCGCCTTCAGCGCGCTCTTCTGCGCCCGTTGATACTTCCGCTGGTTCTGCGCCCGCTGCTGCCTCAGAGAAGCCCGTGTCGGAGCAGCCTGCACCGGCGCAACCCACGGCGGAGCAGCCCGAAAAGGGATCTGGCGAGGCGACGAGCGTGGCCGAACAGTCGTCTTCGGCCCCCGACTCGGCGGTGGCTGGGGCGGCACCCAAACCTGGCGAGGCGATCTCGATCGAGATGTGGGAGAACACGGTGCGCCCGTCACTTCGCGGCATGGCACGCGCCGTCTATGCGCCGGCGGTGTTTGTGCGCAGTACGGATTCGTCGCTGACCCTGTCGGTTCCGAATGCCGTGCATCGTGATAAATGTGAGCAACATCGACCGGTAGTCGAATCGGCGTTGTCTGATTTGGCCGGCTCGAAGGTCCAGGTAGAGCTAGTCGTTGACGAAGGCGGAGGTGGTGGTGGGCCGTCCCGACGGGCTGATGGCGAAGAGAGCTCTCGGCCCGAGAAGAGTGCAGGCAAGAAGCCGACTCAGCCCGGCGAGACGTCGTCGACTCGAGCGACTCAGGCCGTCGACGAAGGCCAGGTCGCAGAATCTGTCGAGAGCGAGTCGGCGACAGTGCCGGCCGACGCGTTGCAGCACGATGATGAGATCGACCTCGATGATCTCGTCGACGCCCCTCCCGAATCGGTGAAAACACCCATCAATCGGCTCGCTGAGGCCTTTCCGGGGTCTGAGCTCATCGAAGAACGCGGCTGAGGGATTGGTCGATGGCCGGTAACTACACCAAGCCTGTGCAGGTTCTGATCGACGAACTCGGTCGGCTGCCGGGAATCGGTCCGAAGTCAGCGCAACGGATTGCGTTCCATCTGCTGAAGATGCCCGCCGAGGATGCCGCTCGCCTTGCCGACGCCATCACCGAGGCCAAAGCGCGTGTTCGCTTCTGTGAGCGTTGTTTCAATGTGGCCGACGACACCTTGTGCCCGATTTGCAACGACGACAGTCGTGACGCCTCGGTGGTGTGCGTGGTGGAGGAATCGCGTGACATCGTGGCAATTGAGAGAACCGGCGAGTTCAAGGGTCGGTACCACGTTCTCCTGGGGGCGATCAGCCCGCTCGAGGGCATTGGACCTGAACAGCTCAAAGTTCGTGAGTTGGTAGAGCGGATCGATCCAGAAGGCATCACCGAGGTGATCCTGTGCACTAATCCGAATACGGAAGGTGAGGTCACGGCGATGTATCTGGCCCGCCTACTGAAGCCGATCGGTCTGGATGTGACCCGGATTGCTAGCGGCCTACCGGTTGGCGGTGACTTGGAGTACGCCGATGAGTTGACACTCGGTCGCGCTCTCGAGGGTCGCCGGGCTGTCGACTGAAACCCGCCGGGTGGCTGAACCAATTGGCTGAAATCGAGCGGCCGAAAAACTACTGGGGCACCAACTCGGCGACCTGGCTGCGGGCGGACGGGCCAGTTCGTCATGTTGGTGCCCCAGAGGGGGCGATTCGGCCGATGTTCACGTCCGAATCACTGATGGGTTGTTGCGGTTACATTACGGAATCGGCTGAGTTCTGTCAAGAACCCTCAATAAACGTCACTCCCTACGTCAATATATCGACGCTGGGTGATCACACGCCTACTCGGTGCCGTATTTCCGTACACCTGCGATCTCGGCCCCGGAAGACCCGATCATCGATGAGTTTGAGCGCGGACAGGTCGCGCTCAAGCTAACCGCAGCCGTTGTGCGGGTGGATCAGACGGTGCGCAGGATGGCGGCGTCGCCTTGGCCGCCGCCTCCGCAGAGCGCGACGGCCCCGATGCCGCCACCGCGACGCTTCAACTCGTGTAGCAACGTGAGGGCGAGCCGGTTTCCGCTCATCCCGATCGGATGGCCGAGGGCCACGGCGCCACCGTTGACGTTGACGATTTCGTCGCTGATTCCGAGCTCGGCGATCGAGGCGATACCGACGGCGGCGAACGCCTCGTTGATCTCGAACAGGTCGAGATCTTCCACAGCGATACCAGCTTTTTCGGCGGCCTGCATGATGGCCCGGCTGGGCTGATGAAGTAGCGACGCATTGTCGGGGCCGGCGACCATGCCGTAGGACACGAACTCACCAAGAGGTGCAACGCCACGCCGCTCAGCTTCAGCGCGCGACATCATCACGACGGCGCTCGCCCCATCGGAAAGCTGAGATGCGTTGCCGGCGGTGATTGTTCCCTCGGCATCGAAAGCTGGACGCAGCTTCCCGAGGCTTTCCATCGTGGTGCCCGGGCGCACGCCTTCGTCGGTTTCGACCAGGATCGGATCGCTCCGGCGCTGGGGAACTGAGACCGGAACAATCTCGTCGGCGAGACGCCCGTCCTTGATGGCGTTCGCAGCTCTCTCGTGGGAATTCGCCGAGAGGCTGTCTTGCTGCTCGCGGCTCACCGTTCCACTGGCGTACTGATCGGTGCCGAGGCCCATCAGGCAGTTATCGAAGGCGCACCACAGGCCGTCTTTGATTATCGAATCGGCGAGTTCGGTGTTGCCGTAGCGGAAACCGCCGCGGGCACCTGCGGCAATGTACGGGGCATTCGTCATTGATTCCATGCCGCCGGCAACCACGATGTCGGCTTCGCCGGCTGCGATCATCTGGTTGGCGAGGTAGATCGAGTTGAGCCCCGACAGGCAGACTTTGTTGACATTGATCGATGGGACACTCATCGGGATGCCCGCGTTCACGGCGGCCTGGCGGCTGGGGACCTGGCCCTGACCGGCCATCAGCACTTGTCCCATGATCACGTGCTGTACCTCGTCGGGCGCGACTCCGGCGCGTTCGAGTGCCGCGGCGATCGCAAAGCCGCCGAGATCGGCAGCCGAGAACGATGAGAGGGCGCCGCTCAACTTCCCGATGGGGGTGCGGGCGCCGGCAACGATATATGAACCAGAAGTAGCCATAGTTGAACGCTAGCGCTGCTTGTGGGTCTCGCGGGAATGGGAGCGTTGGTTCAGCGCGAAGGTCCAGCTCAGCGGCGACGTCACTTTGCGGAGAACGGTTACCCGTCGGTAACGTCCACGTCATGGAACAGATCCTCGAGGCGATCCAGTCAGGCGCGAGCGGCGACGAAATCGTCAACCTTCCGATGCCTGAGAGCTACAGAGCAGCGATCGTCAAGCGCGATGAGGTCGACATGTTCGAAGGTGTCGAGTCGTCGGACAAAGACCCGCGTAAGTCGCTGCACGTCGAGGAGGTGGCGACTCCTGGGCTGGCGCCCGATGAGGTGTACCTGGCTGTGATGGCCTCGAGCATCAATTTCAACACGGTCTGGTCGTCGATCTTCGAGCCGCTTCCGACATTCGGATTTCTCGATCGTCTCGCGAGGGAGAGTGAATTGGCGAAGCGTCATGCATTGCCGTATCACGTGGTCGGATCCGATGCTTCGGGTGTCGTGCTGCACGTCGGCTCGGCCGTTCGTAACTGGAAACCGGGCGACCGCGTCACCGTGCACTGCAACTACGTCGACGATCAGGATCCAAGTGCGCACAACGACTCGATGCTCGCTGCTAACCAGCGCATCTGGGGCTTCGAAACAAACTTCGGCGGACTCGCCGATCTGGCGGTGGTGAAGGCCAATCAGTTGATGCCCAAGCCGGCACACCTGTCGTGGGAGGAAGCGGCGGTGAATGCCCTCACCAGCTCTACGTCCTACCGCATGCTTGTTGGGTCGAACGGCGCACGAATGAAGCAGGGCGACAGCGTGCTCATCTGGGGAGCCACCGGAGGCATCGGTGGATATGCGGTGCAGTACGTCCTCAACGGCGGCGGGACACCGATTGGTGTTGTGTCTTCTCCCGAGCGTGCCGAGATGCTGCATCGCATGGGTTGCGAGGCCGTTATTGACCGCCGTGCCGAGGGGTACCAGTTCTGGTCGGACGAGAACACGCAGGATGAGTCGGAGTGGCGTCGCTTGGGTAAAAAGATTCGAGGGCTCAATGGTGGTGAGGATGTCGACATCGTCTTCGAGCACCCCGGCCGCTCCACTATGGGCGCATCGATCTTCGCGGTGAAGCGCGCGGGCACCGTGGTGACCTGTGCGGCGACATCCGGCTACATGGTCGAGTTCGACAATCGACACTTCTGGATGAAGGTCAAGAAGCTCATCGGATCACATTTCGCCAACTATGCCGAGGCGTATGCGGCCAACAAGCTTCTCGATCAGGGCAAGATCCAACCACTGCTCACAGCCACTTACGATCTCGAACACGTCGGTGATGCCGCTCTCGCTGTCCACCGGAACGAGTCGGAGGGCAAGCTCGGCGTGCTCTGCCTCGCGCCGGCCGAAGGTCTTGGCATAGACGACCCGGAAAAGCGCGATCGAATCGGCGAAGACAAGATCACCGTCTTCCGCTCCTGACCGGACGTTACGTTTCTCCGGCATAGCCCCCGCAGGTTTGTGTCAGCACATACCTGTGGCGTACCGGTAAGCGCTGACACAAAACGCTGAGTGGTCGGACCGCCGAGATTTGTGTCAGCACCTACCTGTGATGCACCGGTAAGCGCTGACACAGATCGGGTGCGCGGATGGTTGTGGTTCGGGCCCTTGTATTGGTTGTCGAGTTGGATGGGGCCGTTGACCCGGCACAATGCTGCCGTGGCAGAACTGGCGGCGGTGTTGTGGGACATGGATGGAACGCTCGTTGACACCGAGCCGTACTGGTTCGAGTGCGAGTTCGAGTTGGTCGACGAGTTCGATGGGACGTGGGGGCCAGACGACGCACGCTCGATCATTGGTTTTGACCTGATCGACGGTGCCATCGAACTGCGTGACCGTGGAGGTGTTCGCCTCGAACCAGAGCAGATCGTGCAACGACTGCTCGATGGAGTCATCGAGCGGGTGGCAGCTCGCTTGCCATGGATGCCAGGTGCCGCGGAGTTGCTCGCGGAATGCAAGGCCGAAGGGATTCCCTGTGCACTGGTAACGATGTCTTGGCGGCGGCTGGCGAACGCGGCGATCGAGTCATCGCCCGCCGGCTCCTTCAGTGCATCTGTGGCGGGTGACGAAGTGGCACGTGGAAAGCCGAATCCGGAGCCCTACATGGCCGCGGCCGCAGCGCTCGGAGTCGACCCGCGAGACTGCGTTGCCATCGAGGATTCACCTACCGGAGCTGCCTCAGCCTTGGCTGCGGGTTGTGCGACACTTGGCGTTCCCCATGTCGTCCCCCTCGCTTCCGCCGTCGGGCTCACCGTTGTCGACTCCCTCGTCGGGGTCAACGTCAACGGGCTCCGACAACTCGGCAGACGCTGAAGCAGAGGCCGTTGGCGCGGCACCGAATGACACCGACGCTTCCGCTGACGGCGATGAGCGGCAGAAGTACCCGCGCCGGCGACTGGCACTCGGGGCTTTGCTCTTGCTGCTCCTCGGAATCGTTGGGGCGGCGCTTATCGTCAGCCGTGAGGAGTCCCGCCGCCCAAAGCCGGACATCCCGCTGGATGCGTGGGTTCCTTATTGGTCACTCGAAGCCTCAGTGCCCGAATTCCGAGCTCGTGGTCGCCTGTTACGAGAGGTTTCTCCGTTCTGGTTCAATGCGGTTGCGGCCGATCAGATCGTCATCGATCCGAACGCATCACAGGAATTGACCGATGAGTTCATGACAAAGGTTCGAGGATCGAGAGCAGACATTGTGCCGTCGATCGTCGACAAGATGGCTGCGGGCGAGATGGCTGCGGTTCTCGCCGACCCCGTGACTCGTCGTCAGCACATCGACACCATCGTCGCGTTTGCCGCCGATGGGGACTATGACGGGATCGACCTCGACTACGAGCAGTTTGCGTTCTCGGACGGTCGGAGCACCTGGGCGGACACCCGTCCGAACTGGGTGGCCTTTGTGGCCGAACTGGCCGAGGACCTGCACGATGACGGGCGCACTCTCACCGTGAGCATCCCGCCGGTCTACGACGCGGAGCAGACATCGAGCAGCGGATTTTGGGTGTATGACTACGGCGCGATCGTCGAGCACGTCGACCGGATTCGGATCATGGCTTACGATTTCTCGGTTGGTGACCCGGGCCCGATAGCGCCGATCGATTGGGTCGAGACAACGATCACCGGCGCCATCGAGGCGACGGGCTCGCCAGACAAGCTGGTACTCGGATTGCCCGCGTACGGCCGCAACTGGCCGATTGCCGTCGAGGGCGAATGCCCTGAATCAGACGTTCCTGGGCGCACGAGCGTCTCTGCTCGTTCTATCGATGATTTGATCGAGCGGCGAGACGCACAACCGGTATGGGTTGAGGAAACGGGAGAGTGGATGTTCGAGTACGACCTCGAAATCACCGATGGCACGACGACATGCATTCAAACGCGCCAAGTTCATTACGTAGATGGTGACGGTGTGCGGCTACGGATGGATCTGGCTCGCGAGTATCAGCTCGATGGGGCGTCGCTCTGGGCACTGGGATTCGATGATGATGCCGTCTGGGAGGCCATCCTTTCGACGATCTCAGATCCGAATGCGACGACAGTGCCCTCGTAGATGTCCCTACGCTCGGGCGGCTTGGTCTTGATACCACCTGACGGTCCGCGCAAGGCCCTCTTCGAGTGGTGTGAACTCGGCCCCATAGCGCTCGGTGTACGCGTGGCTGTCGACGACGAAGTCCTGATCGAACTCGTAGCTGAGTTCGATCATCTCCTTGGCAGCCGGTACGAAAAGACCGGCGAGTCGCATCTTGAGCGGTCCAATTCGGTTTGTCGCCGGGGAGGTCCCAGCGAGCTGGGCAGTAGCGACGACCATCTCCTCAGTCGTTTGTGCCGGCGCATTCGGAACGTGCCAAGCCCTTCCCCAGGCCTCCGAGTCGCCACCGAGGCGAACCATCGCGCGCGCTAGGTCAGGAACATATGTCACCGTGTGGCGGGTGGAGGGGTCGCCGAGCACCTCGGCCTTCTTGCCCACCACGAGCGGGCCGAAGAATCGGCTGCCGTATGCGGAGTTCTCCACGCCGGGTCCATAGAAGTCTGAAGCTCTTGCGGCAACCGCTCGAATTTCGCCCGCCTGATGGGAACGTTCGAGCTCGTTCCACAGCTGCGCCCTGACGGCACCCTTGCGAGTTGTTGCCGCAAGTGGAAGACCCTCGTTGAGGGCTTCGCTGACCGGTCCGTACCCATACATGTTTTCGGTGGCGACCAGTACTGTGTCCGTACCAGCGATCGCTTCGGCAATGCTGCGTTGAAGAGCAGGAAACTCCTCGGGCCAGCGGTTGTACGCGGGTTGGGCACATTGGTACACGACGTCGGCGCCCGACAGCGCTTGCCTGGCTGCTTGTGCGTCGGACAGGTCCAACGAGGCGCTAAGTGATCCGGGCACATTGGTCCCCGATCTGGTGATCACGGTGGGCTTGATGTCGTGTTCGTCGGTCAGGCACTTGGCGATGGCGCGCCCAACGGGCCCGGCTCCGAGTATGGCGTGCTGCTCTTTCATGGTGCTCCAATGACTCGTGGCGGTGTCCGAACACTGTTCGGTAATGTCATTATATCGAACAGTGTTTAGGTATCAAGTAGTGTTCGGGTAACCTTCGTCACATGACTCCGAGCCCGTTGGACAACCCAGGTGAAACGCGACGTGACAGACACCGGCGAGAACTTGTCGACCAACTCTGTGACGAGGCTCGACTTCAGCTCGTGACTGGAGGTGCCGGGTCGGTCACATGGCGCGGGCTTGCCAGATCGGTGGGCATGAGTCCTGCGTCGCTGTACACCTATTTCGACGGGATCGACGCGCTGTTTACCGAGTTGATTCTGAGGTCGTACGGGGCTCTTGCTGCCTCGACCGAGATGGCGGCGGCGGCATTTGGGGATGCTTCGGTCGGGGACCAGATACTGCTCGGTCCTCTCGCGTACCGGTACTGGGCACTGGGCCACCGCGCGGAGTTCAACCTCATCTTCACTGACCAGCTTCCCGGCTACACAGCTGAACCGGGTGGGTCTACCGTTGATGCCCAGATGGCGATCTTTCGTCCGATGACCAAGGCAATTGCAGCCGCATTGGGTGAAGACGTGTCCGAGCCAGACGAACAGACGGGTGACGTGCTGCAATCGGCGCTCGGGTTGTGGGGTCTCTTCCACGGCCTTGTGTCGCTTGAAGTGAACCATCACCTCGACTGGCTCGATGCGCGTGAAACCTATGAGGGTCGGCTCCGCTGGGCGATAGACGCGGCCGGGCTCCCGCCGGCGCGCGCCGAGCTTGCGGAGGAGTTCGACCTGTGGGCCGAGTCTGTCGACCGGTGCGCTGACTAGTGCCGCTGCACGAGGGATGCAGGACTCAGCTGTACTGGTCGAGAATGGTTGACTCGGTGACACGAGTCAGGGTTTCGCGAATCGACAGCGCAGTAGATTCGTCCAGGCCATCAACCAACATCAGGTCATCAACTGTCGCGCGTTGAAGCTTCGCCAATCCGCCGAAATGGTCAACGATCGCCCCGGCGGTGTCTTGCGGAAGTCGCGTGACGCGATGTAGCAGCCGGAGCCCCTTGGGCGAAGCCTCCTGCCCGAGATCTTGGATGTCACCCCCTGGGTACAGCGTTGCGGCGGTGAGACGAAGGTTGAGCACCTCGTCGTCGGACAACCGCGACATCTCTTCGAGTGTGTCACCGATGGTCCGATCGATAGGTATGTAGTCGGCGACGACCAGATCGAGTTCGTCGTCGATCTCGCCGTACAGTTCGTCGATCTGCAGGCGCAGCAGCCTGGCCTCGACGCCCAGTTCGATGATCATGGTTTCGATCTCGTCAGCGATGCGGTGCACCATCTCGCCTCGCTGGATCACAGCGACTACGTCTCGGAGCGTCACAACGTCTTCCACTTCGACGGCAGTCAGGTTGAGGATCGAGTCGTCGAGCCGCACCTTGTACCGCTCGAGAGTTTGCAGTGCCTGGTTTGCCCGATCGAGGAGGTGGCCGACCTCTTGGAGTTGGCGCTTGCCGCCACCGGCGTAGACGTTGATGACGCCCATCTCCTCGCTGGCCGAAACCACCGGCACGTTCAGGGATCGGGCGACACGTTCGGCAGTGCGGTGTCTGGTGCCGGTTTCACTAGTCGGAACTGAGGGGTCGGGCACGAGGTGCACGTTGGCGCGTGCGATGCGGCCGCCATCGGCCGAAATAATGATCGCGCCGTCCATCTTGGCAAGTTCGGAAAGTCGTTGGGGGCTGTAGGGCGCATCGACGAGAAAGCCGCCGGAGCATATGGACAACACGTCAGATCCGTCATCGAGGACGAGCAGTGCTCCGGCCTGCGCGCGCACGACACGATCTATCCCAGAGCGCAGTGGGGTGCCAGGCGCGACGCGCGCGAGCGCATCGCGCATCCGCTCGTTGGTGCCGCTATACCTCGACTCCATGAAGTAATCCTAGTCCTTCGCTCATGAGCGTCCGCTCGGAGATTGTTCAGATGGCGCGTAGCTCTGATATTGGAGCGTTGGCACCGAGGCCGGCGGCCGCGATTGCCTCGCTCAGCGTGGCGGCGCGGATCAGGCGAATGTTGGCGTCGCTCTCGGGCGAGTTGGAAGGCACGATCACGCGGGAGAATCCGAGTCGGCTCGCCTCGGTCAGGCGGCGTGCGGCATGGCCGACCTGGCGTAGTTCGCCGCCCAGCCCGACTTCGCCGAAGACTGCGACATCTGCCGGAAGCGGCTGGTCACGGATCGCGCTTACGGCGGCCAGGCAGACTCCGAGATCGAGCCCTGGTTCACTGAGCTTCACACCGCCGGCGGTTGAGGCATAGATGTCTTGATCGGCGGCGGGGACTCTGCTGCGTCGACCGAGAACGGCGAGCAGCATCGACAGGCGCCCGCTGTCGAGGCCCTGAGCACTTCGGCGTGGAGGCACACCCGCAATGCCGGCGTTGGCGAGCACTTGCACCTCCACAACGATGGGGCGCTGGCCCTCCATGGTCGGCACGACTGCGGACCCGGGCACTCCGGTTCGTCGGTCGGCGAGGAACAGCGACGATGGATCTGGCACACCGATGAGCCCGGTCGTGGCCATTTCGAACAACCCCAGCTCGTTGGTTGACCCGAAGCGGTGTTTGGATGCTCGTAGAAGTCGGAGGGAATGATGACGGTCGCCTTCGAACTGCAAGACCGTGTCGACGATGTGTTCCAGCACGCGGGGCCCGGCAAGGCTTCCGTCCTTGGTGACATGGCCCACCAAGATGATCGAGATGTTCTGTTCTTTGGCGACGTTGACGAGTCGCTGCGCGCAACCTCTTACCTGGCCGACGCTGCCCGACAGCGAGGCAAGCGACGGATCGTTGACGGTCTGAATCGAGTCGATCACGACCACTTCGGGGCGCGTTTGCTCGATTGCATCGAGAATGTGCGGGAGTGAGGTCTCGGCGTGTAACCAAAGGTTCGAATGGTCTGCATTGAGCCGCTCTGCTCGCAACTTCACTTGCTGCGCGCTTTCCTCGGCCGACACATACAGGGTCGGACCCTTCCAGGTGGCGAGCAGTTGGAGGAGCAATGTGCTCTTGCCGATGCCCGGTTCGCCGCCTAGAAGAGTTACTGAGCCGGCGACGATGCCTCCCCCGAGCACGCGGTCGAGTTCTTCGATCGAGGTGCTGACTGGATGACCCGTGTCGGTTCCGACGTCGCCGATCAGCGTCGGGCCAGGTCGAGATGAGGGGACCGCCGGTTGATCGCTGCCGCCAGTTTCGACATCTTCGACCAGGGTGTTCCAGTCGCCGCAGCCGGAGCAGCGACCGGCCCACTTGGGGTGTGATGTTCCACATTCGCTGCAGACGTGAACCAGCTTCGTTCGACTACTCGATGCCATGTGTTCATCATGACGAAGGGGTCATACAGAGATGTGTGATGGCACGTCGAATTCGTGCTCGGAAACGAAGCCCTCTCAGGTAACGAAGCCCTCTGAGGTATCGAAAGTAACGACCTTGCCACGATTGATCGACACCCAATCGCGGGCCTCCAGATATCGCCGGAAACGGTCGGCGATAATTTTGCCGTAGTACTCGTTCTTCGGCCGTTGCAGCTCGAAGAGGAACGGAAACTCGAGCCAAGCGGTTGTTGCGTTCCAGAGTCGCAGCGCCGCTTCGCCGGTGGGCGGATCGAGAACAACGGGGCCGAAGAAGCACTCGGCATCCCCGGTCTCTGTTGTGAATTCGGGGAAGAAGAGTGTCGGCACGCCGTACCCGCCAGCGGCGACGACGCGGTCGTGTTCAGCGTGTATCTCATCGTGTGTTGTGGAGTCAGCGATCGCCTGGTCGACGATTGCCGGGTCGAGGTCGATCTCCGCCAGAAGGTGACGCGCAACCTCTGGCTCGTGAGGGCGCTGGCCATCTTCGTGGAGTGCTCGTCCTGCGCGTTCGTACCAACGGTCGAGATCGTCCATGCTTGATCGACGCAGCAGCGCGCCGATGCGCATCATCGACCAGCCATAGGACCACTCCCGTTCCCACGGATGCGTCTTCCCTTCGACGAGATTGATCTCCTCGAGGCTGAAGAACTTCCAGTTGATGTTCAAACCGGTCTGGTCCCGTACATCGCGAATCCACTTCGATGTCTGATATGCGAACGGGCACATCAGATCGAAATGGAAATCGACCGTGGTCGGCGCAGCGCCGTCTGGAGGGGCGCTGGCGGAGGACACATCGTTGGCCATGACCAACGATGTCACATCTCACCCGCCTGGGACGGGTGCGGGTGGGCCAGGATGGCGTGGCCTGCGCTTGTAGCCGCGCGCTCGCCGGTATCTGGCGGCAGCGACATAGCCAATGAAAACGATCATGAAGCCGACCCATGCGATCAGAGCGATGAGCGCAACGATCGACAACGGTCGTGCCCACCACCGGTCATCGCCCGGAGCCTGAACCGAGACTGCTCGCCATTCGATGATCTCTCCATCGAGCGGAATCGCCCATTCGAGCCGACCATCGTCCAGGAAGGTCCCGTTGGTCCGCTCGGGGTCGATCACCCCCGGCAAGTTGGCGCGAATGACGGCGCTCATCGAGCTCTCCGGGGTTTCGCCGCTGGCAGCAATATCTTCGGCAAATGGGAGTGAACCGACGGCTGCGACCAGGTCGTCATCGGCGAAGGATTCGAATCCATTCGAAAGGCCGAGCAATCCACTCAGTTGCGTCGTCGTCTCGTCGCCGGCAGTGGTTCGTTGGATCGACATCTGGTTGAACGGTGGGCCGAGGCTGTTCAACAAGTTGGTGGCTTCCTCGGCCGAAACGAAGTCGTGCGAGATGGTCAATGTCAGGCCGCCATCAGCTGTAGCTGCTGGTCCGTCGAGTTCCCATCCAGCAGCGACTATGTCGTCGATCGCAAGCTCGTCAGCGATGGTCGGAACAACTGCGATGACGTCGGCGTCAGCTGTTGCGACAACTGCGATGTTGCCTGTTCCGTCTGCTTCGACGACAACGTCGACGGCGGTGTCTACCCGGCACGCCGCGAGCGCCAACGCGCACGCGAACAGAGCAAAGACGCGACGAGCCACTGCGACAGTATGGCTCGCCCTCAGCCGTCTGGGTGGTCTCAGGTGAGTTCGGGCGGCGGGAGTTCGCCCTCACCAGCCGGCTGAGATGGGCTCTCGGTTGCCGTGGTGGCGAGTTCGACCGAGGCCGGCGGCACGAAGCCTTCGACTGCAGTGAACGTGAAGCGCTTCTTGCCCTCGTTCTCGGGGTCGTCCTCGATGTCGACAACGATGATTTCGCCGGCGGCGAACTCCTTATAGAGGATCTTCTCTGACAGCGGATCTTCGATGTGCCGTTGAATTGCACGACGCATCGGGCGCGCGCCGAGCTGCGGGTCGTAACCCAACTCGCCAAGCAATTCCTTCGCTTCCTGCTTGATCTCGAGCCCGAGACCCTGCCCCTCGAGTTGACCGATGAGCCTCTTGGTGAGCAGGTCGACGGTCTGCAGAACTTCCGCACGAGACAACTCGTGGAACACGATGATCTCGTCGATGCGGTTGAGGAACTCGGGACGGAAGTGGTTCTTCAGTGACTCGTTGACCAGATCCTTCATGCGCTCGTAGCTCATGGCGGAATCGTCGGTGGTGAATCCGACGTGGGCCTTACGAAGATCTTGTGTTCCGAGGTTCGAGGTCATGATCAACACCGTGTTGCGGAAGTCGACCGAACGGCCCTGGCTGTCGGTCAGGCGCCCTTCTTCGAGAATCTGCAGCAGCGTGTTGAAGACGTCAGGGTGTGCCTTTTCGATTTCGTCGAACAGCACGACGGAGAACGGCTTGCGGCGCACAGCTTCGGTCAGCTGGCCGCCTTCTTCGTACCCGACGTATCCCGGAGGTGAACCAACGAGGCGACTCACCGTGTGCTTCTCCATGTACTCGGACATGTCGAGCGTGATCAGTGCCGAGTCGTCGCCGAACAGGAAGTCGGTGAGTGTCTTGGCGAGCTCGGTTTTACCAACTCCGGTCGGGCCGAGGAATATGAACGAACCGGACGGACGCTTCGGGTCTTTCAACCCGGCACGGGTACGGCGAATCGACTGCGACACAGCGGACACGGCGTTTTCCTGGCCGATGATGCGCTTGTGGAGGTTCTCTTCCATCTTCAAGAGACGCTCGGTCTCCTCTTCGGTCAACTTGTACACCGGGATGCCGGTCCACAGTGAGAGCACCTCGGCAACAGCCTCTTCGTCGACCTCGTCGAACAGGTCGACACCTTCGGCCTTGACTTCGGACTCTTTGGTGGCCTTCTCCTCGAGGAGCGCTTTTTCCTGGTCGCGCAGGCGGCCTGCCTCTTCGAACTGTTGCTCTTCGACGGCCTTCTTCTTGGCTTCTTGAACGTCGTTGAGCTTGGTCTCGATTTCGCGCAGGTCGGGCGGCGTTGCCATCCGTTTGATACGCAGGCGTGAGCCGGCCTCGTCGATCAGGTCTATTGCCTTGTCGGGCAGATGTCGATCGGCGATGTACCGGTCGGCCAGGTTGGCAGCAGCGACAAGAGCCTGATCGGTGATGGTCACCCTGTGGTGCGCCTCGTACTGATCGCGGATGCCCTTGAGAATTTCGATCGTGTGAGCAAGCGTTGGCTCGGGGACCTTGACTGGCTGGAAACGACGCTCGAGTGCGGCGTCTTTCTCGACATGCTTGCGGTATTCGTCGGTTGTTGTGGCTCCGATAGTTTGCAGTTCACCTCGAGCAAGCATGGGCTTCAGGATGGAAGCAGCGTCGATTGCGCCCTCCGCGGCACCTGCACCGACGAGTGTGTGGATCTCGTCAATGAACAACAAGATGTCGCCACGGCTCTTGATCTCTTTGAGCACCTTCTTCAACCGCTCTTCGAAGTCACCGCGGTAGCGCGAGCCCGCCACGAGAGCGCCGAGGTCGAGCGTGTACAGCTGCTTGTCGGTCAGGGTGTCGGGAACATCGTCGTTGACGATCTTCTGGGCGAGTCCCTCGACGATGGCCGTCTTGCCGACGCCCGGTTCGCCGATGAGCACCGGGTTGTTCTTGGTGCGGCGAGACAGAATCTGCATGACTCGCTCGAGTTCGTTCGTGCGGCCGATGACAGGGTCGAGCTGACCCTCGCGGGCAGCCTGGGTGAGGTTGCGGCCGAACTGATCGAGGATCTGGCTGTTGCCACCCTTCTCGTCTTCTTTGCTGCCCGGACCGACGCCCGCACTGGCGGGGGTTTGCTCGCCTCGCGCGCCACCGGTGCTACCCGATGGGCCCTGGTACCCGGAGAGCAGTTGGATGACCTGCTGGCGGACGCGAGACAAATCGGCGCCGAGCTTGACGAGCACCTGAGCGGCTACGCCTTCGCCCTCGCGGATGAGGCCCAGCAAGATGTGCTCGGTCCCGATGTAGTTGTGGCCGAGCTGCAGTGCCTCGCGCAGTGACAGCTCGAGGACCTTCTTGGCTCGGGGGGTGAAGGGGATGTGCCCTGAGGGTGACGAACCACCCTGACCGATGATTTCTTCGACTTGGCTACGAACTGCTTCAAGAGAAATCCCGAGGCTTTCGAGTGCTTTGGCGGCTACACCTTCGCCCTCGTGGATCAGCCCGAGCAGGATGTGTTCAGTGCCGATGTAACTGTGATTGAGGAGGCGCGCTTCCTCCTGTGCGAGCACGACGACTCGGCGGGCCCGGTCGGTAAATCTTTCGAACATGTATTGCCTCTTCCACAACTGGTGAGCTGAGCGGCGAACTGTTCGCCCAAGTCTACCGGCGCGCGGGGGCCTCGGGCCGTTCACGTGCCGTGACGGAAAGCCTGCCCGATCGGGAATAAGCAGCCTGGTTCAGTAACCGACGCCTTGGGCGTCCGGCAGCGACCAGAGAAGAGATTCGAGCAACAGCTTCTCGTTCGGGTTGCGCTCGAGCGCTTCGATGGCTTCGTGAATGCGGTAGACGGCGTTCGCGCAACCGTCGACATCGGTCGTGCCGCCGTTTGTAGCGGTCTCACGGTATGTCCCCGCGAGCGTCGCAAGACCGTTGCGAAGTTCGTCCTTGCGATGGCGACGCAGCTCACGCTTGTGTCGTTCATCGAGCTGCTTCTTCCCGCTTCCCCGTTCACCGTATGCCTTGATGCGTTCATCGAGCTCGGTGACCTCGGCTTCGTGACGCGTCACCAACGGCTCGGCAGCCGCGTCGATTAGTTGGAGAAGACCGGCAGCCGTTTGCATCGCCACTGCGCCTGTGCCATCCAACTGGTGCGGGGCTTCGGCGAATGCTGTTCGCCGTTCGGAGAGCGCAGCGTCGGTGGCTAGGAGTCGTGCTCGCTTGAGATCGCCCAGTGCGGCCCTTGCCGCGGCCATGGCCGAGGCAGGGTTGATTCCTTCAGAGACGAGTCGCGCGGCGACGAGGTCGGCCCCGATTGCGTGAAAGTCGATACGCGCACATCTTGACGAAATCGTGACCAGATCGTGGGGGACAAAATCGGCAAGGATGATGATTGTGGTGGAGTCGGGTGGTTCTTCGACGGTCTTGAGCAGTCGGCCGGCACCTTCCGGTTTCAGAAAGTGAAACTCCTCGAGGATCATCACTTTCTTCGATCCTTCGACAGGCGCTAGTGACGCCAGGTGCACGATGTCCTTGGCTTGGTCCCTGTCAATGGCCGGGCCAGTACGACGGACCTCACGAACGTCGGGATGCTCTCCCCGGAGGATCAACTGGGCATCACGTTGCGTCGCCTCTTCTCCGTTGGTGATGATCTGGGCGGCGAAGGCTCGGGCCGCTTCCAACTTTGTGGAGCCCGCCGGGCCGACAAAGAGGTAGGCGTGGACAGGACCGCGTTCGGCGGACGTCCTCAGCTGCTTGACAGCGGCAGACTGCCCGACGACGTCGTCCCATATTGGACCCGGCGGAGTATCGACCGTGCTCACGTCAAGACCGGACTTTCACTAGTTCGGTTCACAAGACGCCTCGGTCCGAAAGTGCCCGACGGATCTCGCTCGAGACCTGATCGATCGAGCCCATCGCATGAACCCTGACCCAGTGATCAGGGTCGGCGGCGGCCATCGTCCGGAACCCGTCGAGTACCCGTTGATGAAAGGCATCGCCAGCTGCTTCGAAGCGATCGAGAGCGCGCCGACTCATGCGTTCGGAAATCACCTCGTCGGCAGTGTCAAGGAAGACCACGACGGTGGGCCAGACACCGTCGGTACCCCACTGGTTGAGGTGACGAATCTCGCCGACATCCAACTGGCGCCCGTAGCCCTGGTAGGCGAGCGACGAGTAGACCGAGCGATCGCTCACCACGGAATGACCGGCATCGAGAGCCGGCTTCACCACCTCGGCGATGTGTTGCGCTCGGTCGGCGGCGGTGAGGAGTGCTTCGGCCCGTGACCCCAAGTTGTGCACGTTCGTGTCGTGGAGTATCTCTCGGATCCGTGCACCTATGTCGGTCCCACCGGTCTCCTGCGTGAGGACGGCGCCGATATCAGTCGCAAGACGGGCAGCCTGCGTTGACTTGCCGCAGCCCTCGGCGCCTTCGAACGCGATGTAGGCGGGTCGGTGGTTGGGGAGAGTCTCGCTCACCGTCGCCCGATCATCGCTGGTTTGCTAGTCACAGGTGGGGATCGTAACGACCCGTCCCGAGAGCGTCCTCCCATCTGTGTTCCTGGTGTTTCGACAGATACCCCCGGGGGTTTGGGACGAAAGACCGTAGCAACACTCACCGTTGGGCAATAGCGTTGACATAGAAGCAATCACAAGAGTTGTGGTCGCGCAGAAGGAGGGGTCGTGTCCGACCTGAAAAAACTCGTGATATTGGGAGCCGGAACTGGGGGCACCCTCGCCGCCAACCGGCTACGCAAGAAGTACAAGCGTGACAAGTTGCAGATCGACATCGTCGATCAGAACAACCAGCACGTCTACCAGCCTGGTTTGCTGTTCATCCCGTTCGGGCTGACCGACCCTGACGACATTGTCCGCAAGCGTGACCGTCAGTTGCACAAGGGCATCAACTATCACCAAACCGCGATCAGTTCCGTTGACGTTGACGCGAACAGCGTCTCTCTAGAGGATGGTTCTTCGCTGCAGTACGACGTTCTGCTCATCGCGACTGGCGCAGTGCTTCAACCCGAGGAGACCGAGGGTCTCACGGGACCCGGCTGGATGGAGACTGTCTTCACGTTCTACGACATGGAGGGGTCAACTGCGCTTGCCGAAAAGTTCGACGACTTCGAATCCGGTCACCTCGTGATCAACGTCATCGACATGCCGATCAAGTGCCCTGTCGCGCCCCTCGAGTTCGCCTTTCTTGCCGACTGGTACTTCACCGACAAGGGTGTGCGCGATGACGTGAAGATCACGTACGTGACCCCACTCGACGGCGCGTTCACGAAGCCCACAGCATCAGCGACCCTCTCATCGCTGTTGGAAGAGAAGAACATCGATCTCGTCACCGAATTCAACACCGGCGAGGTCGACGGCGAAGCCTGCAAGCTCATTGGCTACGACGGCACGGAAATCGACTTCGATATCGCGGTGGTCATACCGCTGCACGGTGGGGCTGAATATGTCAACAACTCGCCTGATCTCGGCGATGAATTGGGATTCATTCCGACCGATAACGCCACGCTCCAGTCAAAGGTCAGGCCGAATATTTTTGTCCTTGGCGATGCAGCTGACTTGCCCGCCTCGAAGGCCGGTTCGGTGACGCACTTCGAGGGCGAGGTCCTCGTGGAGAACATGGAGAGGTTCCTCGATGGTCGTGAGCCAGACGTCGAGTTCGACGGCCACGCAAACTGTTTCATCGAGACCGGTTTCTCGAAGGCGCTACTCATCGACTTCAACTACGAGAACGAGCCCGTGACCGGGCACTATCCCGGCCTCATCGGGCTTCCGCTGCTCAAGGAATCACGAGCCAATCACCTCGGCAAGTTGATGTTCCAGTCGTTCTACTGGCATGGCTTGCTCCCGGGCCGCGACATCCCAGGTATCGGACCGAACATGCCCAAGTCGGGCAAGAAGCAACCTGTCTCTAGCTAACGCACTGAGATCGACGAAAGGAAATTGACAATGCTCACCAAGACACTTGCCGGAACGACGGTCGAGGTCAACGACGAAGGATTCTTCGTGGATGCAGACCAGTGGACCGAAGACATGGCCCCAGAACTCGCCGAGGAGATCGGAGTTCCTACTCCACTGACCGACCAACACTGGGTGGTGCTCAAGTACATGCGCTCGGAGTACTTCGAGAAGGGAACCGGACCGACCGTCCGCAAGCTCGGCAAAGCCTCAGGCGTTACGACCAAGGAGCTCTTCAAGCTCTTCCCAAAGGGCCCGGCAAAGCAAGCAGCACTCTGCGCCGGCATCCCCAAGCCACGCGGCTGCATCTAGTTCCAAATGATCGAAAAGGTTTCGATCATCGTTTCCAAGGGTTCCTTCGAAGGGATCTACCCGGCGTTGATCATGGCCAATGGCGCTCGCAACGAGGGCATCGAGGCCAATCTCTTCTTCACGTTCTTCGGCATGGACGCGATCCACAAGGACCGCCACGATCACATCAAGGTGGCAACGGTCGGAAACCCTGGCCTGCACCTTGCTACGTGGGCCGGTGGGCTTCCGGGCGCATCATCGCTGATGACCAAGTACATGGAGAAGCAGGTCCAGAAACAGGATTTCCCTGGCATTGCGGAATTCGTCGAAATGATCTCCGACACTGGAGCAGGGATATACGCATGCCTGGCATCAGTTGACCTGTTTGGCATGGAACGTTCGGACCTAATCGACGAACTCGATGACATCATCACAGTCGGCGACTTCTACGACATGGCTGCCGGAGGCCAAATAATCTTCACCTGACCCCCTTCCGACGCGTGAACATCTTGCGCACTATGTGCGCAACGTGTCCACGCGAACGACGAGGGTTTAGTCGTCGGAGGCAGCCAGGTCTGTAATGACCGGCTTCTTCGCGGCGGCCTTTTTCGCAGGTGCCTTCTTCTTTGCGGTGCTCTTCTTTGCTGGTGACTTCTTTTTCGCGGCGGTCTTCTTGGCACCCGCCTTCTTCTTCGCGGGCTTGCGCTTTGTCTTCTTGCCGCCCTTGGCGATGATCGCATCGCGTCGTATCGCGAGGAGCTCGTAGGCACGTGCCGGTGCTATCTCTTCCAGGCGGTCGCCCTTGCCGAGCGAGGCATTGGTTTCGCCGTCCGTGACGTACACACCGAAGCGACCGTCTTTGGCCACCACCGCACGTTCGCTCACCGGATCGGTTCCGAACTCTCGGAGCGGGCCCTTGGCGGCCATGCTTTGACCACCGCGCTTGTAGACCTTCGGTTGACTGAAGATCTGTAGAGCCTCTGCGAGTGTGATCTGCAACAGCTGGTCTTCGGAATCGATGTTGCGGTAGTCCTTTTCCTTCTGCACGTACGGCCCGTAACGGCCGTTGTTCGCATAGATGGCCACGCCATCTTCCGGGTCATCGCCGAGATGGCGGGGGAGCTGCAGCAGAGCCTCGGCTTCGTCCATGGTCATCCGCTCGAGGATCATGGTCTTGAACAAACTCGACATCTTTGGCTTTTCGAGACCAGGAGGCGGATCGTCGTGGTCACCCCATTGCACATACGGCCCGTAGCGGCCGTTCTTCGCGTACACCGGGTATCCCTCGTATTCACCGATTGGGTCGTCAGTCTTGGGAAGGGCGAGCAGTTCCAGTGCCTTCTCGACGGTCAGTTCGTCGGGCGTCAAGTTGTCAGGCACGCTCGCGGTGTCTTCGCCACGCTTCACGTACGGGCCGTACTTCCCCGGCTTGGCGACGACGAGATTGCCATCTGGATCATGGCCCAGTGGGAACGTGTTGATGACCGCCGCATCGATTTCGTCGAGGTTCTCCTCCACGAGACGCTTCAGACCGAGCAGTGCGTCGTCACCGACCCCGGCCTCTGCGGCGATGGGTTGTGTATCGCCGTCACCGGTGGCGCCGAAGTAAAAGCGTGTCAGCCACGCTTCCTTGCCCCGTTCACCGCGAGCGATCTCGTCGAGGTCGGTGTCGATCGAAGCTGTGAAGTCGTAGTCGACCAGCGCATCGAAGTGTTCTTCGAGGAGACGGACTACGGCGAACGCGGTCCAGGTGGGAACGAGGGCCTGTCCCTTCTTCCATACATAGCCACGGTCTTGCACTGTCTGGATGATTGACGCCCAGGTCGAGGGTCGGCCGATTCCGAGTTCTTCGAGGCGCTTGACCAATGACGCCTCGGTGTAGCGAGCCGGTGGCGAGGTGGTGTGGCCGTTTGGTTCGATCGTTGCGATCGGGACGACATCGCCGCCGGCAAGTGCAGGGAGGAGAGCTTCCTTTTCTGCGACCTCGTCACCAGTCTCTTCTTTCGAAGCGACGTACACCGCGCGATAACCGGGAAACGTGATCGTTGTCCCAGAGGCTGCGAATTCGCAATCGGCAATTTCGCCGGTCGTGCGATCGGTCGAGTTGGCGCCGAGCCGAACACTCACGGTCACGCCAGTGGCATTGGCCATCTGAGAGGCGAGCGTACGTTGCCAGACGAGACGGTAGAGGGCGAGCTCCTGACTGTTCATCTCACCGCTGAGCTGTTGAGGCGAACGGTATGGAGTTGTCGGCCGGATCGCTTCGTGAGCTTCCTGCGCGTTCTTGACCTTCGACGAGTACTGCTTTGGTCCCGCATTCAGATAGTTCTGGCCGTACTCGCTGGTCACCGCGGCGCGGGTTGCCTGCATTGCTTCGTTGGACAAAACGACGTTGTCAGTACGCATGTAGGTGATGTAGCCCCGCTCGTACAGCCCCTGGGCGACACGCATCACCTGCGATGACGAGAGCCGCAGTTTTCGGCCGCCCTCCTGTTGGAGCGTCGACGTCATGAACGGTGCCTTCGGCGAAGAACGGTACGGCTTCTCTTCAACCGAGCGCACGGTGAACGTGGCATCCGACAAGCCCTCGACAAGGCCGCGGGCGCGAACTTCGTTCAGGGCGACGACCTTGTCTGAGTGCTCGCCCAGGTCGTCGAAGTCTTTACCAGTCGCGATCCGTGTCCCGTCGACGGCGATCAGCTTGGCGTCAAACTTCGGCTGGGTTGCCGTGCCTATATCGATATCCCAGTAGTCGGCCGCGATGAATGCGATGCGCTCGCGCTCGCGCTCGACGATGAGGCGCACCGACGGGCTCTGCACCCGCCCAGCGGAAAGGCCGCGGTTGACGCGTCTCCAGAGGACCGGAGAGACTTCGTAGCCGTACAAGCGATCGAGGATGCGACGTGTTTCAGCGGCGTCGACCAAGCCATAGTCGAGCCCACGCGGATTGTTGACAGCGTGGTCTATCGCCGACTTTGTGATCTCGTGGAACACCATCCGCTTGACGGGCACTTTCGGCTTCAGGTACTCGAGCAGGTGCCATGAGATTGCTTCGCCCTCGCGGTCTTCATCAGTTGCGAGATAGAGCTCGGAGGCGTCTTTCAACGCCGCCTTCAGTTCTTTGATGACCGTTTTCCCTCGGTCGGTCAGCTCGTAGTTGGGCTTGAACCCATTGTCGACATCGATGTTCAGACCCTTCGACGGAAGGTCGGCCACGTGGCCCACGGAGGCGCGCACGTCGTAGTCGTCGCCGAGGAATTTCGACAGTGTCTTCGCCTTTGCCGGCGACTCTACGACGACCAATGGTCTAGGCATCAGGGCCTTTCGTTAGGGGATACGAGTGGCGGTTGTCAAGACGAAGTGTGCCGCGGGATCGGCAGAACGGCGACTTCTGACCTTTGAGTGCTGTGGTGGA
>JADWMG010000001.1 GCA_015767405.1 Actinomycetota bacterium
CCGGCATCCCAGGAGCGGCTACCACCGATCCGGACCACGCTCGCCACGACGTCGACCACCTCGACGACGACCCCAGAGGGTCAGCGTTTCTACACGATCAAGCGCGGCGACACGCTCGCCGCGATTGCCGCATCGTTCGAGGTAACGGTGATCTCGATTGTTGAGCTCAACGGACTAGCGAACCCTGATGACGTCCAGGCCGGTCAGACGATCGAGATTCCGAGCGGGATCATTGTCGTGGCTGAGCTTCCAGCTCCCCCGACACTCACCACGCCCTGACGACCAGGGGTGCTGATCAGGCGTGACGAATCGCACACCGGGGTAACCGGCGCGCGATAAGCGGGATTTCATAGACTGGCGCGATGAGCTTCTGGCCGACACCTGAACACTGGAGCGTCGAGATTCCGCTCCGGACACAACACGAACGACTTGACATTCTCGCCGAGACTGGATTTGTCAAGCTTTCCGACGCAGATTTCGAGTGCCCTGCGTCCGAGTACGAGTCACTCGAGTACCTGGATTGGAAGTCGGGTGGCGACACGAACTTCGCGCCGATCGCATCAGCCGACGGCGAACTCGACTGCCGAGGCTTCTGGGACAAGGGCAAAACCGATAAGGACGCTATGTGGACGTCCAATGCGGCGATCGCTCCGAGCCTGCGCGAATACGTCGACGCTGTCGGCGCGAACTATGGGCGCGTACGGATAATCAAGCTGGAGCCCCAGGACCGTGACGAGGCAATGCGGTCGATTCACCGCGACGACAACAATCGCTTCAACCCTGACAATGAGGGTTGGGTCGTGCGCTCCTGGATCGAGTTGACCGACAATCCCGACAGCTACATGCTGCTGATGGACAACGACGAAAACGGTCTTCCCGATCGCGCCACCGAGCAGCGAGTGCCGCTGACCAAGGGCTCCCGATTCGTTGTCGACACCCAGCGTCTCTGGCATGTCGTCGTGCACAACGGCACCGCCCCGCGCTACGCGCTGATCACGAGCTTCGAATCCGGCCCGGTCCTCGATGCCTGGGTCCACCGCGAGCTCCCCCAACCAGTCCGCGCCTGACAGTTTCCGACGGGCCTGCCGACCCGTTCCGGAGGGTCACCCAGAGTCACCCCGGCGGCCCTCATGCCCCACAGCGGTTTGTGTCAGCACATACGGCTGCGCCATCGGTGTGTGCTGACACAAACCTCGGACAGCCCAAGTTCCCGGGGTTTGTGTCAGCGTTTATCGGTGCGCCATCGGTAAGTGCCGACACAAATTTCTTGACTGGGTGACAGCAGGGCGGGAGAGCTGGCCGAACCTTGTGACAGGGTGCTGTCACCCTGGGAGCATGACCAATACATACCGTCGGTTGATGGCGGTTGCGACTGGTCAGCTGGGTCTGCTGTCACGGCAGCAGGCCAAAGACGTCGGGTACACCGACGACCAGCTTCGGAGCCGGGTCATGAGCGGTTCCCTCCTCAAAGTAGGCACGAACATGTATCGGCTGCCAGGTGCCGATGCGCGAGAGTTGCCGGCGCTTCGTGCGCTGATGATGGACATTGGCGGTGATGTATACGCCAGCGGCCACACAGCGGCAGCGCTCCATGGGTTCGACGGCTATTCGTTGAAAGCTCCGTTTGACGTCACCATCATGCGCGGGCGCGATGTCAAGCGCGTTGGCCATCGAGTCCACACCACAACTCGCCTCGACCTCATCGATCGATGCTCGATTGGCGATGTCAGGTCATTGAGTGGAGTTAGAACACTGCTCGACCTGGCACGCGTCGAGACCGTGGAGCAGCTCACGATTGCGTTCGACTCAGGGCTACGCGACGGAAAATTCAACGAATCCCTTGTGCATCGTCGGATTGTGGAGATGCGATCGAGTGGCAGGTTCGGGATCCCAAAACTGCTCGACGTCATCGAAGGTGTCGAGGCAATTCGCGGTGGCCACAGTTGGCTCGAGCGTGAGTACCTGCGCATCATCGACGCAGCGGGGCTCCCGCTTCCAGATACACAGCAGGTGTTGACGCGAGCACAAGACCGGCTAGTCAGGGTCGACTTCCGATTCCCCGGAACACCAGTCGTCGTCGAGGTGCTGGGCTACCGCTATCACCGGTCGACCGAACAGCTTCGCCGAGACGCTGCGCGTATGAACGCGCTCATCGCCGAGGGTCTGCGGCCCTATCAGTTTCCCTACGAACAGATCGTGTCCGAGCCCGATCAGGTCGTCGAGGAAACGCGCACCGCTCTGTTCCCGAATCGCTGAATCGGGGCGTCCCAATCGCGCTCATCCGCGATTTGTGTCAGCACTTACCGCAACGTCATCGGTATGTGCTGACACAAAATCCGGAGGGGTGTGGAGGTGCTGGTTTGTGTCAGCAGATACGTGAACGCCACCGGTATGAGCTGACACAAACCGCTCGGGGGAGAGGGTTGGCGGTGGGTGGGTCAGGGTTGGCGGTGGGTGGCGGCCAGCTCGGCTACTTCGCCCATGATTTTGGCGAGTTGGAAATCTTTTGGGGTGTAGACCGCGGCGATGCCGAGGGCGGCGAGACGCGGGCGATCCGCTTCGGGGATGATGCCCCCGACGATCACCGGGGCGTCCACTTCCATCTTCTTCAGGTGGCCGAGCACGTCGGGTACCAGGTCGAGGTGTGAGCCCGAGAGGATCGACAACCCGATCACGTCCGGATCCTCGTCGCGCGCCGAAGCAGCGATCTGTTCAGGCGTCAGCCGAATGCCCGAGTAGACGACTTCCATGCCCGAGTCGCGAGCCGCAACCGCGATTTGCTCGGCGCCGTTCGAGTGCCCGTCCAGCCCAGGTTTAGCGACCAGGAACTTCGGTGGCCCGCCGTCCATCGACTTCACGTATTCCACGACTTCCCCGAGCCCGGCCGCGGAACCGGCAGCCCCGCTCACGCCGGTTGGCGCCCGGTACTCGCCGAAGACCTCGCGCATCACGTCGCCCCACTCACCTGTGGTTCCGCCGGCCTTGGCCAAGGCGATCGACGGCGGCATGAGGTTGTCGCCATCAACTGCCGCTTGCCGCAAAGCTGCCAGCGCCGTTTGTACGTCAGCTGAGGATCGCTCGTCCCGCCAAACTTCAAGTTGGCCGACGAGGTCGGCCTCTATGCGCGGGTCGACCGTGAGAATCGCGCCCTCGCCGCCTAGAGGTGACTCGGCGGTCTCGGTGAAATCATTCACGCCGACAACGATCTGCTCTCCGGATTCGATGCGTCGAGTGCGGGCCGCCATCGACGTTACGAGACGCGACTTCAGCGTTTCGACGGCTTCGAACGCTCCGCCCATCGAAAGCACATCGTCGAGCTCGGTCTGTGCGTCGGCCAGGAGTTCGTTGGTGCGAGATTCGATGACAACCGAACCGTCGAAGATGTCTTCGTACTCCAACAGGTCGGTCTCGAACGCCAGAACCTGCTGCATCCGCAGCGACCACTGCTGGTCCCAGGGGCGCGGGAGCCCCATGGCCTCGTTCCATGCCGGTAACTGAACGGAGCGGGCCCTCGCCGTCTTCGACAGTGTGACAGCGAGCATTTCGAGAACGATGCGCTGGACGTTGTTCTCAGGTTGGGCCTCGGTCAAGCCGAGGGAGTTGACCTGCACGCCGTATCGGAATCGGAGTGCCTTCTTGTCGGTCACGCCGTAGCGCTCTCGGCCTATCTGCTCCCACATTTCGGTCATTGCGCGCAGCTTGCAGACTTCTTCGACGAACCGAATCCCCGCATTGACGAAGAAGGAAATTGATCCGAACACCTGACTGAATTGTTCGGTGGAGACTTGGCCTGAGTCGCGGACGGCATCCAACACCCCGATCGCGGTAGCCATCGAATAGGCAATTTCCTGCTCGGGTGTCGCGCCAGCCTCCTGCAGGTGATACGAGCAGACGTTCATCGGGTTCCACTTGGGGGCGTTCTGCGCGCACCAGGCAACCATGTCGACGATAAGCCTGCGTGATGGCCCCGGCGGGAATATGTAGGTGCCGCGCGACAGGTACTCCTTGACGATGTCATTTTGGGTCGTGCCCCGTAGTCCCGACGGGTCAACACCCTGCTCCTCGGCGTTCGCGACGTACAACGCCAGCATCCAAGCCGCTGTTGCGTTTATCGTCATGGAGGTGTTCATCTGGTCTGGCGGGATTTGATCGAGCAGCGTCCGCATGTGCCCGAGATGCACAACGGGCACTCCGACCTTGCCGACCTCGCCCTTCGACATCGGCGAGTCGGGGTCATAACCCGTCTGCGTTGGCAGGTCGAACGCGATCGACAGGCCGGTCTGTCCCTTCGCCAGATTCGTTCGATACAGCTCGTTCGACGCGGCGGCACTGGAGTGGCCGGAGTACGTCCGCATCATCCACGGGCGGTCCTTCTCGATCCTATGAACAGCTGACGAGCCGGGCGCTGAGTCAGACGGCTGCGAACTTGATGGTGAGCCGGGGCCGGAGTTAGTCATACGAAGAGTGTTGTGCGTTGATGAAGAACTACTCAAGTCGGCGCCTTAATTGTCCGAAGAAAGAGACGTCCCCAGCGGATGACATACGAGCCGGAACGCCCGCTTTCCCCCTTGCGGGTTGCTTCGGTTCGAAGGTTTCCCTCTGGCGGGAACCCCGTCGGTCGAATGGCGGATTCGACCGACGATGCTCTCGGAGCGGGTGGTGGCGGACCACCCGCTCCGGTTCATTTTTCGGGCTCGCTGATGGCATCGCGCAGTAGCGACAGATACTCCCGTCGATCGATCTCGATCACTCCGAGAGACGCCAAGTGGTCGGTCTTCCATTGCACGTCGAGCAACGTTGCCCCGGTTTCGTTGAGCCACGCCACAAGCCCGACGAGTGCTGCCTTGGAGGCATCCCTCGCTGTTCGAAACATCGCTTCACCGGCGAAGAACTGGTTGATCCGAACTCCGTAGAGGCCGCCGACCAACTCGTTCTGCGAATACACCTCGATCGAATGCGCCCAGCCAAGCCGAAACAACTCCTCATAGGCGTTCACGATCTCGTCTGTGATCCACCATCCTGGTCGGTTCGGGGACCCGCATGCGCGGACGACTTCGCTGAACGCGGTGTCCATCCGGATTTCGAAGTGTCGCATGCTCTTGCGCAGTGATCGGCTGACGTGCAGCCCGTCGAGAGGGGCGATTCCGCGGGGATCGGGCGAATACCACGCGATCTTGCTTCGCCGCCGGTTGGGATCGACCGGCATTGGAAACATCCCCGATCGGTACGCAGACAGCAAAGTGCCGGGTTCGAGATCGGCGCCGACTGCAACCAGGTCTTCGCCGGGCGCGGCGTCGATGGGGTCGGGCATGGAGTATCGCGACGGAGCGGGCTCGATCCTCGGCTGCGTTCCGCTACTCACAGATTCCATTCTGTCAGTGCCCTAGCTATCCGAACAGAATCGCGGGGCTCGGCAGAGTCGAAGCTCAGTAAGTGCGGAAACCCTGCTTGGTCTTTCGACCGAGCTGCCCAGCGGCGACCATGCGTCGCAGTGCGGGGGCGGCCGCGAAGTTCGGGTCGCGGAACTCCTCGTACAGCGCGTCGAGAATGGCGAGTGATGTGTCGAGGCCAACAAGGTCGAGCAGCGCAAACGGACCCATCGGGAAGTTGCAGCCACCCTGCATGGCCGTATCGATGTCGTCCATCGAAGCGGTGCCCTGTTCCCACATGCGGATCGCGTTGTTGAGGTACGGGAACAACAACGCGTTGACAATGAACCCCGCACGGTCTTGGACCTGAACAGCGTCCTTTCCGCAGTCGCGGGCGAAACCAAGGGCAGCTCCAATTGTTGCATCAGAGGCCGTCAGCGGAGCGATGATCTCGACCAAACTCATCATGGGTGCCGGATTGAAGAAGTGGATTCCGCAGACTCTCTCAGGGTGCTTGGTCGCCATGGCAAGTTCGACGACCGCAAGCGTGGAGGTGTTTGTCGCCAGAATTGCGTCAGATCGGACGATCTCGTCGAGGCGAGAAAACAGATCGCGCTTGATGTCCATGTCTTCGACGACGCTCTCGATCACCAGGTCGCAGTCTCCGACCTTGTGCAGATCATCAGTTACCGAGATTCGAGCCAGGATCGAGTCGCGATCTGATTCACTGATTCGTTCGCGAGATACCTGCTTGCTGAGCACGGCGTCGATACGTGCGAGCACGGCGTCCGCCCCTGCCTGAGTGCGTGACCTGACGACAACGTCGAACCCTGCACGAGCCGTCACTTCCGCTAGACCGGATCCCATAATCCCAGAACCGATAACTCCGACGCTCTTGATACTGCCCATAGGGCCAGTTTAGTTACCGACCGGTAACTAAACCAAGCCGCGACTCGTCGTGAAGTGCCACCGAATTGCGAGCCGGGGCGCATATCGTCATAGCGTTCCAGTGGCGCCCAAGTGGTGGCCGTAACCCCAGCACATGTTCGCCCTCCTCGCCCTCCACCTCGTACTCGGCGTCGTTATCGTCGCCGCAGGCC
Source organism: Actinomycetota bacterium (assembly GCA_015767405.1). Taxonomy (GTDB): domain Bacteria; phylum Actinomycetota; class Acidimicrobiia; order Acidimicrobiales; family Ilumatobacteraceae; genus Sva-07. The sequence goes on from JADWMG010000001.1 coordinate 6,470, forward strand.
GCATCCTGGGGCGTCAGGCCTTTCTCGTAGCGGCCGTAGCCCCAGCGGCGATGCTGATCTGGGCAGCGACGAAGGCCAACGACGTTCTCGACGGGAAGCCCGTGACTGAGTCGTTCGTCTGGGTAGCCGGCCTCGACCTGACGATTGATCTTCGCTTTGATGCTTTCGCATTGGTGATGGTGACTTTGGTTTCGGGTATCGGACTCCTGATCTGTATCTATTCACTTGGGTATTTCACCGCTACAAAGCCAGGCCTGGCGCGGCTGGCCGGAATCCTCACGCTCTTTGCCGGAGCGATGCTCGGAGTTGTCCTTTCCGACCATCTGATAGCGCTGTTCATTTTCTGGGAGCTGACATCCGTCACGTCCTACCTGCTCATCGGCAACGACGATACGAATCCCCGCGCTCGTGCTGCTGCGCTCCAGGCGTTGTTCATCACAGGCGCAGGTGGGCTCGTGATGCTTGCCGGGCTGATAATCATCGGGCAGTCCGCAGGGACCTACCTGATCTCCGAGTTGTTGGTCGCCCCACCTAGCGGCAACGTCGTCAACGTAGCGCTGGTGCTCGTGCTGATCGGCGCCTTTACGAAGTCCGCGCAGGCTCCCTTCAGTAGTTGGCTACCTGGGGCGATGGTCGCGCCGACGCCGGTCAGTGCGTATCTGCACTCGGCCACGATGGTCAAAGCCGGGGTCTACCTCGTTGCGCGGTTAGCGCCGATATTCGCCATCCAGGGCAACTGGCGGCTCATCGTGCTTTCGGTAGGTGCGTTCACGATGGTTGTGGGCGGGCTACGTGCCTTGCGCCAGAACGATCTCAAGTTGCTTCTCGCCTACGGCACCGTCAGTCAGCTCGGGTTCATGATGCTGCTGTTCGGAGTCGGCGAGTACCACATCGCGGAGGCCGGAGTCGTTCTGATCCTCGCTCACGCCGCGTTCAAGGCGGCATTGTTCATGGTCGTCGGCATCGTTGATCATGAGACCGGCACGCGCGACATCCGCGCTCTGCATGGCTTCGGCAAATCTTGGAGGCCGGTTCAGGCTGTCGCCGTGCTCAGCGCAGCATCCATGGCCGGTGTGCCGCTCATGTTCGGATTCATCGCCAAGGAAAAGGGGCTCGGCGGCTACGTGGAGTACGGAGACTTCGTGGGTGAAACGGTCGTGCTGATCGCCATCGTCGTGGCGTCAATGTTGACGTTCGCGTACTCCGCCCGTTTTGTTCTCGGAATCTACGGAGTCTTCGGTCTCGACGATCGAGATGACGTGTCGCGCTCGGCGCACGCTCCCGGCATCGTGTTCTGGGCGCCAGCCGGCTTGCTGGCGTTCTTCACGGTCCTCTTCGGGGTTTTTCCCCAGCTGCTAGACCGTCTCGTCGAAGGGGCGACGCTCGCTCTCTACCCAGGCAGCAGCCCGAAGCCGCTCGAACTGTGGGCAGGTTTCAATGAGGCGCTCCTGCTTTCGGCCATCGTCATCCTCGGTGGAGTTGTGCTCACTCTTATGCGCACAAAAGTGGCTCGGGCCCAGCGCCGCGGGTCAGAGGCGATCAGATTTCTGCCGACCGGAGACGAGGCGTTCGCCGGCGTTCTCCGCGGGATCAGTGTCACGTCGCGCCGCGTGACGGCCGTGGTACAGAACGGCTCGCTGCCGATCTACATCGCGATCATCGTGCTGACCGTGACGTTGGTGCCACTTACCGGATTCGCCCGCGACATCGACACTCTCCCCGACTTCGTGGAGCAGCGGGTTCACATCGGATTCGTCGCGTTGATCACAGCCGCTGCACTCGGGGCGTCCGTCGTGCGGCATCGAATAGCAGCTGCCCTCATGCTCGGAGCGGTTGGGTACTCGATGGCCGGCCTGTACGTCACAATGGGGGCTCCCGACCTCGCGCTGACTCAGTTCTCGATAGAAACGCTGAGCACGGTTCTCTTCGTGTTGGTGCTGCGTTTCCTCCCGCGCTCATGGCGGCACCATGCACCGGCAATTGCCGCGCCGATGCGCATCGCAGTCGCTGCGGCGGTCGGCGTGGCGATCTTCGTGTTTGCGCTCTCGGCGAGCAACGCACGTCCCGATGTGAGCGGGCCGCAGCAGTCCGAAGTGATGATCGAGGATTCTTACTCAGAGGCCAAGGGCCAAAATGTCGTCAACGTCATCCTGGTCGACTTCCGCGGTTGGGACACGATGGGCGAGATCACCGTTCTGCTGGTTGCGGCCGTGGGTGTCGTCAGCCTTGCCCGAACCGGGCGACGCCGCGATGACACCGATGCACCCGTATTCGAAGAGATCAGCGACGGCGAGTCAAGCGAACAGAAGATGCCTGAGGCGTTGCGATGAGCGAGCCGATGCCACCGACGCCGGAAGATGTCGAATCGAGCCAGGCGGCAGAGCGGTCGGCGAACCGTCGGCTGACCGTGACCGAAATGCTGATTCTCGACACCTCGGTGAAGATTCTGTACCCCGCGATTCTCGTCCTCGCGCTGTACTTCCTGTTTGCCGGCCACAATCGCCCCGGCGGTGGATTCGTGAGCGGCTTGATGGTCGGAGCGGCGCTGTCACTGCGTTTCGTGTCCGGAGACGCAGAAGCGGTTCGCTCGACGTTCCGCCTGTCGTCTCACATGATCCTCGGTCTGGGTCTGGCACTTTCAGCCACGGTCGCCTTGATGCCCGTGCTGTTGGGTGGGTCGATTCTCGAGCACGGTGAACTCGAATACGACCTTCCGATCTTCCATCACGTCAAGCTCACGAGCACATTTGCGTTCGATCTGGGCGTTGCCCTTGTAGTCATCGGATTGGTCTTGATGGCGTTCGCGGCATTCGGCGATGGGCGTGTCGGCGACCCTGGTGACGAAGACGATGGCAGCGATGATCGCCTCCCGAAGGTGCGGATTCGCCGATGACCGTGCTCCTCGCATTCGCCGCTGCGTTCTTGTTCGCGACTGGCACATGGCTCTTGTTGCAACGCCGACTGTCACGCATTCTGATCGGAATCGGCCTGGTCGGGCATGGCTCGAATATTCTGCTGTTGACCTCCGGCGGTCCGAGTGGGGTCGCTCCGATCATCGGTTCAGCCCCGGCCGTCGATTTTTCCGACCCGCTTCCTCAAGCCCTTGCCTTGACATCGATCGTCATCACTTTTGGTGTCACGGCGTTCCTGCTGGCGCTCGGTTACCGAAGCTGGCGCATCACGCACGATGACGTTGTCGAAGACGATGTGGAAGACCGATTCATTGCCCGTCGTCGCAGCGAAGACCACATTGTTTCTGACACCGAAGACGCCGCGCGTGCGCAGGCCGCCGAAGAGGACCGGTTGTGAACGCGCTCATTCCGTTGCCGGTCATCTTGCCAATTCTCGGTGCTGCGCTCTGTGTGATCGCGGCGCGTTCTCGGACGGTGCAGCGCGTTCTCAGCCTGGCTGTTCTGACGACCAACGTAGTGGTGAGTGTCATCTTGCTCATCCGCGTAGACGATGACGGAATCGGTGTAACGCAGGCGGGCGGCTGGAGGGCTCCGCTCGGAATCACATTGGTTGTCGATCGGCTGGCAGCGGTCATGCTGGTCGTTTCGTCGCTGATGCTGTTGTCAGTACTGATTTACGCGATCGGTCAGCGGGAAGAGGAAGCCCGGTTCGCTGCTTTCAACCCCGTATATCTGGTGTTGGCAGCTGGTGTATCGGCGAGCTTCATCACGGGTGACCTCTTCAACCTCTTTGTCGCGTTCGAGATGATGCTTGTTGCCAGCTACGTACTCCTGACCCTCGGGGGTCGACCTGGCCAGGTCCGTTCTGGAATGTCATATGTCGTTATCAGCCTCATCGCGTCAACGTTCTTCATCACCGCACTCGCGCTGATCTACGCCGCAACAGGCACGGTCAACATGGCTCAACTGTCCGAGCGGATCCCTGAGCTGCCCAGTGGAGTCCAGGTCGGATTCTCTCTGCTCCTGATCCTCGTGTTCGGCATCAAGGCCGGCGTTTTTCCGCTCTTCTTCTGGCTCCCTGACAGCTATCCAACCGCACCCGGGGCGATCACCGCCGTATTCGCTGGTCTACTCACCAAGGTTGGCGTTTACGCGATCATTCGGTCCCAGACCCTGCTGTTTCCACCAGATGCCCAACAAGGCACTGTGCTGCTGGTCATTGCCGGCTTCACGATGGTTGTCGGTGTCCTCGGGGCCCTCGCGCAGGACGATCTGCGCCGCATGCTGTCGTTCCACATTGTCAGCCACATCGGATACATGATTTTCGGTCTCGCTCTGTTCACAATCGCGGGGATCGCAGCTGCTGTCTTCTACGTCGTTCACCACATCGTGGTCAAGACCGCACTGTTCCTCGTGGCCGGACTTGTCGAACATCGGGCGGGATCCGATCGGCTCTCGCGGGTCGGTGGTCTGGTGCGGAGCGCACCGATGATCGCGGTACTTTTTGCGTTCCCAGCGCTCAGCATCGCCGGTCTGCCTCCGTTCTCAGGATTCGTCGGAAAGTTCGGTCTTGTCAGTGCTGGTATCGATTCGACTGACTGGGTGATCGTGGCAGTCAGCCTGCTGGTCAGCCTGCTCACGATGTATGTGATGGGCAGGATCTGGTCGGACGTGTTCTGGGGCGAACCCGAGGACCCTGAGGTCGTCGAGTGGATGGAAACCGATGCCAGTCGGGTGCCGTGGTTGATGACTTCTGCAACCGCGGCCGTTGTCGTGATGTCGTTGCTGCTCATGGTGTTCGCCGGACCGTTGTACAGCTACGCCGAGCGCACGGCCGCAGAATTGCTGCACCCGGAGATCTACGTCGAGTCCGTGCTCGGAGAAGGATCATGAGCTCCAGCATTCGGATGCCGGCACTCATCATCTGGCTAGTGCTTGTTTGGGCCCTGTTGTGGGGCGACTTCAGTCTTGCAAACCTGCTGGCAGGCGCCATTGTGGCCGTGCTGGTCGTGGCGATCGCCAGACCAACCGGCGTCAACTGGTTCCAACGAACGTCGATTCATCCGATATCGGCGCTGGTGTTCGTGACCTACTTCCTCTTCCAATTGCTTCGGTCGAACCTGATAGTGGCCTGGGAGATAATCACTCCTGGGTCACGACTCAACAGGGCGATCATTGCGGTGCCGATGCATGTTGCGACAGACGGACTCATCACGCTGGTCGGCAACGCGGTGACGTTGACCCCGGGGACTCTGACTGTCGACGTTCGCGAAGCCGACCCCGATGCTGGTACCCCGCCGATCTTGTATGTCCATGTCCTTCAGGTCGGCGATGTTGATTCAGCGCGCGCAAGCGTTCTCAAACTCGAGCGGCTCGCCACCAAGGCCTTTGGCACGCGCGCCCAAATGGAAGCTGTCGAAGCTGCCGCGACCGAGGAGATCCAGTCATGAGTGAGTTCGCGTTGGCGCTGCTCTTCATTGGGGCCGGATGTTTCATGTACCGGCTCCTGCGTGGTCCGAGCCTTCCAGACCGGGTTGTCGGGCTCGACGGTCTCTTGTCGGTCATCGTCATCGCAATCATCGTGGCAGCGGCCAGACTCGGCAGCGGAATCACGGTCGAAACTGTACTAGTTGCGGTGCTCGTCGGGTTTGTCGGGACCGTCGCGCTTGCGCGATTCATCGAACGGCGGGGTGACTGATGAATACGCTCAGTGGACTCTTCTTGATCGCCGGTGCGGCGTTCGCACTGATCGGCGGAATCGGCGCTGTGCGCTTTCCCGACCTGCTGTCGCGAATGCATGCCGCGGCGAAAGCTCCGACTCTCGGACTCGTACTCGTAGCGATTGGTGCGGCGATCGAGATTGGGACGACGCTCGCTACTACCACGCTGATCTTGGTTGTCATACTCCAGCTGCTGTCTTCGCCCGTCGGCGCACATGCACTGAGCCGAGCGTCGCGTCGCCAGGTGGTCATCTCCCTCGATGACGTCGATGATCTTACGCGAGACGAAAAATCCGACTGACCCAGACTGCGGTGAGCGGGCTCGTCAGGACTCGATAATGGTGATGGACTGAATCTCGATCGGTTCGCTCGGGTCGCCGGCAGCAGTACCGGCCGCTTCCATCGAGACGACAGTCCCATCGAAACCCTCGATCACTTCACCGAACAGTGAGTACTGCGGTGGAAGTGCCGCTCCCTGCTCGCCGGTGATGATGAAGAACTGGCTACCACCGCTATTGGGGGCACCGGTATTCGCCATGGCGATCGACCCGATCTGGTACTCGCCGGCGGACGGCGGTTCATCGACGATCGTGTAGCCCGGACCACCGGTGCCCGTCGCTGACGGATCACCACATTGCACAACGAACCCAGGGATGATGCGATGACATACCGTGTCGTCGAAATACTGATTGCGTGCCAGGAACACGAAACTGTTGGTCGTTTCCGGAGCTTTCTCCTGGTCGAGTTCGATGGTGAATTCACCCTTGTTGGTGACGACCAGAGCCTGGTAGGACGCGTCCGGGTCGAGGCACATGGGTGGCGGCCCGTCAAACGATTGCTTCTGCTCGCCGGTTCCATCGGGCGGTGGGCAATCGACACTGCTGGACTCGGAATCGGTCACCGAGTCTTGCGTCGCACCGGTTGTGGCTGCAGATTCCTCCGAAGATTCATCGCTCCCACAGGAACTAGCGACGATTGCGGTGCAGGCCACGAGGATCAACAGGGACTTACGCACGCTCATCTGGCTCAGCCTTCAGTGGTGGCGGGTGCTGATGTTGTCGGCTGTTCGAGCACCGTCGTGACCGGAGGTTGCTCGTCGTCACCGGTTACAGCGCTGGCAATCCAAACGAGCCCGATGACCGCAGCGATGCCGCCAACCACGAGTGCTCCGATTCGGAGATTCTTCTTTCGGCTCGCAGCCTGCGCCACTTCTTGCTGACGCATTGCCTTGTTGGCCTTCTGACGTTCACGTTTCTCGGTTCCCACAGGAGCCGCAGGCTATCGGTCAGGTGTCACGGTGAGGGCACCACGACCGGTGCACGGCTCAAGTCGGAGATCTCATCGGCCGATATCCAGTTGACGATCAGGTACTGGAAGGAACACGGCGGAACGGTGACGAGGTTGGCGAACTGGGTGGGCAGGCTGCTGTGCGCAGCAGGCCTTACCGCGTGGTTGGGCTGGCTCGGCTGGCGTGTGTCATCGCCCCCGAACGGGCCGGTCGGGCTTGCAGCCCTCGTTCTGGAGTTGGTTGCGTTTGCTTCGGCACTCGTCGTGACTGCAGGGCTGTGGGACTCCAGCTCAGCTCGCGACTCAGCTGAGAATCTTCGATCGGGGTGTGAAAGCGCTGCCACACGCGCTCTACCAGAGCTCATGACGGATGCACTCGGTGTGTCTTCCACCGTTCTCGAGTCGCGATCGCGACTGGGCGACGACGACACCGGAGAGGTGGCGTGGGCACGTCAGGGGCTAGTACTTCTGGGCGCCAATGGTTCGAGCGGGCGTGATGCCAACGCGGAGCACGTCGCAACTTCCGATGCTTCAGGTCTCGTTGAACCTGCCGACTCAGGGAACGGTCGACGCTCGTTTCCCTCGCTCGAGGAGGCAGCGTGGTCCGTTGTGGCAACCGACGGGCTGCGAAGAATGTTGTTCGTTGCCCTGCTCGTCGTCGTTCTCTTCTCCGGCCAGGCGCCCTTCGAGGTGCCTCCGTGGCAGGTTGCGTCGCTTCTCGTAGGCGCCCTGGCGCTGTTGTCCGTGGGACACTGGTTGCTATCGGCCGGGCTCGTACGTCCGGGGTCTCGTACAATTTGGTCAATGGCTTCGGTCGGAGCCGGGTTCGGTGACGGGACATCGAGGACCGGCCTACCGATCAGATGGATGGCGACCATGGCGACCATGGTGGTTCTGAACTTGTCGATCTCGCTACGTGGTTTGAGTGATCGATGGACTCATGGTCTGGGTGTGATGTCGCACGACGAACGAGTGGCCGCGATGTCAGCAGCGTTCGGACTCGTGATGGCGGGCTTCATGGCTCTGCGAACTCTCGAGCAGCCCAATCTCGGATTCTACGGCGCTACGAGGAGGCTGGAGGAAGGCTCAGCGCGTCGGCTTGCGCTAGGGGCCACCGTTGGTGTCGCACTGCTCGGTTTCGTTGCGGGCATACTGCCCGCCGCGGGCCCGGCGTGACATCCTGACAACGTCGCGCCAGCTGGCCCGTAGCATTCTTCAGCCGAGGCAACCCCAACCGACGGTGGCGTCGCTTGTAGATTGAAGTCGTGGCAACCATGCGTCTTTTTGCTTCGGCTCGTGAAGCCGCTGGGACCGGCGCTGATGTATTCGACGAAACCACTGTGGCCGAAGTCTTGGTTGCTGCCGAAAAACGTTATGGTCCGAGCTTCAGTAACGTGCTCGGGTCATGTCGCATCTGGGTGAACGGTGACGCTGCGGTCGCCGAAATGTCAGTAGGTCCGCAGGATGAAGTGGCGGTACTCCCGCCGGTCTCAGGAGGAAGTACGTGAGCACCATCGAGACTCCCGACCCGACGGAGTTGTCGTTGTCCGATTTGCGTGGGCTCCGGCAGCAACTCCAAGAGGAAGATGACGCGGTTTCATATGCGCGGCGCGTAGCGCAGGCACGCCTCGACCTTGTCAAAGCGGAAGCGGCGCGCCGGGCAGAATCGTCTGACGCTGATGCGGGAGACGATCTGCGCTCCGTGCTTGCCCAGCACCTGACCGCTGGCCCGGCGCGGCCACCTCGTCCGACGGAAGACTTGAGTGACCACCCGCTTGCCGTTGAACTCGACGAGATCTGTGCGAGCAAGGGGCTCGGTCACGTGAAATCCCTCGACGATGTTGAACTCGTTGCACTTACAGAAGCGATTGGTGAGTTCGAAGCACGAGTGTCGTCCGACCGTCGCGCCCGTTTCGATCGACTCGACGCCTTGAGCGCGGAGCTGGTTCGCCGTTACCGCGACGGTGAGGCCGACGTCGACAGCTTGCACGCCGACTGACCACGGTTCGGGCCTTCGGATCAGTTTTCCCTCACCGTTGTTATCGTTGGGGAGGTTGTGCAACGTGTCGCTGTGATCTCACTCCACACGTCACCGCTGGTTCAGCCAGGCTCTGGTGACAGTGGAGGGATGAACGTCTACGTACGCGAACTTGTCTCTGCGCTGGCACAAGCCGGGATCGAATGCACCACCTTCACGCGGGCGGACCGCGCCGACCTGCCTGCTGAGGTGATGGTCGAACCAGGCCATCGTGTTGTCCACATCGAAGCCGGTCCGCACAATCTTCCGAAGGAGGCGTTAGCGGACATCACCGATCAATTCCGGCTCGGAGTTCTCGAGTGGATCGATCGGAATGAAAAACCGGACATCATCCACGCGAACTACTGGCTGAGCGGAGTAGTCGGGCATCAGTTGAAGCATGACCTCGACGTTCCGTTCGTCTCGACGTTCCACACCCTTGCCCGCGTGAAAGCCGAGGGCGGCGATCCCGAACCGGCATGGCGCGACCGGGCGGAAGCCGAGATCGTCAATTGTGCCGACGCCATTTGTGTCAGCTGTATCGAAGAGGAAGACCAGTTTCGGCGGCACTACGGAGATCCGCAGGGTCGCATCGAAATCATCGCACCAGGAGTTGAGCATGCATTCTTCGCGCCGGGCGACCAAGAGGGCGCGCGGCGCGCGCTCGGGTTCGATCTTGATCGACCGCAGCTGCTCTTTGTTGGCAGGATCCAGCCCCTCAAGGGTCCGGATGTGGCGATCCGCGCGCTCGCCGAGCTCGGCCGCCCCGATGCAGATCTGGTGATTGTCGGAGGCGCGAGTGGCAGCGACGGAAATGGCGAAACGGCTAGGGCGCACGCCCTGGTCGACGAGCTCGGCCTACACGACCGCGTCAGGTTCGTCGAGCCGCAGCCACATCACATTCTTTCTACGTACTACCGGGCAGCTGACGTCGTTCTCGCGCCCAGCAGGAGCGAGAGTTTCGGCCTCGTTGCACTTGAAGCTGCCGCTTGCGGCATTCCGGTGGTGGCGAGCGCGGTCGGTGGCCTGCTGAGTCTGATTGACGACTATCGCACCGGTCGGCTGATAGAGGGTCGTGACCCGGTCGACTATGCCCGCGCGGTCGCCGAGATTCTCGATGACCCGGCGCTATGCACGTCTATGGGGACAGCTGCTGTCGAGAGGTCTCGGCGTTACACATGGGGGTTCGCCGCAGCGCGGCTCCGGCGTCTTTACAGCGACCTCACAGTGCGCGAACTGGTGGTATGTCAGTAGCGGGTTGCGGCTCACAATCGTGAGCGACGCGTACAGCGGCGAACAGCTCGTTGCGCTCGAACGCGAGGTTGACGAATGGCTGAACCTGCTCGGCGCGTCCTATGACCACATAATCGCTGTTGACCGTTCGACTGACGATGTCGTGCGCTGGTACGTCAGGATGCGTGGTGAAGACAAGGAGTTCACGACCGTTTGGCTGACACTCGGCCAGCGCACCCTGAAGTACGAGACCTACGTCATCGGGGCGCCCGAGGAGAACGAAGCCCAGCTATACGAGCACTTGCTGCGGCGAAACGATCGCCTCGTCGGTGCTCACTTCTCGGTGGGATTCGAGGACGCGGTCTACTTGCGTGGTGAGATGCCCGTGTCGCAGGTGACGCTCGACGAACTCGACCGGGTACTCGGAACCCTTTACGCGAGCGTGGAAGGGTGCTTCCAATCGTTGTTGCGCATCGGGTTCGCGTCACGCTTCTCGGATTCGTAAGTTCAGCCTGTTGGTTCCGTTCTCGGAATGTCGACGCCCACTGTCGAGGTGCCCGGGCGGGTGCGCTCGGGGGAGTCGGTCCCACTCGCTCCCGCCTGGGCGAACTACGCGGCACGGGAGAATCGCTCGCAGTAGCGTGGCCAGGATGAGTAGCGACGCGCTTGACCCGGACAAAACGGCTGAACTGGCTGTGATTGGTGGGGGCAACATGGGAGCAGCTCTTGTTGGCGGTCTTCTCGACTCAGAGGTTCTCAGCGCGGCACAGCTCGTAGTCGTCGAACTTCTTCCTGATCGCCGGAATGAGCTCATCACGATGTTTCCCGGCGTGCAGATTGTCGGTGAGGTTCCAGCCTGTCGGGGAGCGTTGCTCGCAGTTAAACCGGGCGATATTCCGGGAGCCGCGTCAGCCGTCGCAGCAGCGGGGGCGACAAGGATCTTGTCGATTGCCGCGGGCGTTCGCCTGGCGACAATCGAGGCGGCTGTGGGTGATGGCGTTGCCGTATTGAGGGCAATGCCGAACACTCCAGCGCTCGTTCGTCTCGGAGCCTCAGCGATCGCGGCTGGTTCCAGTGCCACGGCGGGTGACATGAAGTGGGCTGACTCCATTCTCAGCGCGGTCGGAATCGTCGAGCAGATGCCGGAGTCTGATCTTGATGCATTCACTGGAGTTGCTGGATCTGGCCCCGCTTACGTGTTCCTCGTCGCCGAGGCACTCGTTGATGCCGCGATTACGGAGGGGCTTTCACGGCCGACGGCGGAGCGCATTGTGCGTCAACTCCTGTTGGGCGCGTCGACCCTGCTCGATCAGCAGGGTGATCCGCGACGGCTTCGTGAAATGGTCACGTCGCCGGGAGGGACCACGGCGGCAGGCATCGCCGTGCTGGAGGATTGTTCTATTGATGATGCTTTTGGCAGCGCCGTTCGTGCCGCAACCGAACGAAGTCGCGAGCTCGGCTGAGGCAGCTCGCGAATTTCACGATTGTTATTTGAATGTGCCTCTTTTCACATGGGCGTGCGTGACCTAACGTGACCATTTGTGGAGACGCGTTCACCGGAGACGGTGGACAGCGCCGACCAGGGCTGGTGCCATCGGGGGGTTGGCGCCGGCCCTTGTCGCGTCCGGGCGGCGATAGGTTCGCCACATGGATCGGCGTTACGAGACCGTGTCGTTTCTTTCCGACTACGGAACCGCAGATGAATTCGTGGGTGTCGTTCATTCCGTCATTCGCGATATGGCGCCTCATGCCCGAGTTATCGATCTGACACACGGCATCACTCCGTTCGACGTTCGTTCGGGTTCGCTTGCATTGGCACGTTCGATTGGGTACGTCGCGTCTGGTGTGGTCCTCGCGGTTGTCGACCCGGGCGTTGCCACTACGCGACGGGCTATTGCAGTTGAGGTCGCCGACGGTGAAGGGGTCCTCGTCGGGCCCGACAATGGGCTCTTGGCGCCTGCAGTAGCGATGGCTGGAGGGTCGGGCCGTGCTGTCGAGTTGAGCAGCGTCGAACATCAGTTGGTCGCTCCTGGGGAGACGTTCGCCGGGCGCGACATCTTTGCTCCGGCGGTCGCTCACCTTTGCAATGGCGTCGACATGTCGGAACTCGGCAACTTGGTTGACCCCGATTTGCTGATGCCCGGGATCGTTCCGCTTCCGCAGTCCGACGACACGAAGGTAATTGCACAAGTGCTGTGGGTTGACCGCTATGGCAACGCTCAGCTGAACGTTGGCCCCGACGATCTCGCCGCCACCTTCTCTGATCGAATCGAGATCCGATTTGATTCGCCGACCGACCCAACCGGTAACACGACACGTAGCGCCGTAAGGTCGACCTCTTTCGCTGAGCTTGCGGCCGGAGCTGTCGGCCTCGTGCTCGATTCGTCAGGATTGCTTGCGGTGGCGATGGACCAGCGGTCCGCAGCCGACGAACTGGGCTTGGACGTCGGCGACCAGGTGACCCTGCTGCCGGCGGATGACGGCGAGCCCGTCGGGGTCGCACAGCCGGTCACTATCCGCCAGCCAGGCGACTCATCGGCGTCGGGCAGCGCCGATACGATCTGAGTATGAGGCCCGCCACAACATTGACGCTCGGACTCCTGCTGGCTGCGATCCTGATTGCGGGCACTCTCTCGCTGGTGCGGCTCTGAGCCGGGTGGATATATGCATCACACTGGCTTGCAACGAACTACGGTGATAATCCGAACCAGGGGCGTCGCCCCATAGGGAGACCTGTGAATCTCGCGCACATCATTGATCAACATGAGGAAACCTCAACTGCACTTATCTGCAATGGACGCTCAACGACCTACGGTGAGCTTCGGGATCAGGTAGATCGGTTCCGCGGTGGGTTGGCATCGATTGGTGTCGGCCGGGGCGACCGAGTTGGTCTGCTGCTTGGCAACACCCCACATTTTGTAGTGTCGTATCTGGCCACGCTCGGTCTCGGGGCGGTTGCTGTCCCGTTGAATCCCATGAGCCCCGGACCTGAAATCGAGAGAGAACTGTCTGCGGTCGGAGCCAAGGCAATCGTCATCGGAAAGTTGAGTGCCGACAATTGGGCCACTGTCGATCGTGACGTAGTTCAATCAGTCGTCGCCGTTATTTCGACTGAGCCAGAAGAGTCGGGCACATCAGGCGTCATAGCGTTCGGTGACCTTCTCGAAAGCGATTCTGTCGAGCGTGTGGATACCGAGGTGGACGATTTAGCCGTCCTGATCTTCACTAGTGGAACAGCTGGTTCGCCACGAGCCGCGATGCTGACGCACGGCAACCTTCTGGCCAATATCCGCCAGAATACGACCGCAGAGGGGCACCTCAATTCTGACGATGTCGTATACGGCGTGCTTCCGATGTTCCACATCTTCGGTCTCAATGTGGTTATCGGCCTCGGTCTCTCCGTCGGTGCCACGATCTTGCTCGTCCAGCGGTTCGATCCTGCCACGGCTGTCCAATCGATCGTTGATCGCGGTGTCACCGTGATCCCTGGCGCTCCGGCGATGTGGAACACGTTTGCGCACTTCGACGAGATCGATAGCGACGTGTTCTCCACCGTGCGGCTTGCTTTGTCAGGAGCCTCTCGCTTGTCAGTGACGATCGCCAACAAGATGGTCGAACGGTTCGGTATCGAGATTCGGGAGGGCTACGGGCTGACCGAGACGTCACCCGTTGTTTCAACTTCAGCCGGCATTACCCCGCGCTTTGGTTCCGTCGGTCGAGTTGTGGCCGGAGTCGAGGTGCGGCTCGTCAATGACAACGGTGACGCTCTGGTCGGTGATGTCGGTGAAATCTGGGTACGTGGCGACAATGTATTCGCCGGCTACTTCAACGACCCGAAGGCAACATCGGACGTGTTCACCGAAGATGGGTGGCTGATGACCGGTGACATGGCGACGACAGATGACGACGGCTACTTGTATCTGGTCGATCGGGTCAAAGACCTCGTCATCGTGTCAGGCTTCAACGTGTACCCAGCCGAGGTCGAAGAGATGCTGGCGATGCATCCGCTCGTTGCAGAATCGGCCGTTATCGGAGTTCCTCATCCTCACACCGGTGAGGCTGTCAAGGCATTCGTCGTGCCGGTCGCTGATGCCGATATCGATGAAGAGATGCTGATCGAGCACTCACTCGATCATCTGGCCCGCTACAAATGCCCGACGAAGATCATCTTCGTCGAAGAGCTGCCGCGCAACGCTTCCGGAAAGATTGTTCGTCGAAGCCTCGACGACGCTCTCCGTGCCGGCATGTCGCCGACTTCTTGACATCGACGGACCACCGAGAAGAGGCGTGACCGGTGTCGTCGCGCAACACTCTTCTCCGGCTTTGTGAAAACATGCACGAGCGCCCTAACGTGGACCGTTCATGGATGGCCAACGAACCCGACGGCGGATTCCCGAAGCAACCGTTGCTCGCCTTCCCGTCTATCTCCGCATCCTGTCGGAACAATTCGACGATGGCGTTACCAACATGTCCTCGGAGCAACTCGCTGATTTCGCTGGCCTCAACGCCGCCAAGGTTCGCAAGGATCTCAGTTACCTCGGGAGTTATGGGACGCGAGGCGTCGGGTACGAGGTCGAGTATCTCGTGTACCAGATTCGTCGAGAACTCGGACTAACTCACGACTGGCCAGTTGTCATCGTCGGCGCCGGCAATCTCGGTCAGGCGCTAGCCGGATACGGCGGATTCGGTGATCGAGGATTCCCAGTCGGTGGAATTGTCGACGTCGACGAGTCGAAAGTTGGGTCATTGGTAGGCGGAGTTCGTGTCCGTCATCTCGATGAGGTCGCTCAGGTCGTGCAGTCGAGAGGAATTTCCATCGGGGTCATCGCTACTCCTGGGGCGGCTGCCCAGGAAGTTGCTGACGCATTGGTCGCAGCCGGAGTGACGAGTCTGCTGAACTTCGCGCCAACGGTTATCAACGTTCCGCACGGAATTAGCGTGCGGAAGGTGGATCTTGCGGTTGAGCTCCAGATCCTGAGTTACTACGAGCAGCGGAGGGCAAGTGCGAAAGCCGCGACACTTCATGCCGTCCCCGGGGCGCGCTGACGCTGCGCTAGCGCCTAGGATTTAGTTGGTATGTCGATTTTGGTCATAGGAGTCAACCACCGCAGTGGGCCGCTCTCGCTGCTCGAGCGCGTCACGATCTCACGCGACCGTCTGGGCAAGGCCATCGCGGGCCTCGCAATGCGCGACAATATCCGCGAGGCCGTCGTGCTCTCCACCTGCAACCGCACCGAGATCTACGTGGTTGCCGAGCTTTTCCACGGCGCCTACGGCGACGTGCGTGATTTCCTCTGTGAGCTGGGTGATCTCACCGTCGATGAGCTGACACCACACCTGTACAGCCAGCATGATTCTGCCGCGGTCGCACATCTCTTCGAAGTGGCAGCCGGTCTCGATTCGGCGGTTCTCGGAGAGAGCGAAATTCTTGGCCAGGTGCGCGACGCGTGGGAGTCGGCCCAGCATGAAGGGGCCGCTCGCTCGACACTGAACCTGCTGTTCCGTCTGGCGATCGAAACGGGCAAGCGAGCGCGAAGCGAGACTGGCATCGGTCGGGGTACTGCTTCCGTCAGCCACGCCGCGGTCGAAATGGTCACTGACGTTGTTGGCGACATCCAGGGCAAGCGCGTGCTCGTGGTTGGCGCAGGCACGATGGGTGAAGGTGTGGCCGTAGCTTTACATCGTGCCGGAGGCGCTGACATCCTCGTTGCCAATCGTTCACCCGAACGTGGTTCCGCGTTGGCCGAACGGGTCGGCGGAGTTGCAGTCGGGTTCGATCGTTTGTCCGAGGCCATCGCCGCCGCAGATGTCATTGTTGCGAGCACGGGTGCTGGCGAAGCCTTCCTGACTGAAGAGCTGATCAGCGCAGCTCGATCCGGGCACCGCTCGACCGCCTCATTGCACATCGTTGATATCGCCGTACCACGTGACGTCGAGCCCGGAGTTGCTACGTTGCCCGGTATCACGGTATTCGATCTCGACGATTTGCGTGATTGGGCCGATCGGGGACTCTCCCACCGAGCGGGCGAGGCCGAGCGCGTTCGGGCAATTGTGATCGAGGAAGTCGAGAACTTCGTCATTGAGTCGACAGCCCGCCAGGCAGCACCGCTGGTCGCCTCTATGCGCGAAACTGCCGGCAGGGTCAGGGCGGCCGAAGTCATTCGGTTCTCCAATCGCCTCGCAGGTCTGAGTGAAGCCGAACGTGAGTCGGTCGAGGCGCTCACTCGGGCGATCGTCGCCAAGCTCTTGCACGAGCCCTCCGTTCGTCTGAAGGCGCAGGCGGGCACCCCAATGGGTGAACGCAACGCGGCCGCCGTGCGTGACCTGTTCGACCTTGGTTGAGAGGTGCGGCTGTGACCCAGGCTCTCCGTCTGGCCACCCGCGGATCTCGGCAAGCCAGGGCTCAATCCACGGCAGTAGCGGTACTGATCGAGGAACGCACGGCCCGCCCCGTTGAGTTGGTTGCGATCGAAACGACCGGTGATGTTCGTACCGATGTGCCAATACATGTGATCGGCGGTCAGGGAGTATTCGTCAAGGAGGTTCAGCGCGCTGTGCTCGATGGCCGTGCTGATCTCGCGGCGCATTCGGCGAAGGACCTGCCGTCAGCGACAACGGACGGTCTCGTGATCGGCGCCTTCTGTGAACGCCGTGATGCGTCTGATGTCCTAGTCGGCTCGACCCTTGACGCTCTTCCGCTTGGCGCCACCGTTGCAACCGGCTCGGTCCGGCGACGGGCTCAGCTTTCGTTGGTCCGTCCTGATCTCCAGTTTCAAGAACTGCGCGGGAATATCGACTCTCGGCTCTCCAAGGTTCCCGAGGGTGGAGCAATCGTCATGGCGGCCGCCGCGCTTCAGATTCTCGGAATGCTCGATCGAGTGGCGGAAGTGCTTCCACCTGAGACGTTCATTCCTGCTGTGGGCCAGGGATGTGTAGCAGTTGAATGTCGAACTGAGGATGTCGACACCATCTTCGCGCTGAAGGCGATCGACCATGTCCAGACGCGTCACGACGTCGAAGTCGAGCGAGCCTTTCTCGCTGAGCTTGGATCGGGATGTTCGCTTCCGGTGGGTGCCCACGCAGCCGATGGACTGTTGCGAACGTTTCTTGCCGACCTAGTGACCGGAGAATCGTTTAGCGACGAGATCGTGCTGGTGGGCGATTCCGGTGATCGCGATACATCGCGTCGCGCGGCGTTGGCATCGCTGGCTGCACTGGAGTGAGTCGGTGAGCTCGTTGGCAGGCCGTCGCGTGCTTGTGACGCGTGAGCGCCCTGGCGAATTGGGGGTGATGCTGGAGGCCCTAGGTGCTGAGGTGGTTCACGCTCCACTGATTTCGATTGAGGAACCGCATGACCAGGGGGCTCAACTCGCAGCCCAGCTCCGCAGACTCGAAGAGTTCGACTGGTTGGTCGTGACATCAGTTCCAGGGGCTGAACGGGTGGGCGCTGCGGCCGCTCTCTACCCGGACGTTCGTTTGGCAGCCGTTGGTCTTGCCACGGCTCGCGCGCTGGCCGGCACCGCGTTGCGGGCGGTTGATCTCGTTCCGGACGTGCACACCGCCAGCGCTCTTGCCAATGAGCTCTTGCGCCTTTCGGAATCTCAACCGTGCCGCTTCCTGGTGGCGCAGGCTGACCTCGCTGCCGGCGACCTTGTTGAGTCCCTGCGATCGGCGGGCCACGATGTGACTGTCTGCATCGCCTACCGGACGGTGCTTCGCGCCCCCGATCAACGTGCCATCGAGGGGGCCGACGCCCTTGTTCTCGCGAGCGGCTCCGCTGCCCAGAGTTGGGTACGGGCAGTTGGTCGGGAGGCGCCGGATGTGATTGTCGCCATCGGGCCATCAACCGCGGAGATTGCTGGTGAATTGGGGCTCAAGGTTTCAGGTGTAGCCGCCGATCACACTCTTGAGGGTCTTGTGGCCGAACTCGAACGCCAATTTGCAGCCCGATCGAACTAAATCGACGAGGGGTTGATCCGCTGGTGGGCGAGGGCGGTAACTTACCTGCAAGAATCCTGGTGGAAGAGTCGATGAGGTGAGGAGCAAGGTGACCGAACGGAGCGGGCGACGTCGTGCGATTGCCGCTATCACGGGTGTTCTGGGTGCCGGATTGATCCTGAGTACCGGTGCTGTTGATGTTTCTGCGCGTCCAGTAGTGCTCCAACAAGCTGATGTAGTGATTGACGCGGCGGCCAGCCCGGTGGGCGATGGACTTGGGTCGAATCCGACAGTTTCCGGTGACGGACGCTTCGTTGTCTTCCAAGGCCTTCCTGGACTAGCGAACGACGAGTTCGCTGCTGCTGATTCTGCTGAGGACTCTCGCAAGACAACGATCTATATAACTGATCGCGAATCGGGAATCACTACTGAAGTAGCCATCGTTCCCCCTGGATTGCGCCCCGGAAACTCGGTCAGTCCTGTGATCTCGGGCGATGGATGCACCGTGGTGACGGTCACGGAGATGGCGCTCGACGTGTTCCAAGACGATGACACGGGTGACAGGTGGGATGTATACCGGTTGCGGCTTCCCCATTGCGACGCTGTCAATGGCTGGGAGCTTGTTTCCACTCGAACCGATGGCAGTGCATTGGCACGTGATGACGTTCGTAGCGATGACCCACCTGCGGTCTCACGAAACGGTACCGTCATCGCCTATTCGCACCCAGCGACGCAACTTCTCGACAATCAGGAAGTTTCCACGATCACTCTTGTCGACCTTGCATCGCCCGTCGGCAGCCCGGAGCGCTCCGTGGTCGTGGCTGGCATGCCGATCTCAGCGCCCGACACGCAGTTTGTCCATGAGGGGCTCGACCAGCCCGCTCTGTCCGACTACGGACGTTTCGTGGCATTCCGATCCGATGCCAGCTCAACTGACGCTGTTGCAGGTTGGGGCACGGGTGTGACGCCCGGAGGGCCGGCGACGAGCCAGGTCTACGTCTGGGATCGAGAACAACCCGACCCGTTCCTCGCCGTCCGGCTCGTGTCGGCGCGCCCTGATGGGAGCCCAACGACCGCTGGTGCGTCTGAGCCGTCTCTGTCGCGTGACGGCCGAATCATCGCGTTCACGTCGGCAGACGCGGGTCTCGTTCCGGCAGTCTTTCCGGTCTGCAGCGATGGCTGTCCGACGCAGATCTACAGACTTGACCGCGACATCGACGAAAATGGTTGGCTCGATGAGGCGAGCCGGACATCGATGACGCTCGTGAGCGGCGAGACCGGCTCCGAACCGTTGATCGCAGGTAGCGCACCATCATCGCAGCCCTCACTGAGTGCAGATGGCCAGCTCATAGCTTTCGTTTCGAAGGCACCGAACCTCCAGCTGATCAAGGCTTCGGGTGGTGGTGAGCCGACCGACGGTGATCTTCTGGTGGCCGACGCGCACCTGGGCACTCTGCGTCGTGTGGCGCTGACCGCAGATGGAGTGCACCCCGCTGTCGCGGCTCACTCGCACCCTCAGATCAGTGACACAGGCCGAACCACGGTGTTCGACACCTTGGCCGCCGCACAGTTGCTCCCCGGCGAGGTGCAGGCAGGTCGTCAAGTTGTCGCCATGTCGGTCGAGCCGACCCTCTCGCTGGCGGATGCCGACCTGGGAACAACCCTCGTCGGGCTTGAAAGCGACGAGTGGTATGTGGCGGTTGTCAACAATGGCCCAACCTCGTTTACGCCATCGCTCGTCACCGTGTCCGACGGCCACTTCGACGTCAACCTGGACGCCAGCACCTGCTCGCTCGGCGCGAGCGTGCCACCGGGCGGCGACTGTACCGTCAGGCTTTCGTTCACTCCGTCGTCTGCTCGATCGTTTTCCGCGACTCTGACGGTCGGTGAAGAAGGCTTTCAGGCCGTTTCAGTCAGTTCGCGCCTCACCGGTGCCGGTGGCGAGCCCACATTGCGCACGGATCCGGCGGGAGCGGATCTCGGATTCGTCGACGTCGGTAAGTCCAGCCCCGAATTCCAGTTCGATGTTCAGAATATTTCCCTCGTCCCTTCATCGGTCGCTGAGGTACGTGTGACTGGGGCGCATGCGAGTGACTTCGCGGTGACGTCGAACAGTTGCGCGGGCCACCCGCTAAACCCGCGAGCGACTTGCGGCGTGGGAATCACCTTCACTCCGACTGACGCTGGTCGACGCACAGCACTCATCGAGATCGTGACTCCCTCAGGGCAGTACACGACGATGGTTGCCGCTGGAGACGCGCAGTACGCGCCTGAACTCGTGCTCATCGTTGACGAGATCGAAGCCGGACGCGAGTTCTTGGCCGGTGGATCCGGCTATCCCCCGAACACCGCGATCAGCGTTGTATTCGGAGATGGCGCCGGCGAGACCGTGACAACGACGACCAACGCCGACGGCTCGTTCTTCATGATCGTGCCGGTCGCGTTGAACGAACGTGGAGGAGACCGAACCATCGTGGTTCAGACTTCCGATGGCACTGTTGCCAGTACGCCCGTTGACGTGATCGAAGAAACGAACAACATGATTGGCCTGCCGGGCTTCGGCCTTGGCGGCTGATTCAATCCCTGTCATCGGTGAGCTTGAGCGCGACCTGTGCGCGGCGAAGCTCACCGCAAGTCGCCTGTGTGTCTTCCGGTGAGCTTGAGCGCGACCTGTGCGCGGCGAAGCTCACCGCAAGTCGCCTGTGTCGTGCTCAGGGGGTGTCGAGTTCGATGGCGATGCCACCGATGTTGATCGCGTTGGTGCAGGTCGATCTCGTCGCGTCGCCGATTTCGTCGCAGCGAACGGAGAACGTCACGTTGTCGCCAGGTTGCAGGCGAATCGGAGTGATACGCGGTTCGAAGAGTTGCCCACGGACGTTGTCGAGCGACCAGATGAATAGCTGTTCGCCGTTCACGAGCAGTGTCGCGACACCCTTGTCGTTGAAGGGGTTCTCGATTCGGACGTCGGTCATGTCGAACACCTCTCCGTCGGGTGTGGTCGATGACTGGTCAGCCGTTTGAGTGAGTGACGGGGCGACCGAGAGCCGGAGGAACGTGGGCTCGCCCTCTTCGGCATCGTCTGATTCAGAGACCGGCGCCGAGGTCGTCGTGGGCGTGTCTACGGTCGATCCTTCTGAGTCGATGGCCAGTTCGGCCATTCTCTCGTCTACTTGGTCACTCGCCGCATCTTCGATCGTCGGTTCGATCAGGGCGAACCAGGCGACGGCGAGCCCACCGAGGATGGCCAGGACGATGAGGACGCGGGCGATTGCCGCTGCCGGAATTGTCGGAGACTGCACGAACGCGAGCGAAGTTGAAGCTGGTGCATGGCCCTGACGCTCTGCCTCGATCTCGAAGTCAAGTGTGCGGGTCGCTCGACGGAACGCCCCGCGACGGGCTTTCGACTTGAGTCTCACAAGGCTTGCCGAACCCGGCACTACGCCTACTGCCGGAGGGTCGAACGTGCCATCGATACGGTTTGAAGCGTCGATCAGGCGGAGTCTGCAACTGGCGAGACTGTTTCCGTGGTTCTCGACCATGAACTCGTATGAGGCGCGGTGACGTGCACGCTGCACTGGCTGCAAGGCGACAAGCCGGCAATCATCGAACGATTGAACGTCGAGCGTTGCTTCGGCAACAACTGCATCGTCGGAGTCACCGAGGGGGATGACTCTGATTGATGCAGCAGTCGGTCCTGCTGTCGTTGTGGGCAGAGCAGGTGGCGCAACTTCGATCTCGATGACCTGTTGGGATCCGCCGAAGAGTGTGAGGTTTCCTTGTTTGACCGTGGTCCAGCTCGCGGTTAGGCCCGCTGGCACGATCGTGTAGGAGTCGGTTGATTCGCCGAGGTTGTGGATTGTCAACATCAAAGTGAGCCTGGATCCGGGCGCCACAGCAACGTCATCATTGGAGAACCAAGCCTGTACAGACACGCAGAGCACGCTACTGGCTGAGTAGGAAGGCATTCAGGCACCCACCTGACAACGAGTCGCTGTTGGACTCGGACGCACCGTTAGGCTCCACTCCGTGTCAGGCGCCGAGACTCCGACCCCCGTGCCTTCGTTCCGGCCTCGGCGTCTTCGCCGGACCGGTGCGATGCGTGACCTCGTTTCCGAAACTCACGTCCGCGTCGACGATCTGATCGCACCGCTCTTCGTTCGTGAGGGCATCGCCAGTCCGCAGCCGATACTTTCGCTTCCGGGGGTCATGCAGCACACGAGAGAATCTCTCAGGGCTGAGGTAACCGCTCTGGCAGGATTAGGGGTGAGGTCGGTGATCCTGTTCGGTGTTCCGGCCGTCAAGGATGCTGTTGGCAGCGGTGCCTATGACCCGGAGGGGATCGTACAACTCGCTCTCGCCGACCTACGGGAGGATCTCGGCGATGACGTTGTCGTGATGGCTGATCTGTGTGTCGACGAATACACCGATCACGGTCACTGCGGAATCGTCGACGATCACGGATCGGTCGACAACGACGCGACCCTCGAGTTGTACACGAAAGCAGCTCTCGCGCAGGCGGCGGCCGGGGCCCAGGTAGTCGCGCCTAGTGGGATGATGGATGGCCAGGTAGCAGCAATTCGTAAAGCTCTCGATGAAACCGGGTTCCAGGATGTGGCCATCCTGGCGTACGCGGCCAAGTTTGCGAGTGCGCTCTACGGTCCCTTCCGCGACGCCGTTGATGTATCGATCGTTGGAGGGGGCGACCGTAAGGGGTATCAGCAGGATTGGCGGAACGTTCGCGAGGCACAGGTCGAGATCGACCTCGACATTGCAGAGGGCGCCGACATGGTGATGATCAAGCCGGCGCTCGCGTATCTCGACGTGATCGCCGAGGCAGCTTCTCGAATCGACATTCCTCTGGCGGCATATCACGTCAGTGGTGAGTACGCGATGATTCACGCTGCAGCGGAGCGCGGATGGATCGACGGTGATGCGGTCGCACTCGAACATCTGACCGCGATCAAACGTGCCGGCGCAGGCATTATTCTCACCTACTTCACGAGATGGTTCGCCGAGTCAGCAGCCGCCGGAACCATCTGAACTCGAATTTCGAACGAACCATGACCTCAACTCCAGTGGCCACCGACCGTGGTATCCCGTATTGCGACGCCGCTTCCTGTGCGCGGGCCGGCTGCACGCCGACTCTTTGTACCGGAGCTGGCGTTCAATCGAACTCGATGCTCTTCGAACGGTCGAAGCGTGCGATACCCGGAGGGGTCAACTCTTCAATCCGGGCCTTCAAGGCGGTAGGCGGCGATCCCTACGTTGTGGCGCGGGCAGACGGCGCCACCATCACTGACGTCGAGGGCACTACGTACTTCGATCTGGTGCAGAGCTACGGGGCTGTGATCCTCGGACACAGTCATCCGGCCATCACCGCGGCCGTGCAGGGGGCGGCCGTTGACGGGACGTCCTTCGGTGCGCCGACACCTCGTGAGATGAAGCTCGCCGAAACGATCGGCGAACGGGTGCACAGCTGTGAGCGTGTGCGCCTCATGAACTCAGGGACCGAAGCAACGAGTACCGCAATTCGGCTTGCTCGCGGCGTCACTGGACGCGATCGGATCGTCACGTTTGCGGGAAACTTCCACGGGGCTACCGACGCTCTGCTGGTTGCCGGAGGAAGTGGGGTCGCCACACTCGGCTTGGCAGGCACTGCTGGAGTTCCCAGCGGAGCCGTTGCCGAAACGATGGTTGTTCCCTACAACCTGGTGCCCGAACTCGACGAGAAGGTCGCCGCCGTCATTGTCGAGCCGATCGCCGCGAACATGGGCGTTGTAGCACCAGTTGACGGGTTCCTCGCTGGGCTGCGTGCCGAGTGCGACCGGGTTGGGGCCCTTCTCATTTTCGACGAGGTGATCACTGGATTTCGAGTGGGCGTCGGCGGCGCGCAGGCCAAGTACGACGTCGTGCCCGACATCACTTGTTTCGGCAAGGTCATCGGCGGCGGCCTCCCGATAGGAGCGGTCGGCGGGCGCGCCGACATCATGGATCAGCTTTCGCCTCTCGGCCCGATCTTTCATGCCGGCACGCTGTCAGGCAACCCCCTGGCCACCGCGGCCGGCCTGGCGGCGCTCGATCAACTGACCCCAGACGTCTACATCGAGTTGATGGCGCGTGCCCGCCACTTGTCGGCACTGCTACGTGACGCGTGTACCTCGGCGGGTTTTGCCGCCACATTCCCTGTAGTCGGCACTCTGCTCGGAATTGTCTGTGGTGAGGAGGCTGGATCTGTGCACAACTTTGACGATGCCAAGCGCACCGACGAAGGCGCGTATGCGGCATTCTTCCAGGCGATGTTGCACGAAGGGGTGGCGATGGCTCCCGGTGCATACGAGGCGATCTTCGTCGGCCTCGCGCATACTGACGATGTGCTCAACTCGATCGCCGAAGCCGCACATCGGGCGGCCCCAAAGAGCGCGTTCTCGTGAACTATTACCGACGTCTCGTCGGCAATAGTTCACCAGAACGGAATGGGAGGGGTTGCTTGACGACCTCTTGGTGCTGCCTGTCGCTACCTTGTGAGCCGTGAGGCAGATCTTCAACTGGCGATTCCTGGCGGCACTCGTTGGCCTCGTCGTGCTCGCCTTGGTGGCAAGGGAGATCCTTGCCGATGACGACTCGTTGGAATCGATTGTTGCTCCCGATGTGATCGAGCGGCAGATGGACCTCATCGAGCCGATTCTCTCGGCCGAACAATCGGCCAACTTCGAGGTCAACCGCGATGGAGTTACAAGTGGCTTTCTCGATCTGGTCGTCGATGCCGACCGGGTCGTGCGGATCGTTCCCGGAACCTTGGGCGAAGTGGCGTGCGACGAACTGGACGGAATGAACGAGTGCGCTGTGTTCGCAGACATGCTCGGTGATGCCGTGGTGTGGTTCGCCATTCTTCCGCAGGCGCCACGTTCCACGGTGGAGTTGCCGGCGATCGTCGATCTCGAAGACAACTACGCAATATTCGAGAACGGCTGGAAGATCTCGTACCCCCCTGTCATCGAGCGCGAATGTGGCGGTGAAGACATACCTACCTTCAGCGACTTCCTTCGCCGGTTTGGTCCTGGCAGCGTGTCGATTGTCGACCTCGCCACCCGCCAAGTCGTGGCGGTTCGTTGCGGCGACCAAGTCTGAGTCGGGGCCTCGCCGAAGTCAGGCGATGAGTGAATGGGCGGCGGCCATCCCTGAGTTGTGGGCACCCTCGATCCGCGGACCGGAGAATGCATCGCCGGCCAACACGATCCTGTTGTCGGAAGTAGCCCAGTACGGATCGGGCCATATGGTGCGCGGTGTCGCAAATCGCCACTTCTTGAGCTGGCGTTCTAAGACTCTGGCATCACCAATCCACGGAACTGCAGCTTTCTCCAACCTGTCCAGAAGCTCAGCGGGATCTTCCTCCCAGTTTGTCCTGCTCCATTCGTTCGAAGCGTGGAACGTCATCGCTGTTGTGGTGCTGACACCCTTGACTGCGTTGTCGCAGATGAAGCTGAATGTCGCGTCGGGGTTCTGTACCGCGCCCGGGTCCGGGAGCACGCCCGGACGGTCGAGAACGGTTAGCAAGGTGATTGTGCGGTCGTAGTCAGTTCGAAATAGTGATTCGTCGAGTTCGACGGCCGCGTCCGCAAGTAGAGCGAAAGCTTGCGGGAGCGGAACTGTGATGACAATTGCATCGGCAGCTCGTGTCGAACCGTCGTCGATCACGACTTGCCATGGACTGCCGGGAGAGACCCGTTGGTGATCCTGGCGCCGAACGGCAAATGCCATCGTCGAGCACTCGACGTCGAGCCCGGTCGCGAGGTCTTTGGCCAGCGAGTTCATTCCCTCTGTTGCGATGAAACGCGGGTAGCCGTCGTCGAATCCGAAACCTTGGCTCCAGGTACGGACGAGCCCACGCTCGATCCAATCGTCGACCCTTCGACGGAACGCCGGTGTGCGCACCGTGAAGAACTGAGCGCCATGGTCGACGGTTGCTTTTCCGATTCGGCGCGTCGCCATTCGTCCACCGACAGATCGACTCCGCTCGATGATTACGACGTCCGCACCCGCGGCGACCAAGTCGCGTGCAGCAACCAACCCAGCTAGCCCGGCGCCGATGACGACGACGCGCATCAGCCGGTGGCCAACGCCTCTTCGAGTTGCTCTTCGGTGCTGACGCGGAGTTGGTAAGCGGTCTCGGCCCGGCCGAGAAACTCCATCAGTATTCGGTTGAATGTCGAGGCATGCTCGATCATGAGTCCGTGAGCTGCGCCGCTGATTACCACGAGTTCGGCGGTTGGGATTTTCGCTGCGAGTTCCTCGCTGTCGCCACGCGGCGTCAGAATGTCTTGATTGCCGACGATTATGAGTGCGGGCGCCACTATCTCGGAAAGGAGGTCGCTCAGATCATCTGAGAGTTCGCTGGCTCCGAGGATGGCATCGACCTGGGAGGCAAACGCATACGCCGGCCGACCGAGGGCGAGCGGTCCGAGCCAGCCGATGGCTGGAATGAGGCGCCTGAATGAACGAGGGCCAATCATCCATCGAGCGGCATCGGCCCCCATCGCCCCGATGCCCTTCTCGAGCGCCTCATCGCGCCATTTGGTGAGCAGTTCTTCGCGCCACGGGTGGTTGCGGCCGGCCGTGCAGGCGAGCGTCAGGGAACGGACGCGCTCAGGAAACTTCACGGCGACGACCTGACTGATCGCTCCGCCCATCGACGCACCTACAACGTGGGCGGTTTCGAACCCCGCATGGTCGAGCACCGATATCGCGTCATCGGCCATCTGCTCGAGGGAATACGCCCCATGTGGCTTGTCGCTGCGACCCGCCCCACGGTTGTCGAGGGCGACGGCTTGGTACCAAGGCGCCGTTGCCAGGCGTTGAAGGTTCCAGCCGTTCTTGTCGGTACCGAGACCCTGGATGAACAGGATCGGCGGTGCGCCGGGACGTCCAGTGACCCGATAGTGGATGCGGGCGCCGTCTGTGCCGCGTACAAATGTCATGAGCCGCCCATCGCTGTGATCGGGAGCCAGTCGAGTGGAGTGCCGGTACGCATTTCGCCCATCTCTTCGAGCATCAGTTCAATATCGTCCCGTACGCGATCGGCCAGTTCGAGTTCGGCGAGCGGTCCGCGACGTTTACGCCCCGGCCGTGTTGCCGACCCGACCTCGATACGCGCATTGCGGCTCATCGGATTGCTCGCTGTGGCGGCAGGGAACACTGGGACGGAGGACAGCATCGCGGCGCCGACGAGGGCATGGTCGACAATGCCGACTTCTCGCAGCCGCGGGTCGTGGTCGGCGCCCATCACGACGAGTTCGCCGGCGCTGAGCGCACCGGCCACTTCATCGGGATGATCGAGAAGGCCACCGAGGCGGCGGCTGAATGAACCAATCGGGGCGGTGTCGGGTCTGCCGACGAACCGCACTGGCCGATCGAGGGCTTCGCTGATCGCAAGTGCGCTGAAGATCGGAGCGAGAGCGAAGCGGCGCGCATTGACCACTACCAAGGCCCCCTTGCGGCGCTTCAGGTGCTGGTCGCCGCCAACTGTCACACTCCATCGGAAATGCGAGAGCGTTGTGATCATCCGAACAAGTTGAGGGTCACGGCCCCAGTCGTCGACAGTTGCGGTTTGTTCAGCGGTGAATCTGGTTGTAGCAGCGCTGATTCCAGATGTCGCTCGCGATACGACGCTTGTGGCGAGTTCTGTCCCGCGGCGTGCGGGGAAGTTGATGACACGTCCAAGTGAGGAACTCATCAGGCGACCTGAATTCGAGCTGGTTGGCGGATGACGGTGGGCCAGTCGTACAACCGGTCGACAACGTCGGTGGTCTTTGTTTCAGGCACGATCCCGAGGAGCTCTTGCATCCGACTGTTGTCGGCGAGGCGACCACGGTGGAACACCTCAGACAGGTGATCAGGGATCGGAGCCCCAAGCATGTGGCTCATGGCCCGAGCGATACGCCAGTCGCGCCCGATGAGGGGAATGGGGATACGGCGCCCGCGCCGCGCCGCCTGCAGTACGGTGATCGCGCCCGGAGCAACAACGTTGACCGGTTCAGAGAGACCCACCCGTGCTGCCGCAACAATGGCCAGCGCGGCATCGCGATCTTGGATCACGGCGAACGGAGGGTCCGCGAGAACACTGAATGGCACGGCCGGCATACGCAACAGCCGGCCGAGCGGCGAGGGAACGTGTGGTCCGAGCACGGGCGCCAATCGAACCGCGCCAACGGTGACTCCGACACGTTCTCCCACCAGTGCGGCGGTGTGCTCGATCCCGGCAACGGTGTGACCCCACTGGCTCGTGGGTTGGATCGGGGCGGATTCGCTCGGCCGCGTGAGTGCGCCCCGTGCTCTTCCGTAGATCTCGATACCGCTGCGAACGATGACGTTTTCTAGCGCCGGACATTCGGCGGCGGCACCGATGATGGAGGTGGCCGCTTGGTCCGTGAGGGTGGCCGCGACATGTGGAGCAGCACGGGCATCGGGCTCCCAGACGCCCACGTGGACGAGCACGTGCGGGTTGAACTTGGTGACCGTTTCAACGATTCGATCGTGCTCGTCGGGGTGCATGCGGTGAAACGCCGTACGATGTAGCCGACGTCGCGGAGGATCCGCGTCGATCCCCGAAAGCTCTCCGACCCAGGATTCATCCTCGAGCAGACTGGCAATCAGTGTGCCGAGTTCACCTCCGACACCACTCACGAAAACGCGTCGACCGCCCATGAACAGCAACGTTAGTCATACTCGTCGCCAGATGATTGGTTCAGCGCTGGGCGTAATTGGCGTCGGAGTACTCGCGAGCACTCGTTTGCCGTCCGTGTTGGCTTCCTCGCACGCCCTGAGTGAGCCAGCGCAGGCCCTGGAACAGGCCGAAAGGCTGCGTCCCGATCCCACCGTGCCCCCCGATCCCACCGTGCCCCCCGTGCCTTACGACCCTACAATCGATTTTCCTGTGGAACTCTCCACCGAACTGATCATTGGGACTCCATTCGGGGGTTCTCACTATGGGATCGACATCTGGCGGGCCGATGCCGAGCCGGGTCATCCTTTGCTTGCCTGCGTGGATGGCGTATTGGTCGTTCAGGAGATTCTGTCCGGCCGGCAAGGGAACTCCTGGGTGATTCAGGGCGAGGACGGAACTGCGTATCGGTATCACCACATCGACGAGTTCGCTGCTGGTCTTGCCGTGGGGGACAAGGTCACCAGGGGGCAGGTGATCGCGAGCATGGGCGAAACAGGCAATGCAGGTGGGCCACATCTGCACTTCGAGGTGCGTCTCGAAAAGCACAATGGAACAGCGATCGATCCGGTTCCACTGTTATCGCCCCCAATCCCTGGTGTCACGATCTACTAGCCAAACGCCGCGCCACCGCCATCGCACCGCGATGAGCGATGTGCGCAGATACTGGCCCAGATCACTCACAGGGTTGCGTTTGGTCGGTATGAGATGAGCGATGTGTGCACGCATCGCCTGGATTGTTCACATCTCTTGAGTTGACTTTGACGTTGAAAATGTTACGGACGGGTTACGAAAAGGTGTCGAAGACGTCCTAGGATGCCTCAAGAACGGTACGGAATGTGCCGAAGAAGTTGTGTCGGACCGTTTTGGGCGCCCGACGAGGTGACCCGCCATGACCCACTCTGACCAACGGACCTCCCCCTACCGATTGATCTCGGCTCTTCTCGCTGTCGCGTTCGTCGTGGCGATCGGAGTCAGCCAGTCTCGTGAAGGTCTGGCTGCCACCGGCAGTACGGAAGTCTCTGAGTTGAATGATCCCGGTTCGGCGCTACAGCAGGCTGACCGACTCGGACTCGTAACCACTACGACGGAGGCGCCACCCACGACGGAGGCGCCACCCACGACGGAAGCGCCAAAGGTGACGCCGCCGCCAGATGGGAAACTGATTTTCCCCCTCGCACCGGCGTCAGACTGTTACGTGAATGACAGCTTCGGCGATCCTCGCGGCAGCCGCTCCCACGAAGGTATCGACATCATGGGGTCGTATCTCCAACCCGTCTACGCCGTAGCTTCTGGTCAACTGACGCAGATCTATACAGACTCGGGGCTTTCTTATGGAGCGGGCAACGGTTGGAAGCTTGTCGACGAAGAGAACAATGTGACGTACAAGTTCTTCCACTTGGACAGTCACGAAGAAGGCCTGAGCGTCGGCGACAACGTTGCGCTCGGTGATGTGATCGGCTACGTCGGCGACACCGGAACCAGTGGCACACCTGAATATCCGAATAATCACCTCCACTTCGAGGTTCGTCCGAACAACTATCCGGTCGACCCGCTACCGCTTCTACACATCAATCGCGACGTTTGCGGCGTCGGCTAGCGCAGGGTTCAGCGAAGTTCGTCGGCGTGCATGATGATCTCGCGTGCAAACGGATCGAGCTGACGGCCGGCTAGGCGTTCTGTGACTTGGATCGCTTGAGTCGGGTCTTCCACAAGGCCTGTCCAGCGGATGTAGCCGCCCATGACACCTACGATGCGGTCGCCAACTTCGTCGCCATGGACGAGCACTTTGTTGCCATGAGCCAGTAGGTCACGGATTTCGGTGTAGAGCGCCTTGAGGTAAGCATCGCTTTGTTCGGTGTTGAACGGGCGATGGCGGTACGGGAGCTGCAGTTCGTCGTAGTTGTGCAGGTTGTGAGGCGCCGAGATGATTGACAAGACGCATCCGAATCCGTTCTCACGGAGCCAGATGATTTCTTCCTGTCGGCGCACTCGACGGTGGCTGTCGCCCACTCCGCCGGGGCGTTCACAGATGGCGAGCTTGTCTTTCAAGATCCATGTGAAGTTGCGAGGGGTGATACCCAGCGCCCATTTTCCACGTAAGCGGGGCGGCATCAGCGCGCTTCTCCGCGCCCGTCGTATCTCTGCATAACGGGTTGCCAGGTTATCGGCTGGAATGGTCGTCGGGGAGAATTCGAAGGCGACCTTTCTGCCGCTCGATGCGTAGACCTCCTGAAACCTCGCATGCGGTGTTGTCGCCTGCTGCGACGGCCAACACTCGTTCTACCGCGGCGGCACTCGGTGGATAGCCGCCGCGGGTGAGCCAGCGACGCACCGCACGGGAAGCGAGTGGGGTGGGAGCGTCGTTCAGAGCACGAGTATCCGTCGGGTCAAGTGATGACGCGAGGGAATCCAGAAGGTCGTCGTCGCTGCGTAGCAGCCTGGCAGTTCGGGTCAGGAGTGCTGTGACATCGCGTTCGGCGATTGTGTTCAGAAGTGGGATCAGTTCGTGCCGGATCCGGTTGCGTCGAAATCGGGGATCGGTATTGGTGGGGTCGGTGGCGTATTCCAGCCCTTCGCGATTGCAGAGGGCTCTCGTCTCCGACGCGCGCAAAGCAAGGATCGGATGCGTCGGACCGGGAGTGATTGCCGCGAGTCCGGTTGCTCCGGAACCGCGAAGCAGCGCGAGCAGAAGAGTTTCGGCCTGGTCGTCAGCCGTATGCCCCATCAAAGCATGCGGGCCGAGAACTTCGCGCCGGGCACTTCGTGCTCGTGCTTCGAGGTTTGGGCCGTCTTCCAGGTCGACTCGGACGCTGCGAAATGGCACGCCGAGCCGTTCGGCCGTGCGGCGCGCTACTTCGTCGTCGTTGTCAGCGGAAGGTCGTAAACCGTGATGGACATGAACGGCCTTAACAGTGCACTTGGCGGCGATGGCAAGAAATACGAGGGCCGTCGAGTCAGCGCCCCCGGAAAGCGCGCATACCACCTCGGTTGCGGGCTTCGGGAACGTGCATCGGTCGAGAAGACCGACCGTTTCATTCACCGGCGCCTAGATCTCGCGGCTACAGGTCGGACTGTTGCCGCCGCTGCTTCGCGCTCGGGTACTTCTGAGCAGTGACCGTGGCAAGGTAGCTGCCGACGAGGACGACCACGAGTAGGACGATACCGAGGGTCAGGAACACGCCGATCCACCAGTGCCAGACGTTGGCTGCAAGCATGTTGGAGAGGCTAACCGCCGAGGGTGATCAGCGGCATAATCTCATCCGATAACACCGTCGCCGTCGAAGTCGACTCCGAAGCACTGTTCGATCTTGGCGAGCAGGCCTGGTGGCATTTCATCGTTGTTGCACTTCGTGGCGACGACACTCTTGAGTTCGGCATGGAAATCAAATGCCCCCAAGCAGTCCATACATCCGTCGAGATGATGCCGAACGGCATCTCGTTCGCGATCGGACAACTCGCCGTCCAAGAACAGGTCGAGTTCTTTGATCGTTTGGCTGCAATCGGGCATGTCAGGTGCGGTCATTGTGGATTCTCCTGCCCTGAAGCCGTGTCACTGGCACCAGCGTGCTCCGCTGCTACCAATCCACGTGCGAGGGCATAATCGTGCAACGCCTTTTGCATCGCTTTTCTTCCCCGATGCAATCGAGACATCACAGTTCCGATCGGGATCTCGAGCATTTCGGCGATCTCTTTGTACGCGAATCCATCGACGTCGGCCAGAATTACTGGAATACGGAAGTTGTCCGGCAGGCTTTCGAGCGCCTGCTTGACCTCGTCGTCCGGCAGCATTGCCATGAGGGACTCTTCTGCGGAGCGCCCGATCGAGGGGTCTTCGAACGTGCCGAGGTTCTTGTACAAGTAGAGGTCTTCGATCTCTCCGAGATCGGATTCGTCAGGTCGGCGCTGCTTGGCTCTGTACTTGTTGATGTACGTGTTGGTCAGGATGCGGAACAGCCACGCCCTGAGGTTGGTGCCCTCGGTAAAGGTGTGGAAACTTCGGAACCCCTTGAGATAGCACTCTTGGACCAAGTCTTCAGCGTCCGCTCTGTTCCGCGTCATTCGAAGCGCGGCCGAGTAAAGTTGCGGGGCGTATTGCATTGCTTGGTCGGCGAAGTCCGCCTGGTCAGCCATTGTTCGGACCTTACCCGCCCGTTGGCAAGGGCGTGGAGAGAGTGGACTGCTCGTCAGCCGGTTTCGGAAATGTTGGGTTCATTACTCGTCGGCGAGTTCGCCGACGACGGTGTCAAGCGAGGTGACGAAGCGGTCCAGGAGATCAGTCAGTTGAGCGCGTTCGTCAGCGTCGAATTCGCTCAGGATCCGCATCATTGCGTGCGACCGTCGTTCAGCGACATCGCTGTGCTGGCGACGACCTTCTTCGGTGATTCTGATCAGAACCACGCGGCCGTCTTCTGGAGAGGGGAACCTTTCGGCCAACCCGTCTTCGACGAGCCGCTGAACAGCGCGCGTCGCGGTCGACGGATCGACTCGCAGTCGCGCCGCCAATGCCTTCATTGTTCGGTCGTCGCGTCGTGCGAGGAGGTCGAGTGCGTCCATCTGACCCTGCTCGAGAGGAGCATCACAGCCGAATAGGTAGGTCCTCAATGCAGTGGTGGAGGCACCCCTGCGGAGTTCGATCCACGCGCGCCCGATCAGGCGGGCATGCTCTCTGTCGACCGGATTCCGGAAATCGACGGTCGTTGGTCCGCTCGCTTGCCTGGGCATGTGCGTTTGTACGCTAGCCAGTGATGACAGACGGCAGCGGAGCGGACGCTCCAATAGATCCAGTCGACCCGACGGCCCTCGAGGCCCTTCACACGCTTGCTACGAGCGAGGTCGAGGTGACGCCGACCTTTCGGCATCGAGAGACCTACACGATGCGTGGTCTTCTGAGTGTGCTTTGGCACGAGCCAGAGGAGTCTCGCATGGCTCAGCCTGCCGCGATCGTGGCTTGCGGCGGAGCAATGGGCGGATTGCTCGGCCCGGGTCACGGCTTGTACCACCAGCTCGGCGAGCAGTGGGCTCGGCGGGGAGTGCGCTTCCTGCGCGTGGGATACCGGGAGCCCAACAATCTTGATCTCTGCGCCCATGACCTTGCCTGTGGTGTCGAGATGGCTCGCGACGCCGGTGCCGAACGGGTTGTCGTAATGGGCCATAGCTTTGGTGGAGCCGTGGCCATTCGTACTGCCGTCGTGATGCCCGCTTCGGTCGCCGGGGTCGTGACGTTCGCGACACAGTCGGCTGGTTGTGAAGTCGCCGGAGCACTGGGCGGACGACCGTTGCTGCTCTTCCATGGTGACAAAGACGAACTTCTTGCTCCCGAGGCAAGCCATATGGTGCAGGCGATGGCCGGGTCGGGGGAAGTCGTGATGCTGCCGGGTGACGGACATCTGCTCGCCAAGAGCGATGAGGTCATCACCGACCGGCTGAACGACTGGTTGCCCAGTGCGCTCGGTGTGACCTCGTTGCCCGCTGACTGAACGGCAGGCCTCAACCGCGGTTTCGGCGCCCCCCGTCGCGCCTTCCGCCATCACGCCGTGGAAGTCGGTCGGTGTTATCGGTGTTCTCAGAGTCGGGGCGGGCTCGATTGTCGCGTTCTCCGTCGTCGTCGTCATTGTCGTCTGACTCGAGGTCGGCTTCGGACTGCTCGCCCGCGTTCTCGTTGCTTGAGTCTTCGGAATCCGATTCGCCGTTGGCATCGAGCACGAACACGCTCTCGGGGAGGTCGGCGCGGTCGATGTTGGTGTTGTCGGCGATGATTTCGGCGAGGCTGCGCCGGTAGTCGATCCCATACTCTGCGTTGATCGCGTCGAGTAATGGGTCATTGCCGTAGAAGAACCTGTCGCCATCGCGGAGCGCCTCGAACTGGCTTGCCCACATTGCGAGCTGAAGTTCACCGAACTCACTGCCCTCAACATGTGGTTCTGACACCATCGCTGTGAACGCGTCGACTTCGTCCACGTCACTGAAGATGGCCTTTAGGCGGGCAGCGGTTGTCGTGCGGCGAGTGGCGGTAACTGCCGATGTTGTGGCTTCGTCAGTACCGAAGGTCAACTCGTTGCCGTCAGCGTCTGCGAGGGAGACGAAGTCCAGGATGTCGGGGTCGTCGATCGGGTTGGCCGAGTCGACTATCGGATCGTCAGGGAACTCTTCAGTCGACTCCCCAGTGAGTTCGCTGAAGGAGGAAATGCGATCGAGCCCGTAGCTCTCCCGAAGATCGTTGTAGGTCGGCATGCCGTGGTCGGCGCCGCGGATTACGTCGAGAGCACCGAGATCGTTGACGACCGAAAAGCAGCCGGGCAATGCTTCGCCGTCGAGGCAATCGGCAGGATTCTCGACTTCCGGACCGGGGATCTGGAACAGCACACTGCGCAGTTGGTTGTCGATGTGCTCGTCGTTGGCGTATGCAGCCTCTGAGGCGAGCCCGGCGAGCATGTTGCCCAGCCCGATTTCTGTGAGCAGACCTGGGTTGCCGAACGCCACGCTGAGGGGAACGGCAATTTCGACTGCATCGTCGTCGACACTGACCTCCAGACCTTGCGCTTCGAGACGGTCGATTTCGTCGTCAGTGATTTCCGATCGAGGGATCGCCGCTTCCAATTCTCCGTGAATCTGCGAGTGGGCCCGATACCCGACGGTCGCAAACTCATTGCTGATCGATGGGTCGACGTCGGCGTCGTAACCGTCGTAGGCATCCAGAGATACACCCATCGCTGGAAGGAATTCGTTGTAGGTGATGTATTGCTGCATCGCCGAGAGGACTCTCCTGGCGATTGCGAACTTTTCCTCTTCGTCGAGCGTGTCGGGAAGGGAGTCCACGATGCGGTTGTGCTCGCGGAGGAAGAGCGTGTGCGCCGCTGTGAGACCGATGTTCTCGTTGGCCCGAACGTCACCCGCGATGACGGCGGCGGTGGGGTCAGCGAAGAGGCGACCCATCAACTCCGCGGTCGGTGTCTCGCTGTCAGGGCGGTCAGCAGCGGTCGGGAGGTATCCGTCGGCATTGAGAAGCGTGGCATCGTTGTTCGTCGGGTCACCGTCGAGGCTTCCTTCGCGGAGCCAGTCGAGTCGCTCATCTGATCCCCCGTAGACGGCCCAGGCGTCGATGAACGAACTGACGGTATTGACTTGCTCACGAGTTGAGTCGACGCCGGTCCCGGCAGCGGCAGTCGATCGGGTTGTCATCATGGCGCCGAGATCGTTGGTGAACGTTTCGAGCGGGTCGTCAGGGTCGTAAGCCATGACGAGCTCTTCGTCGTCGCTGCCACTCGTGTCACGTAGTCCGAATGTGTGGTCGAGGAACTGGCCCCATACGAATCCCCAATGCGTCACGTCGTTCTCGGAGAACACGTTCTGATTGGAGTCGTTGAAGATCCGGTTGCTCAGATATCGCTCGTCTGGGCCGTCGACCAGCGTTCCGATGTTGTCGGCGTAGTTGGCTTCTGCGGTGCGCGGGTAGATCGTCCCAACGCTTCCAAGTGTTGGGTCATCGAGGTTGTTTCCCGATCCGTCGAGACTGCGGGAAGTAGCGAGAACTTGTGCCACGAGTCCTCCCGCCTCGCTGTCGTCGACTTGGGCCACGACTCCTGGTTCCGCGGCCGATTCAGCATCGGATGCGGGCGCGGTATCGCCGGCGTTAGCGACGGCAACGATGCCGAGCCCTCCGAGGATCACCGGGGCGGCGAGTGCCAGAACGAGTCGTCGGCTTGGCCAGGATCGGAGCCCGGATGGCGGATTGGTGTTTTGGCGGGAGCCCGAAGGGGGTGGGAATGGTGTGGGATTGGTTGCAGGCATGAAGCCACGATCCCGGCGACCGGTAAGCGCTCTTCTCCCCGAACGTCAAAGATTTGCCAAAGATGCCACCGCCAGCCCCACCCGAACGTTCCATCCCGTTTGTATGCAATTCTCTGGTCAATAGCGCCCAGAAACTACATACAAACGCAGTGAGAGGTTGCGGTGAGAACGATAGTTCTCTATGGTGAGAATAGCTGTTCTCATAAGGAGTATTCTCGATGTCGTCAACCGAACCACGTCCACCGTTGCCGCCCTTCGACGAGCAGTCGGCTCGACAGAAGGTCCAGATGGCGGAGACCGCATGGAACTCACGTGACCCCGAGCGTGTGGCAGGGGCGTATTCCGAAGACTCGCAATGGCGTAATCGCGACCAGTTCGTGAACGGGCGAGAGGAGATCGTTGCCTTCTTGCAAGGGAAGTGGGACCGTGAACTCGACTACGCGTTGAGAAAAGACCTGTGGGCTTTCAGCGGCAATCGGATCGCCGTGCGGTTCCAGTATGAGTTCCACGATGCTGCGGGGCAGTGGTTCCGCGCCTATGGAAACGAGAACTGGGAGTTCGACGATCTCGGATACATGAGCCGCCGCGAGGCGAGTATCAACGACGTCGCGATAGATCCGTCTGAGCGACGTCTCTTCGGCCCACGCGACGAAGGTGACACGACCAGCTTCGCGCTGCGATGAGCCCCGCCTCCACTCTGAGCAGGGAGTCAGCGCAAGAGTCGATCTTGCGGTCGGCTGACCAACTGTTCTACGAACGTGGCATCGCCGGAGTTGGCATGGCCGACGTTCGCGACTCTGCCGGCGTGTCGTTGCGTCGGCTGTACTCCTTGCATCCCTCGAAGAGCGACCTCGTTGCCGCCTGGTTGGAAGATCGGCACCAGACCTGGATGAGGTGGTTTGCCGATTCTGTCGACCGTCAGGTCGTGGACGGCGTCGAACCAGTCAGAGCGATTCTTGGTGCCATCGAAGAGTGGGCGACATCCCCCGGGTATCGCGGGTGCGCATTCCTCAATGCAATCGCGGAGACAACGGAGATCGACGACAGGCATCGCGCGATAGTCGCTGACCACAAGCGAGCGCTCATCCAGCACGTCTCAGTTGTCGTTCATGGCGCATACCCGAGTGCTCCCGAATGGTTCGCTAGCGCTCTCGGAGTACTCATTGACGGTGCTGTCGTCGATTCCGCAGTCTTCGGCTCGCTAGCCCCGATTGCCGACGCCAGCTCAGCTGCGTCCACGCTTGTGGATTCGTTCACGTGAGTCTCACCGTTGCTGCGCTGTGGCGTTACCCGGTCAAAACACTCGCCGGCGAATCGATCAGTTCGGCCGGGCTCACGTCGCGCGGGATTCCTGGTGATCGGATCATTCAGGTCCGCGGGCCGGAGGGGATCCGAACGTCACGCCGACATCACCGGCTTCTAGGACTTCACGCCACGCTCGATCCCGATGGCCGCCCGCTCGTAAATGGGCTGCATTGGAACTCTCCTGAAGTGCTTGAACAGGTCCGCAATGCTGCGGGTCACGATGCGTGGCTGGAAGCTGGTAGCGAAGGAGATCGATTCGACATTCTTCCGCTGTTGGTTGCCACCGATGGTGCGGTTGATGCCTTCGGGCGCGATGTGCGTCGCTTACGGCCGAACATCCTGATCGACGGTGTCAAGGGCCTCGATGAGGTCAACTGGCCTGGAGCTGAACTTCACATTGGCGATGCGGTTGTTCGGCTCGACTCCCTTCGAGGTCGTTGCCCGATGACCACCGTTGATCCCGACACTCTTGAACGCGATCGCGAAGTTCTGCGCGACATCTACGAGCGGTTCAATGGTCGTCTTGCTCTCAACGCTGATGTCGGAGTGCCGGGACCAATCAGGGTCGGTGATGCCGTTCGCCTGGTCCGGCACTGACCCGGCTGCAGAGCTGTGCTCAGCTTCGCAGAAGGCGACCGGCCAGGTTCCCGGTCGGTTCGCCGTTCTCCATGAAGTGGGTGCCGTTCACGAAGGTGTGGTCGATGCCGTCGGCCCGTTGCACGAATCGTGGCGCGTTGCCGGGGAAATCGTGGACGATCTCGGGTAGGGGAAGTGAGAGTCCGTCGAGGTCGATCACGTTGACGTCCGCGAACGATCCTTCCGTCAAGGTGCCACGGTCGGCGTAGCCAATGAACTGAGCGGTATCGCTCGATACAGCGCGCACGCCATCTTCCAGGCTGATGACTTGTTCGTCACGGGCCCAGTGGGCAAGGAAGTAGGTGGGCTGTGATGCGTCCATGATCTGGGTGGCGTGGGCTCCGGCATCGGCCAGCCCCATGATCGTGACTGGCGACAGCACTTGTTCCTTGATCGCCTCGTGGTCTTGGTTCATTACAGGCCAGTTGACGATCGACTTGCCGTCCGACTCCACCATCGCGTTGATGTATGCCTCGACCGGCGACACACCGGTTGCTTGCGCGATCCCGGCAATGGAATCATCCTGCGTGTAGTCGTAGCTGGCTGGCTTTCCGGCCGGCATGAGGTACATCTTCGTGAACGGCTCGACTGCATCGTTGGCACCCTCTTCGATGAGTTTGGCGCGCACGTCCGCATCGCGGAGTCCCGCCACCCGCCCTGTCAGATCCATTTCCTTGAGAGGTTGGTACGAGGGCAGGTGATCGATCAACGAGTTGGCAGCCAGAGAGAAGAGCACTCCGACCCCGCGTGGCGTGATTTGTGGACGGAGCTGCGCACCGGTTTCGTTCGCCTCGGCTGACAGGCGGATGACATCGCGGTAGTGAGTGCCGAGTGAATCGATCTGCTGGAGGTTGAAGGAAAACGGTCGGCCGGTTCGGCGGCTGATTTCAGCCATCCAGGCCAGTTCCTCCTCCACCCGTGATTCGGCGGAGTCCAAGAAGTTGTAGCGAGGTGCCGATTCGATGACTCCCTTCCCGAGGCGGCCGAGTGGTTCGGCGATCGCGTAGAACTCTTCCGGCTTCGACCACGTACCAGGCACGTTGCGGCCATCGGGCACCCTGTGGAACAAGCTGCGCGAGATGGAGTAGCCGAGCGCGCCGGCATTCATTGCATCTTCGACCAGCGCCGCCATCTCAGCGAGTTGATCCGGAGTGGCCTCGAAGTCTTCTTCGCATGCGGCTTCACCGGCGACGTAGAGCCGAACCGCAACATCGCCGACGTAGCCACCGGCGTTGAGACCGAGTGGCATCTTCTCAATCGCATCGAGGTAGCCGCCGTAGCCCTCCCAGTCCCAGGGCAGGCCTTCGATGATGGCCGACGCAGGGATGTCTTCAACGGTTTCCATCGCACCGGCCAGCACATCCGCCTGACCGGGCCGGACTGGAGCGAACGTCATGCCGCAGTTGCCCATTACCACCGACGTGACGCCGTGGTAGCACGAGGACGACATGGTCGGATCCCACCCGACCTGGGCATCGAGATGTGAGTGCAGGTCGACAAAGCCGGGCGTGACGATTCTCCCCTCGGCGTCAATGACCTGGTTGGCGCCCGAAGCGTCGACCTCGCCGACCGCGCTGATGCGATCACCGTCGATCGCGACATCGGCCCGTATCGCCGGCGCGCCCGTACCGTCGACGACGGTCCCGTTCTTGATCACGACGTCATGTGCCATTGCAGTCCTCCAAGGTTGTGTACTGCCAATTTGCTATCAGGTTCCCCCCAATGACACGAATGGGGTCAGACCCCATTCGTGTCATTCGGGTTGCCGGTCGTCGGGCTAGCATCCGGCTGGCATGTCGAGCTCTGCCCGCCCCTGCCTTGCGGTCGTTGTTCCCTGTTTCAACGAGGCCTCGACGGTGTTGACGTTGATCGAGCGCGTGCTGGCTTCACCCTGGGTCGCTGAAGTGATCGTCGTCGATGACGGCTCGGTCGATGGCACCGGCCAGAAACTCGCCGAGATCGCCGATGGCCGGGTGCGTGTGATCCAACACGAGGTCAATCGGGGCAAAGGGGCGGCTCTCCGTACTGGGTTCGTATCAGCAACAGCTGACTATGTCGTGGTGCAGGACGCTGACCTCGAATACGACCCCGCCGAGTACGGCCAACTGCTCGGCCCGTTGGAAGCGAATCTTGCGGACGTCGTGTACGGCTCGCGGTTTGTCTCCAGTCGCCCTCATCGCGTGTTGTACTTCTGGCACAGTCTCGGTAATCGTTTCCTGACACTTCTGTCGAACATGTTTACCGACCTCAATCTCACCGACATGGAAACGTGCTACAAGGCATTCCGACGTGAGGTGATCCAGTCGATTGAGATAGAGGAGGACCGCTTCGGGTTCGAGCCCGAGATCACGGCGAAGGTTGCGAATAAGAATCTGCGCGTTTTTGAAGTTGGGATTTCCTACTCGGGTAGGACCTACGACGAGGGCAAGAAGATCGGCTGGCGTGACGGTGTTCGGGCGGTGTGGTGCATCCTCAAGTACTCGCGGATAGGGGTGCGACTTCGTCGTCGGCCGTGAGTGACCGACAGCCAGCAACCCGGTCTGCAGACGCTCGGCAAGATGTCGGCCAGCCTGACCTCGGCCGACGAACGTTCCGGATCGCGTTCGCTGCCACGATTGCTGCGGCCGGTGTCCTTCGGGTGGCCTACGTACTCGGTGCCAAGCGCGGTGAGGATGTCGTCGGGGATCAGCTGCACTACTTCGCCCAAGCCGCCACGATCGCGGACGGACGGTGGTTCGAGAATCCGTGGGTTCCTGGAACACCGTCCGCCCTCCACGCGCCGTTCACCGCCCTCGCGCTGGCGCCGGTGTCCTGGGTCAATGACAATCTGATATTCACGCAGCGGCTGACGATGGCCGTCTACGGAACAGTCGTTGTCGCCGGGGTCGGACTCCTCGCACGGGTGCTGTTCACGCGATGGGTGGCTCTGGTGGCCGCCGTGATTGCAGCGGTTTACGCCAACTTGTGGATGAACGACGGACTCATCATGTCCGAAACGTTTGCCGCTGGCGGCGTGGTTGCCGTTCTGCTTGCCGTGTACGCCTATGAGAGCCGCGTCGACCGGATCTCCGCAGTCGCGATTGGGCTGGCAATCGGACTGGCCGGACTGGCGCGAGCAGAGCTACTCC
Source organism: Actinomycetota bacterium (assembly GCA_015767405.1). Lineage (GTDB taxonomy): Bacteria > Actinomycetota > Acidimicrobiia > Acidimicrobiales > Ilumatobacteraceae > Sva-07. The sequence goes on from JADWMG010000001.1 coordinate 48,154, forward strand.
TGTTGGGACTGGTTGTCGTCGTTCCGCTCACGCTGCTCCAGAAGGACCGGAGTTGGGGTTCACGACTTGGGCACCTGGCGATTGCCGGGGGAGCAGCCCTCATGGTCGTGAGCCCGTGGGTCATCAGGAACCAAGTGCGATTCGATGAGCCGACGATCATGTCGACACAGGACGGGCTTACGCTTCTCGGATCCAACTGTCCCGAGACATATTCGGGTAGTGGCCTGGGGTTCTGGGCCATCGCCTGCGCAGAGCGAGCAGACGTGAAGGTGCCCGAGGGGGCCGATGAGTCGGTGCGTTCATCGGTCTACCGCGGTGAGGCCGTCGAGTTCATCCGTGGCAACATTGATCGTGTTCCGCTGGTAGTGGTCGCGCGCCTGGGGCGGGGCCTCAGCCTTTGGGAGACCGAGCAGATGATCTCTTTCAACCAGCTCGAGGGTCGCGAGCGATGGGCCAGCCGGATCGGTCTGTGGCAGTACTGGATTCTCGTTCCCCTCGCTGGCTACGGACTCTGGGTGTGGCCGAGCCAGCGACCTCGATGGCCCCTTGTTGTAACCGCGTCAATTTCCATCTTGATGATGGCCGCGTTCTACGGCATCCCACGCTTTCGCATCCCCGCAGAGATCGGGATTGTCATCTGCGCGAGCGTTGGATTGGTCACTCTGGTGCAGCGGCTCCTGGATCGAGCTACTCCAGAATGCAGCGAGACGGAGACGCCAACTTGATTTGGCAATTGTCGGGAGGACGAAGGCCCGGCCAATCTACGCGGTCATGGCGTGTCGATCAGTTCCAAGGTCGAAGGGTGGAACAACTCGTCAACCGAAAGAGTTCGATCAACTAGTCCCTGCTCTTGCGTGTACTGCAGGAGGGTGGAAAGCGTGTTCCGGTTGGTCTCCACGCCATATGGCCAATAGTTCTCACCCATGAGCTCGCGGGTGGCTTCGAGCTCCTGCGCGACCCACGGCAGCGAGATCATGGCCCAACCCATCGCTCTCAGTCTTTTGAACGCATGCTGCTTGGCGGTCGCATAGGAACGGAATACTGCCGCCGGAAGCCACGGGTTTGCCTCGGCGACATCACTACGAATCGCCACCGCATGCATGATCGGGAAAATCCGGGTCTTGGCAAAGTAAGCACGCTCTGCAGCCTGGCTGTTGGTGAATAGCCGAGCTACCAGTGGATGTCCCTCTACGAAGGCCTCGGGCTCGGCTGCGTGGAACAGAGCATCCACCTCGTCATCAATCAGAAGGTCCGACTCGCTCTTGCCAGCTGTGCCGTAGGCGATTTCCAGATCGTCGGGGAGCATCTGCTCCTGTTCGGATCGATTTCCCACGAGGCCGGCGGATGAGTCCTCGTCGGAGAGTACCCAGCGGATCTCGTCGGGTTTGATCCCGTATTCGTGCTCGAGCATTCCTCTGATCCACGTGAGGGACGTAGTCGAGTATCCGGACGTCCCGACCCTCTTGCCACGCAGGTCTTCCGGCCGCTCGATGCCCTTGTCAGTTCGAACGAACATGCTCTTGTGACGGAAGAGTCGCAGCGGGAACACCGGTATCAGCGTGTAGGCGCGGAAATCGTCGTCCGCGTAGGCAAGGATGTACGGCAACAGGCCGATCTCGGTTACCTCTCTCGTTCGTGGACCAGCAAACACGTGGCTGTTCATTTCGCCAATCGATGCCTTCTCGAATCGCACCTCACAACCCTCAACGGGCACCCTGCCATCGAGATCCTCGACGCGGTCGAACGGGTACCCGGCGATCGTGATCGCGAGCGGGCGGTCTTTACTGATTGATGCCATGAGCACTCCTCTGAATCGCCTGTGCCTCGACCGGTCAACGTAACACTTGGTCGAAACGTAGCTCAGCAGACTGACCGACAGCATCCGGTCCAACGGTCCGGCTGTCGACCCGGCCGAACGTGTGGCCGACCCAGCTACTTGCGTGTCGGCGCCGAAACACTCTCCGCTGCCTTCGGGCCCCTAGTTAGGAACTCTGATTCGGCGCCTGCCGCGATCAGGAGATCTGGAACCCTCCCTGCGATGGCCGGTTGTTCAGGGTGAGGGTGTCACCAGTTGGCCACGTAACTGATCAATCACCGTGTCGGTGAGCCCGAGGCCGTTTCGGAAATAGATGTCGAGCGACCCGTAGTCCGCAACCATCTGATCTCGGCTGGCGTCGATGTAGCGCCCGTCTTGGACCATGAACGCCTCCATGTTGGTCATGTCGACATCGTTCGGATCGACCCCTCGAGCCAGCGCGGCGACGGAGCGCATCTTGGCGAGCCGCTTCTCGACTTCGGCGGCGCGGACGCTGTTGGACACTAGGTAGTCGCCGCGAACCGTTCCCCAGTCGACGCCGAGCACGGAGAGCAGTATTGCCGCCGCGGTTCCGGTTCGGTGAACGCCGTGGGAGCAATGGAAGACGAGAGGGCGATTGAGCGGGTCGGCGATGAGTCGCATCAACTCGCCATACTGCTCGCGCCCGTCAACGACGAGCAGTCGGTGGATGTCGAGGTTCAACTTGGGCGGAATCGACGAGAAGTCGCCGGTGGCCAGTGCGGCCCGCGCCTGGGTCGCCAGTTGGGTCGCCGTGTCGCTGTCGATCGGCAACTCGACGAGCCGTCCACCTGGCGGTAGTCGATCTGGACCGTATTCCTCGACGTCTTCGACCGTGAGCAGCGTGACCACCGTTCGGATGCCAAGCTCTTCGATTCTTGCGAGATCGGCATCGGTTAGCCCAGCGAGCCTTCCGGAGCGGTACACCTCTCCCGATTTCACGACACCCTCGGCCGCGGTGTAGCCGCCGAGGTCCCGGAAATTGGTGGCACCGTGCAGTTGGACAATCTTCGGCTGGTCGTTTTCGCGCATCCCGCTCTCCGTTTCAGATCGCGCTCAGGCTATGAGTTCGATATTGATGCGTCAACAGTTGTCAGGGCAAGCAGGGTTGATCTCGCGGACTCAGCGATGCAAGCCCCGAGGGCTGGACTCGCGATAGCAACTTCGACCCCGATCCGTACGACGAGTGGTTCACAACTGTGCGCCTGCCCGACGAGCTGGCAGATGATGTCGAAGCCGTCGCACGCGTCCGCGGGCAGAGCGTCAATCAGCTCATCATCCACTCGCTTGCCACCGAAATCGCGCGTGTCTCCGGTGGAACGGTCTGGCTGTCGACCTGGTCGATTTCGGAGTTAAAAGTCAGTTACCGGGTGTGTCTTCGATTGCTTTGGCTGCACCGCCCACCCAATCATGGTCGTTTACCCCGGCGAGCAGTTCCGTCAACGCGGATGGCGTGATATCGAGGTCCGGGAGGCGCCCGAGAACGAAGGCAGCGTAGTAGCTCGCCCAGTTTTCGTCCCGTACACCGTTCAGATAGACGGTCTGAAACTGATGATGGGAGGATTCAGCCTCGTTGAGTGTTGTTTCTAGCTTGTCAGTCGTGGGCATGCGCGCCTCCGTTTGAGCAGATGGACTCTTCAACGGTAATGATCGATCGTCCGCACGGTCAACATCGAGGCATAACCGGGGGCGGTGACCGCCATACCTGGAGGAGCACTCACGACCGCCGCCCGATCCGCAAAGTTGACATCGACGACCAGTGTCCCACGACTGCGTACACGGTGGGACCGGCAACGCAGAGCCGACCCCGAATCAGTTGAGTCGGCACGGTCGCCAGATCCCATATGGCCCGCAACCAGCAGACTTGGAATACATTTGGCGCGATGAGCGCTGCCCGCTACGACACCATCGGTCGCGAGTACGCGATTACCCGACGGGAGGACCCTTGGCTCCGCGATCGCATCTTCTCGGCCCTGGGCGATGCTGGCACCGTGGTCAATGTCGGTGCCGGGGCCGGCTCCTACGAACCCCGTGATCGACACGTACTTGCCATCGAACCCAGCGACGTCATGATCGCCCAACGGAGCGCCGACCTCGCTCCTGTGATCCGAGGATCCTCTGCGCCGCTCCCGCTTCGAGACAACAGTGTTGATGCCGCGATGGCCATCCTCACGGTGCACCACTGGGACGATCAACTAGAGGTTGGCGTGCGTGAACTCCGACGCGTAGCTTGCGGGCCTGTTGTGATCGTGACGTACGACTCGGCCGTCAGCGCGAAGATGTGGCTGATGAGCGACTACCTCCCCGAGCTCGCCGCACTCGACCGTACGATCTTCCCCACCATCGACCAACTCGCTTACTGGCTCGGAGGAACCGTCGATGTCGAGACGATTCTCACCTCGCGAGACACTCCGGACTGGACGCTGGGCTCGTTCTGGGCGCATCCCGAACGCGTTCTCGATGAAGCGGCCCGCAACGCAACCTCTGGATTCGCACGCATGGAACCAACGGTGGTGAACCGCGTCGTCGCCGAGGTGGACAAGGATCTCCGGGATGGCTCGTGGGACCAGCGCAATGGCCACCTGCAGGACCTTCCGGCATTCGACGCAGGCCTGCGGCTACTTGTCGCGCACCCATGAGCTACAGCACGAACTAGTCAACGGAGTCTCGCGGGACTATCCATTCGGTCGGTTGCCCGGTGATTGACCCTATGTGATCGAGGTCTGCGTCCTAATGCAGGACTGTCGGGGACTCTGATTCGGCGACCGCCGCAATGAGGAGATCTGGAACCTTTCGCCCTTCCAGCCCGGCCGCGGCCAGGCTGCGTTGAACCCGTCGCGATCGATCGAAGTGATGGGCTTCGACGTTCACGAGTCGGAATGCTTCGAGCGATCGGAGTAGCTCATTGAATTCTGTTTCGTTGCGAGCTGAAAACCCGACTTCGAGATCAGTCATTGACGTTCGTGCCAGCGTGATCGAGGATCTCTTGGATTGTTCGAGGCGTCGTCATTGCTCCAGAAACTTTGGTCGAGCGGGCATCGCGTGAACGAGGAATTCAATTCCTTCGGCTTCAGCGATGCCAGTCTCAAGCAGGCGGGCAGATTCATCCGGGCCGATCAGCATCGTGAGGTCATCAA
>JADWMG010000049.1 GCA_015767405.1 Actinomycetota bacterium
GATGTCTTTCCGGCCGCGAACGGACCCGTGACAAGAATCTTGAAGGTCTGATTGCTCACGAATCGTCTCCCGACAGCCACTGCGCCCGGGCTTGGACGAACTCACGAAGATGTCTCTGATCGATAGTTGCGGCGGTGAGTACCGCCAGAACGCGCTGGCTACCGATCGGCCAGATAAGGAGTAGGCCAGTGTCGTGCTCGACAACGAGTTGGCGCAGCTCTCGACCGCCGCCCATCGCAACTAGTTGGTGAGAAAGACCAACCGCGGCAGCAAGCATCGCCGAATGTGAGGCCTGATTGACCACGCTGCTACTGCGGGCGAGCGAGAAGCCATCGACCGAAGCGAGAATGGCACCGTAGGCGCCCGCGACCGTGGACGACAGTTCGTCGAGAATCATGACAAGGTCGGGCATCGCTGCATCACGCCGGGCCGCGGCGCCTGCATCTGGTGCAGTCGGGGTTGGCGCTACAGGAGGGTTCGTACCGACAGGCGCGGTCCATGCTGTGTCAGGAGGCGGCATGCCGGGCGATGACAACGGCCCGCTAGGCGGGGCAGTTGGCGGCATTGGAGGTACATAGCTCATATCTGGCCGTTCGAGAAGAAGGAGACCCTTGACCTTTTCCATACGGAATGAGTATCGGTCCTGAATCAGGCGAGCTTGAGCGAAGCTTGACTGGTATTTACGCGTGGCCGCACGCCGTCGTCTGAGTTATTGGATGTCACGTCTCGTGTGCAAGACGCGCCACACCTCCACCCGATCGACTCCCGCCACGTAGAACATCAGGTATGGGAATTGGTCCAGAGGCCACGCCCGAAGTGTTGCGAAGTACCCATCGTCGACGGACGCCCATGGAAGACGATTCCACGTTTCCCTGCTCAGCAAGCTTTTCGTGGATCTCCATGGATGCCCGTGGACGTACTGGCGGAAGGCGTGGGATTCGAACCCACGGAGACCCATAAGACCTCAACGGTTTTCGAGACCGTCCCATTCGTCCGCTCTGGCAGCCTTCCGAAATCGAGGCTACCGGCGAAACGTTGACGACTCGTCTCCAGCGGTGGCCGGAGCCGACGGCTGCGCTAGGCGCAATTCGTCCCGTCTTCGGGGGCGATTAGCTGGACGAGATAGTCGTGCACAATGTCGTCTACACAGTCGTTGTCGCGATACCCCGTATGTTGGTTCGCCTCCACAACTACCAGCCGACCATCTTCGAGCGTGTCGGCCATCGCCCGGCTGCTTGCCAGTGGAGTACTCGGGTCGCCCGTTGTACCAATCACGACGATCGGGCCTGCATCCGCTGCCGATATCTCGATCCGAGGATCCAGCGACTCGGGAAAGAAGGTGCACGAGTAGGCGCCTGTAGTGAACGGGAACAGACGAGGAGCCACCCCGATGAGTTCGGTCGCCTCCGCATCAGACTCGTCCACCGTTGGTCGTTCCTCTTCATCTGCACAGGTGATCGCCTGGAACGCCTCTAGTAAGTTGCTGTAGGTCCCGTCTGGGTTCCGTCCGAAGTAGGCATCCTGGAGCTGGAGCAATCCGGCGCCGTCGCCCACCGCGGCATCTTCCAGTGCACGTTCGAGCGCCGGCCAGTACCGGTCGGAGTACATCGACTGCACAACCGCAGTAACAGCGACCCCGAGATCCACGTTGGCACGTCCCTCCGTACTGGGTACGGAATTCTCATCGAGATCTACCATTAGCGCGTCAAAGGCGCCCTCGGCATCACCATCGTTGTGGAACGCGCATGAGCTATTGGCGCTACATCCGGCAAGGAATGTGTTGAGGGCCGTCTCGAAGCCGACCCACTGCTGGCGAGTCCGTTCGAGAGGGTCCGCTTCTGGATCAGATGCACCGTCGAATACCGCCGCCCGCACCGTGGTCGGAAACATCGTTGCCCATACCCCGCCGAGTTCACTTCCATAGCTCCACCCAAAATACGAGACCTGCACCTCATCCAGTGCTTGGCGGATCGCGTCCATATCTCGCGCCGAATTGTTCGTACCTATGTACTGCAACTCCGAAACTCGATCGATGCAGCGCTGAGCAAACTCCTCAGCGAGGTCAACGAGCGCCTCTTTCTCGGCTTGGTCTTCCGGAGTTGCATCGAGCGACGAGAAGAATTGGTCGTACTCGTCATCATCGATGCAATCGACAGCGCCGCCACTTTCGCCCGTACCCCGAGGGTCCCAGCCGATGACGTCGAAGTTGTCGGTGATGTCGGCTTCGAACCAGCCGGTTGCGTTCTCGGCGATCACGGTGCCCGCGGCACCAGGACCTCCGCGGTTGGCGAGAAGCGAACCGATTCGCTGATCGTCGTCGGCCCTATGACGCACCAGGTAGAGCTCAATCGTTTCACCCTGAGGGTCGGCGTAGTCGAGTGGCACTGTGATCGTCCCAGCGTCGATTTTGTCGCCGACGGCTTGCCATTCGATCGAGTATTCGAGTGGCTCCGGCAGCGCAGTCGGCGCTACGCCAGGTTCAACGGTGGTCGAGGGAATCGTGGTGGTGACCTGACCCACATCTCGTGTTGCCGGCGGCGGCTCGGTGTTGTCGGAGCCTCCCGAACAAGCCGCAGCGACCAGTGTTCCGGCAGCAAGAAGCGCTACCAGTCGACCGCGTCGGCCGACACCACTGCCCTCATGAGAGGCGAGGGCATCCGCCGAATCCTTCTTCCGCATCAGGCCCACACTACGGCCGAACGCAATCGCACCGTCGGCAGCGATCCGCGATGCAGGCTCATAGCGTGGCGCCATGCGCATGCCACCGCACTCGATGATGCCCGGCAACAAAGACGCCATCAAGGGGGTCCAGCTCCAGGAAGGAACGCTGCGTCGCGTGTGGGGGTTCGCCAGGCCCTATCGCGGCACAATCGCATTGTTTCTCGTGGCGATCTTCGCGGCCGCCCTCCTCGCGCTCGTTGCGCCATTTGTGGTGCGCGGCATCATCGACACGGCGATACCGAACAACGACCGAGGCCTCATCGTTCTATTGGCGTCGATCGCAGTGGCAGCGGCGATCGCCGATGCTGCGCTGGCCATCGTGCAACGCTGGTGTAGTTCGCGCGTTGGTGAGGGGCTCATATTCGACCTTCGACGAGCTCTGTTCGCGAAGGTGCAAAGAATGCCGGTCGCGTTCTTCACCAGGACTCCGACCGGATCGATCACGTCGCGGCTGAACAACGATGTCATCGGTGCCCAAACCGCTGTGACCAGCACGCTCGGCAGCGTGGTGAGCAACGTCATCGTGCTCCTAACGACTCTTGCTGCGATGTTTGCGCTGGAGTGGCGTCTGACACTGCTCACATTGATCGTTCTCCCCATCTTCATCATTCCGGCCCGGCGCGTCGGCACCAGGCTGCAGGGCATCTCTCGTGAGCAGATGGGCTATAACGCGGCGATGAATACTCAGATGACCGAGCGCTTCAACGTCTCTGGGGCAACGCTGGTCAAGCTCTTCGGCTCAGGCGCTCGCGAACGATCCGCGTTCGAGCGCCAGGCAGCCGGAGTCCGCGACACCGGCATTCGGTCTGCCCTGTACGGCCGTGTGTTCTTCGTCGCTCTGGGTTTGGTCGCCGCGCTGGGGACCGCCGCCATCTACGGCATCGGCGCACTCATGGTTGTCGACGGCAGCATCTCGACAGGCACCTTGGTCGCGTTGGCTGCGCTAGTCACGCGGGTATACCAACCGCTGACCGGGCTGACAAACGCGAGGGTCGACCTCATGACCTCGATGGTCAGCTTCGAACGGGTTTTCGAGGTACTCGACGCTCCGGAAGCGATACAGGAGCGTCCAGGCGCAATCGACCTCGTCGATCCCGTCGGCTCGGTGGAATTCGACACTGTTGTCTTCCGTTATCCACCAGCGAGCGCATCGGCCATCGCCTCCATGGAGCAGAACGCCGGACTGGGCGGCGACGCTGACCCTGATGTCGATGTGCTCAGCGGTCTTTCGTTGTCGATCGCCCCAGGCGAGACGGTGGCGCTCGTCGGTGCCTCAGGGGCGGGCAAGTCGACGACCATCTCCTTGCTTCCGCGCCTCTACGACGTGACCGGCGGCGCAGTTCGAGTGGATGGCCACGATGTCCGCGATCTGACACTCGATTCGCTTCGGGCCGCCGTCGGGATCGTCTCGCAGGACCCGCACCTGTTCCACGAGTCGATCGGCGACAACCTGCGCTACGCGCTTGCAAATGCGTCGGACGAACAGCTCGTTGAAGCAGCCAGCGCAGCTCGGATTCACGAAACGATCGCCGCACTTCCCGACGGCTACGACACGATCGTCGGCGAGCGGGGATACCGGCTGAGTGGCGGCGAGAAGCAACGCCTTGCGATCGCCCGCCTGCTCCTCAAGAACCCGGCGATCATGGTGCTCGACGAGGCAACAAGCCACCTCGACAACGAAAACGAGGCTCTCATCCAGGATGCGCTGAACAACGCGATGGTTGGTCGAACCGCGCTGATCATCGCCCACCGCCTTTCGACAATTCGCAGCGCGGACCAGATCGCCTTCGTCGAAGACGGCCAGATAGCGGAAATCGGTACTCACGACGAACTCGTTGCCGCCGACGGGCGATACGCCCATCAGCTCAACGCAGGCGAACTTGTCGGCTGAAGGTGACCGACGATGGCTGCACCTGTCGATCCCTGCCAATTGGGGCGACCACGAATGGGGCTCACATGAGTGCCGGTGCAACAATCAACGTGTGATCGAAGCCGCGTTGCGAGCTGCCGCCGTCCCGCCGTTCCATGCGATGGCGATGAGCCTTCAGGCCAGCCAATTGGAAGCAGCGGGCCAACGCATTCTGCACCTGGAGGTCGGCCAGCCATCGACACCACTTCCCGTTCGCGCACGTGATGCCGTGCGCAGCCAACTCGACAAACCGTTGGGCTACACCAACGCTGGTGGGCTGCAGTCATTGCGGAGGCGGCTCGCCGACCGCTACGAGGACGTCGATACCAACCGGGTCCTGGTGGTGGCCGGCGCATCAGCTGGATTCACGTTGGCGTTCCTCACGCTGTTCGAGCCTGGTGACCGGGTGGGAGTTCTCGAACCCGGCTATCCCTGCTACCGCAATGCGTTGATCGCACTGGGAATGATCCCTGTGCCAATTCCCGTCGGACCTGACACGCGATGGGCTCCGACCCCCGATCACCTCGACCGGGCCGGCGACCTCGACGGGATCATCATCGCCTCGCCTTCGAATCCCACGGGAACCGTGCTGGGCGCAGACGCTCTGGCGGATTTGACTTCAGCCTGCCGCGAACGCGCCATCACGGTCATCGCCGACGAGATCTACCACTCGATCGTCAATGGGCTGCCCGCTCCACAGATTCTCAACTGTCACCCCGAAGCGTTTGTCGTCAGCAGCTTCTCGAAATACTTCTCGATGACCGGTTGGCGAGTCGGCTGGGTCGTTGCACCCGACAGCGTGGTCGACACGGTCGAACGGCTTCAACAGAATCTGTACATATGCGCGCCACACGTTTCACAGGTCGCAGCCCTGGCGGCACTCGATGCCACCGATGAACTCGACCAACATGTCGAGCGCTATCGAGCGAACCGTCACCTTTTGATCGACGGGCTCGCCGCCGCTGGCATCACCGATATCGCACCGGCCGACGGGGCCTTCTACGTTTACGCCCACGTTCCCCAGTTCACGCGCGAACTCGGCATCGACTCGCTCGAACTATGCCAACGCTGGCTAAACGAGTTGGGCGTTGCGACAACGTCGGGGATCGACTTCGATCTCGCACGCGGCGACGAATACGTGCGCTTTTCATATGCCGGAACGGGCGACGACGTCGGCGAAGCGGTTGGTCTGCTGGCAGGGTGGACGCCGTGAGCAACCAACCCGAGCACCCAAATGACACGAATGGGGTCAGACCCCAAACGTGTCATTTGCGGATGCCATTGGCGGGGTTGCGCGTGATCGACATGTCTACGGTGCTGGCGGCCCCCAATTGCGCCCGCTATCTCGCCGACTTCGGCGCTGACGTGATCAAGGTCGAGCGACCGGGAGGCGACGGATTGCGCAACCTGGCATGGCGCGACCCGCGTGATGGCGAAGGGCTCTGGTGGAAGCTCGTCAACCGCAACAAACGCACAATCGTTCTCGACATAAAGAATGACGCCGACCGAAAGATCCTGCTCGATCTGATCGCAGATGCTGATGTACTCATCGAGAATTCGCGCCCCGGCACTCTCGAACGACTCGGATTTGGACCTGACGTCCTGCTCGGCGTCAACGCTTCCCTCGTCATCACGCGCGTTACCGGGTTCGGTCAGGATGGCCCATATGCGTCGCGGCCGGGGTTCGCCACGATTGCCGAGGCGATGTCAGGACTCGCGGCCCTGAGCGGGGAGCCCGACGGGCAACCGCTGTTACCACCGATCGCTCTCACTGATGAGGTCACCGGAATCGCAGCGGCGTTCGCAACGATGGTCGCCCTCCATTCGGGAGTCGGGCAGGTCGTCGACACGAATCTGCTCGAGACGATGTTCCAGATGATGGGCCCGCTCGTGTCGCTCTACGGTGTTACCGGCGAGCAACAGGCTCGGCTCGGCGCGGGACTTCCCTACACGGTGCCCCGCGGAACTTATGAGTGCAGTGACGGCCACTGGGTGGGCCTTTCTACAAGCAGTGATTCGGTCGCAGAGCGCGTCCTGGATGTGCTCGGTGTTTCCGACGAGCCGATGTTCGCGACGTTCGATGATCGGATGGCCAACCGAACAGAACTCGAAGCGATCATGACCGCATGGTGTTCCCAACGAACGCAAGCCGAAGTGCTCGAAGCGTTCACATCGGCCGAAGCAGCGATCGGGCCGGTACTGGATATGGCCGACATTGCTGTTGACCCCCACTACATCGAACGCGAAGCCATCACCGAAGTCGAGGGCACCCCGATGCAGGGGCTCATCGCGAAGTTGTCTGCCACACCGGGCGCGTTGCGCTGGTCGGGTCGTCGGCTCGACGCTGACGGCGACGAGATCCGCGCCACAGGCTGGGCTGACGAGTAGGGATTCGTGCGCCCGTTGGAGCCCTAGGAAACCAGCCCGATCGGACAGCTCACCCCGGTACCACCGATACCGCAGTAACCGGATGGATTCTTGGCGAGGTACTGCTGGTGGTACGGCTCGGCGTAGAAGAAGCCGCTCGCCATATCGATCGTGTCGATCTCGGTTGTGATCTCTCCGTAGCCGGCGGTGGTGAGGCGCTCTTGGAACATCGCCTTGGAAGCATCGACGGCGCCACGATGTGCCTCGTCGGTGAAATAGATCGCACTTCGATACTGGCTGCCACGATCGTTGCCTTGACGCATCCCCTGAGTCGGGTCATGTTCTTCCCAGAACACCTGAAGTAGTCGTTCGAGCGTGACGACATCGGGATCGAACACCACGGCTACCGCCTCGGTGTGGCCCGTGCGACCTGAGCAGGTCTCTTCGTAGGTCGCGTTGGGTGTGTAGCCACCCGCGTAACCGACGAAGGTGGTGTAGACGCCGTCGAGTTCCCAGAATTTGCGCTCGGCACCCCAGAAACATCCCAACCCGAACACGATCGTCTCGAATCCATCTGGCCATGGTCCGGTGAGCGGATGGCCGTTGACGAAGTGTTCTTCTGGCACTGGCGTGGTCTGGTCGGTACGGCCCGGCAGCGCGTCAGCCTCAGCAACGATCTCGGCATTCTGTCGAAACAACATGGCGATTAGCGTAGGACCCAACCGGCACTGGTGTCACGCCTCCGCGATTGTTTGCAGTTCATTCACAGATTTCGTCAGGTGAGCAGGAGACCGTCGATACGCCGTGCGGTGAAGCGCAGGCCAACCCACGACAGGCCAAGAAGCACGGCCATGTTGCCGAGCATGCTCCACTCGAGGACGCCCAGATTGCATCCGCGCACGATCACCACTCCGTGGTAGAGCGGGCTGAAGTACACAATCCAGCTCCACCCTCCATAGGCCGACAGCGGATAGAACGTCGCGGAGAAGAGTAGGAGTGGCAGTGTCACCGCGTTGATGTATTCGAGATCCGACCAGGAACGCATATAGGTGGTGAAGGCCATTCCGACCGACGCGAAGGCAAACCCGATGAGCACACATGCCGGTACTGCGAGCACAATGAGCGGCGAGCCGACGAGGCCCATTGCCCACATCGTGATCACGAAGGCGATCGAATACAGCGACCCTCGAGTTACCGCACCCATGATCTCTCCGAGCGCGACATCAGAGGCTGTCATCGGAGTAGCCAGCACCGTGTCGTACAGCTTGCTGTGTCGGAGCTTCTCGAACACGTTGCCCGTGGCGTCGAAGATCGCCCCGTTCATCGCGGCCGCCGCCATCAGCGCAGGGGCCACGAACTCGGCATAGTCGTAGCTGACTCCGTCGTAGGTCACTTCGCCGATCAGTGACGAAAAGCCGACCTGAACCGACAGGAGATATAGCAGCGGTTCGAAAAAGCCAGATACAAGAATCAACCATGCGTGTCTGTAGAACATGACGCTGCGCTCGACCATTCGTTGCGGACGTCGCGCAGCAAGCAATTCGACCGGAACGATCCGCAGCGCGATGGCACGACTGGTCATGGGCGCAACGCCTTCGCGAAGGTTGCCCGGCACGCGAGTAGCCCTACCACCGCATATGCGAGTAGGACAGCGACGTGCACAGCTACTGGCCCGGCATCAACCGATGGAATCACAGCGCCGCGACATAGTTCGATTCCGTGCCACAGGGGCGTCACGTAGGCCACAGGCTGGAGCCACTCCGGAAGCTGATCGATCGGGAAGAACGCACCGCCGAACAGGAACATGGGGATCAGCGCGAATCGGATCACCGCCGGGAAGGAGGACCCGTTCTTTCTCGTAGACGACCACGCCGAGATCGGCAACGCAAAGGCCAGGCCCGTCAATACGGCCGCCGGGATAGCAACGAGCAGTCCCCAAGTTCGGGTTTCATCGAATAGGGCCAGCACTCCAGCGACCGCGGTTACTGCCAGCGCAATTCGAGTGGTGTGCCACAGCGCAAGCCCATCTGCGATCTCACGAGGCCTCAAAGGGGTCGATGCCATGGCCACGTACCGATGGCTCCAGATGAACCCGTCGGCAACCTCCCAAAGCGACGTTTGGCCTCCGCTCATCATCGCCGTGGTCGCAAGCAATGCAGGCGCCAGAAACTCGAAGTACGTAATGCCATCGAGCAGCACGATCGAGTCGGTGCTCCGATCGACTAGGGCTCCGACGCCCAGTCCCATACCAACCAGGTACAACACTGGCTGCACAAACGCTCCGAGCAAGTGCGAGCCCCAGATCTTTCGATACCGCAGGAGGTGGTTTTCCCAGACCCGGACGGCTGTCGGTGTCGACATGATCAGCACACGCTCATTCTTGACACCACTTGATTCATCTTCAGTCGACCAGCGCGCGACCGGTGAGCCGCAAGAAGACGTCTTCGAGAGAGCTACGTCGCACAAGGCTCGCGACCGGGTCGACGCCGCGCCGATGAACTTCGCCAAGGGCTTCTTCGCCATCGTCGTCGTAGATCAGAATGCGGTCAGGTAGCAGCTCGCACCGTTCGCCTATGCCTTCCAACGTTGCCGCGTTCGCGTCGTTCTCCCCTATCGCGAACCTGAGTTCCAGGACTTCACGAGTCGAGTATCGATCGATCAGATTGCGCGGTGACCCTTCCGCCGCAATCCTTCCCTCGTCCATGACTACGAGCCGATCGCAAAGCTGTTCTGCCTCGTCCATGTAGTGCGTGGTCAGCACAAGTGTTACACCACGTTGTTTGAGTCGGTACAGACGGTCCCAGAGAACGTGACGGGCCTGCGGGTCGAGCCCAGTCGTCGGCTCATCGAGCAGCAGTAACTCGGGCTCGTTGATGAGTGAGCGAGCAATCGTCAGCCGACGCTTCATCCCCCCGGAGAGTGGGTCGACCTGGTCGTTGGCCCGATCACTGAGCTGCACGAAGTCGAGCAGCTCGACTGTCCGTCGTCGACACTCGGAACGGGAGATGTCGAAGTATCTGCCATAGATCAGCAGATTCTCAGCCACTGTCAGCTCAGGATCTAGTTGGTCGCTCTGCGGGACCACGCCCATGCGTGATCGGATCTCGGAGCCATCGACATTCGGGTCGAGCCCGAATACGGTGAGAGATCCGGAAGTGATCGGCGACACACAACCAATCATCCGCATCGTCGACGTCTTTCCTGCACCATTGGGACCGAGAAACCCAAAGGATTCCCCTGGTCGTACCTCGAAGTCGATTCCGTCCACCGCAACGAAGTTGTCGAACTGTTTGCGCAGGTCCGAGGCGATGATGACAGCGTCAGACACGAAGGGGCACCATAGGCGAGCAGGACATTCTCAGACAACGCCGTTACGGTTTCCGCTCGATGACCAGCTCTCAGACAACCTTGATACGCCGGATCGCCCCTGCCGACATGGCTCGAGTACTCGATCTCAACGAGGCCAACGTTCCTGCGGTGGGCTCGCTCGATGCAGATCGGCTTGCCGCCCTTGTGCGTCAGAGCCCTATCGCTCTCGTCGTCGAGGTCGATGACATCATCGTGGGCTTCTGTCTAGTGCTGGGGTCGGATGCCGACTATGACTCGGTCAACTATCGCTGGTTCGCCGAGCGCTACGACGACCACATGTATCTCGACCGCGTGGCGTTCGACGCCGCGTTCCAGGGCCGCGGCCTCGGGACCCTCGTCTACGCCGAAGTCGAACGCCTGCTTGGTTCGTTCGACGGAGTCAAGAGGCTGACACTCGAGATCAACTTCGAACCGCCGAACGAACAGTCACTCGCCTTCCACTCCCGGCGTGGCTTCGTCGAGGTCGGCCAGCAGGACACCCCCTACGGCATCCGCGTCTCCATGCAAATGACACGAATGGGGTCTGACCCCGTTCGTGTCATTTGACTAGCGGCGGTCTTGGAGGAACCGGAAGTGGTCGCGGGTTGACGCCACGTGGTCGGTGTCGATGTCGGCAAGAAGGACAGTTTCTCCACCGGCGCCGGTGGCCAGTAACTCGCCCAGCGGGTCGATGATTGCACTGTCGCCCGAATAGTCGAGCGCTCCCCCGGTTCCCACCCGGTTCACGCCGACTACGTAGGCCTGATTCTCAATCGCCCGGGCCCGAAGTAACGCCGACCAGTGGAGGCGCCGCTTGGCCGGCCAGTTCGCAACCACCAGATAGAGGTCAGTCGATGTTGCGAGACTCCAGAACTCGTCGGCGAATCGCAGGTCGTAGCAAACAAAGAGGCTGACGCGGACCCCCTCGATTTCGACAGTGACGAAGTCGGTGCCTGCACGCACGTAACGCTCTTCGTCGGCGTGCGAGAACGGATGGATCTTCCGGTAGCGGTACGTTGTGCCATCGGGCCCGACAAGAACGAAGACGTTTGACGGACGTTGATCGTCATCGGGTGCGTCGGGCGCAACTTCGGGGCATGACCCCCCAACCCACACTCCGTGCTGGGCTGCCATCGCGGTCAGGAACTGCGATGATGGACCACCCTCGGCCTCGCCGATACCGGGCGTGTCGAACGAGAATCCGGTCGAGAAGGTTTCGGTGAGGAGAACCAGACCCGCGCCGCTCGCGGCGGCCCCAGCAATCGGCGCAGCGAGGCGCTCAAAATTGGCATCGCGGTCGTGCCAGACGATGTCGTGTTGAACCGCTGCTACTCGTAGGACACTCACGTGGCAAATCCTTCCGCAAGCCGTTGTGCAGCGGCGTCGATCACATCGAGTTGCTTGCAACAGGCGAACCTCACCAGATGTCGCCCATGTTCGGGCCGGATATAGAACACTTCGTTCGGGACAGCGACAACCCCGCATCGCTCCGGCAAGGAACGGCAGAACGCCATGCCATCGCCGGTGCTGTCGACGGGCCGGATGTCGACGGTCGTGAAGTACGTGGCCTCCGGAATAGCTGTTCTGAATCCGGCCGCTAGGAGACCGGTCACGAGATGATCACGCGCCAATTGCAGATTTGTAGCCAACCCCTCGAAATAGCTGTCGGGCAATGCAAGGCCCACTGCCATCGCCGGTTGGAACGGCGCTCCATTCGTATAGGTGAGGAACTGTTTGGCAGTTTTCGCGGCAGTCACGAGCGGCTCGGGCCCCGACATCCAGCCGATTTTCCAACCTGTGGTGTGAAACGTCTTCCCACCGGAAGAAATCGTCAGTGTGCGCTCCCACATCCCGGGAAGCGCGGCAAGCGGGATGTGAAGGTGATCGTCGAAAAGCAGGTGTTCATAAACCTCGTCCGTCACTACCAGGAGGTCATGTTCCTGAGCTAGTTCGGCAATCAGCGTGAGTTCGGTGAACGTGAAAACCTTGCCACTCGGATTGTGTGGTGTGTTCAGCAAGATGATCTTCGTTCGAGACGAGATCGCATCGCGGAGCTCAGACGGGTCGAAACCATATTGGCCTTCGTCATTCGGTTCGAGGAGAACGGGTACCGCTCTGGCACCGGCGAGGGCAATACATGCCTGATAGCTGTCGTACATCGGCTCGAAGACGACCACCTCGTCTCCGGCATCGAGCATTCCGAGCAGTGCTCCGGCAAGCGCCTCAGTCGCGCCTGCAGTGACAACGACTTCTGACTCCGGGTCGAGTTCAATGCCGTAGAAGCGTCGCTGGTGATCGGCAATCGCTCGGCGCAATTCGATGAACCCCTGTCCCGGCGGATACTGATTGACTCCGTTGCGGATTGCCGCAATTGCCGCTTCGAGAACCGCTGGGGGGCCATCGGTATCGGGGAACCCCTGCCCGAGGTTGATCGCACCGGTCTGGGCCGCCAACGCTGACATCTCAGCGAAAATCGTCGTGCCGAATCCGTCGAGCTTGGTGGTCAGCACATTGCTTGGAGCATTCATCCAGTGAAGTGTATTCCAGCCGGCATTCAGTGCTCAG
>JADWMG010000050.1 GCA_015767405.1 Actinomycetota bacterium
CCGGCGGCCTCGAGTGCAGCGACTTCCTCACCAAGGCGGGAAAAGTCCGCAGGGAGGACTGAAGGGACGATCTGTATTGGGAGGCTCATCGGTCCGGAAATCTATCGCTAGTCGGTGGAGGTGTCAGGCTTTGCGGTGTCGCCAGCGTCGTCCCATTCCTCGTCGGCTCCTGCCCACTCCTCATTGCGTTCCTCGACTCTCTCTTTCCAGTTCTGCGCTTCGAACTTTGATGAGTAAGGGCCGAGGACGTGATCTCCAGCGCCTCGCTCATCGGCAGGTACGGCCTTGTTGAGTTGGAGATCCCAGTACCACTTGTCTGAAGAGTCGCTCATAATTCAAGTGTCGCGCGTCCGACCCGGTATTCCTCGGCCGTTGGGTCGCAATGCTCGTACGCTGGGCGGATGCAACTGACCCTTCGCCCAGACCGACTTGTGGCGGGCGGCGACGCCATGGCCAGAGACGATGATGGACGGGTGGTCTTCATCTCCGGGGCTATACCGGGTGAGCTGGTCGAAGCCGAGGTCGGTTCCGCAAAGAAGGATTATGCGACCGGGCAGGTAATCGAGGTACTCGAACGTTCGCCACTCCGCGATTCCCCCTCGTGTGCGCATCGGCGCGCTGGGTGTGGAGGGTGCGATTGGATGCATATTCAGCCTGCTGCCCAGTTCGATGCGAAGGTGGAAATTGTCCGCGAGTCATTGCGTCGCGTAGGCCGCCTCGACGCGAACCTGGTTGAAGCGATCGTTCATGCCGGATCGACCGTGAGCCAGTTCGGTTATCGAACCACGATCAGAGTTGTGGGCGGGCCAGATGGCATGGTCGGATTCCGGGAGCAGGGCGCGAGCGAAGTTGTTCCGGTGACCAGCTGCCCGATCGCCGAATCGAAGCTTTCCAGGTTGCTGCCTCTACTAGATGTCGATGAGGGCGCTGAGATTACGCTCCGCACATCCGTCGCAACTGGGGCAATTACAGCGATTTGGGACCGCAAGTATCGCAAGTCCATTCGCGGGCTCCCTTCCGAGGTGCACATCGGCGAGCGCGCCTGGCTGATCGAACGAATCGCGGGCCACGACCTTCGTGTCTCCGCCGGATCGTTCTTCCAGTCCGGCGCTCAGGCAGCCGAACTTCTGGTCGCCGCGGTTGGCCGCGCGGCACCCGAACTCGACGGTGCAGGTCACGCCATCGATGCTTATGGTGGCGTCGGTCTCTTTGCCGTGGCCGCCATGGAATCCGTCGGCAAGGTAACGGTCATCGAGTCGACCAAGTCGTCTTGGTTCGATGCGGAATTCAACCTTGCGGAACGAGAAAGCAAGATCGTGAGAGGTGAGGTCGGGAGGTGGGCACCGAGCCCAAGCGACCCGGTTGACATCATCGTGGCCGACCCGGCGCGCCCCGGTATCGGGAAGCCTGGGGTTGCCTCGCTCACAGCTGCCACCCCAGCCGTACTGGTATTGGTCAGTTGCGACCCGGTCTCACTTGCTCGTGATGCGACATTGCTCGCCGCGGCCGGGTACAGCCCTGAGCGGGTCGAAGTGCTCGATCTGTTCCCGAACACGCACCATGTGGAGACAGTCACGAGATTCGTCCGCAACGGATCCTGACGGCACCG
Source organism: Actinomycetota bacterium (assembly GCA_015767405.1). GTDB lineage: Bacteria > Actinomycetota > Acidimicrobiia > Acidimicrobiales > Ilumatobacteraceae > Sva-07. The sequence goes on from JADWMG010000050.1 coordinate 1,610, forward strand.
GGCATTAACCTTGGCGTGTGCTCAATCCCGTCTGTTCAGAAGAAGTCGAATCGGCGCTCGCCGACGGCAGGGCGATCGTGGCCCTCGAATCAACAATCTTTTCCCACCTGGGACTTCCTTCGCCGGCCAACCGCGAAGCACTCGAGCGGTGTGTCGGCGCAATCCGGGACGGGGGAGCGGTTCCCGCTGTCACAGCTGTTCTAGACGGTGTCGTGCGACTCGGCCTTGACGGTGACGAGCACGAACGAATCCTCGGTTCCGCCCGGAAAACAGCGGAGCGCGACGTTGCTGTTGCAGTGGCCCAGCGCTGGGAATTCGGGGCAACGACGGTCTCCGCCTCGGTTGCGATCGCTGGAGCGGCAGGAGTGTCAGTATTTGCGACAGGCGGGATTGGCGGTGTGCATCGAGGTGCGGAGATCACCGGTGACATCTCAGCCGACCTGGATGCCATTGCCTCGCATCCTGTGATCACCGTATCGGCCGGGGCCAAGGCGTTCCTCGACCTTCCCCGGACCCTCGAATACCTCGAATCCGCCGGCGTGCCGGTCCTTGGCTGGCAGCACGACTGGTTTCCCGCGTTCTACACCCGCTCGTCAGGCCTGGCGATTCCTCATCGTGTTGACAGCGCTGACGAAGTGGCTCGAACGTTCGCTGCGCGCAGTCGCAGCAACTCTGGAGTCTTGCTGACGGTTCCGATTCCGGAGTCGGACGAACTGAATGCATCGGAACTCGATGCCGTGCTCCGCGGGGCCCTGGACGATTGCGAACGGTCAGGCATCACCGGTGCTGCCATCACCCCGTTCGTCCTCGGGCGAATCAGCGAGGCAACTGACGGACGAAACGTGCCTGCCAATCTGGCGCTGGCCGAGAACAACGCCGCCGTCGCCGCCCAGGTCGCCGCCGCCCTCGCCCCCACCTGACCCACGCCTTGCGGTGAGCTTGACCGCGACCTGTCCGCGCCGAAGCTCACCGCAACTCGAGTTCGACTTCCACCGGTGAGCTTGAGCGCGACCTGTTCGCGGTGAAGCTCACCGCAACTCTGGTTCGACTTGCTCGGTCTCATCGCCTTGGGGTCAGGTGAGGTTGGAGATTCGGCGCTCGACTTTGCGGAGGAATGCCTCGCGCTGAGCCAATGTGGAGGCATCGATGGCGTACAGAGCGAGCCATGTCGTGCGCGCGCGCCAATGGCAGGTCGATCGTAGACATCGAGTGAGTGTGCGCTTGCCTGCTTCACCCTCGACCATGTTGATGAATTTGGTCGAGCCATGTGACGTGACAGCGATCAGCCGCTTGATGTTCTGACGCTTCGGCAAGCCGTACCCCGTCGCCCCGCCATCACCCTGCGCGGCTGCACCCGCCCAGACCCGGTCGATCCAGCCAATCAACATCGATGGCTGCCCGGCCCACCAGGTTGGGTAGACGAAAATCAACGTGTCGCACCAGGCCAGGTCTTCGATGTAGCCCGTCAATGCGGGTTCAATGCCGCCATCGCGGGAGTTGGCGTAGTCAAGAGCGGAGTAGCCGGGGTCGAAGCCGTCAGCGTAGAGATCGGTGAGTCGGACCTCAGCGTCGGCAGCCTTCAGCCCGGAGATGACACTGTTGCGGGTCGCCTCTGTGAACGATTCCGTGAGGGGATGGCAGTAGACAACCAGCGCGCGTGTCATCGGAGTTCTGCCATTTCCCGTTCGACCAGCGCGGCGAACTCAGCACGCCTGGACTCAGTTGATTCGGTGCTGTCATAGAAGCCGAACCATCGGGTTCGCGTTCCGAATCCGGTGTTGACTCGGAAGGCCCGGGTGATAGTCCTGCGACCGTTGTCGTTGAGCACCCGCATATGCCGCCGAGAGCAGGCGTAGCTCGAGATCCCCACGATCCGGCGAACATTGCCCAGAGCAGGGCGCACCTTGCCGGTCCGCTCATCGAACCTGAAGGCAACACCTGGGACCATGACCCTCTCGAACCAGCCTTTCAGAATGGCAGGCAGGCCGCTCGACCAGGTCGGATAGACGAAAACCACGGCCTCAGCACGCTGAATGATGGCGACATGCTCAGCAACCATGGGATCGCAGATGGGCTCATCGTCGTGGTACGCAGCTCTTTCCTCGCTACTCATCGCTACCTGAAAGCCCTGGTCGTACAGATCCAGCACGATGACCTCGTGGCCACCGGCCAGGAGGCCCTCTTCGGCTCGCCGGGCGAGCAGATGCGAGAAACTGTCTTCCAACGGATCGGCGATGACCAGCAGGACCAACATCGCAATCAGCTTCCGGACGGTTGAGCGGTTTGCTTGGGCTTACGGAGTGTCGCCACTTGTGTGGCTGCAACCACCAGCAATAGGAGCGCGAACATCATGTTGGACGTCCTGTCGCTCAGGTCGGACGCGATCAATCCGCCGGCAACGGCACTGACCGCGCCGAATCCACCGACAATTGTGGCCACGCGGAGGTCGACGTTGGCGTTCTGGCGATTACGGAAGGTGCCCATGATCGAGGTCGGGATGATGACAGCTACAGACGTCCCCTTGGCCACGATCGGGACCATCCCGAACAGCACCACCATCGCTGGGACCATGATCACGCCGCCACCGATACCGAGAAGACCGGCGAGGGTGCCAGTGAAGAGGCCGACAAGAATCAGCATGACCACCATCGTGATCGAGAGGTCGGCTCTGCCGGTTGTTTCGGTTCCGATGCCCAGACGAGTGGCAGTTGCCAGAACGGTGATCACGAAGATGATGGTGAGCACGTTCTTCGGGATCACACTGAGCAGGTGCGTGCCGACGACCGCCCCGGCGATTGCTCCGGTGGCCAGGCACAGAGCAACGGCCCAGTCGACGTTGCCGTTGGCGACATAGGTAACCAGTGCGGCAGCGGCGATTGGGAGGGTGGCGGCCAACGATGTGCCGCTGGCGCGACGCCGATCCATCTTCGCGACACTGGCCAGGGCCGGAACGATGATCAGCCCGCCACCTACCCCGAACATGCCTCCGAGCAGCCCGGCCATTATGCCGATCACCATCGCGGTGCCCAAGCTGACTCGGTTCTGCGATGACGGCACGGTCAGACGATAGAGGTTCGGGGTGGTTGCGCGCGTTTTCGGCGGCGGGGGATCAGCGCGCTGCGAGCGATTCCAAGTTGGAGCGAACAGAAGGCCAATCTTCAACAGTGATCGAGTACATCGCACTGTCTCGGAGCATGTCGCCGTGGCCCTCCTGCAGCGAGCGGCGGTGGCGGCGCAGCACTCCTTCGAATCTTGCGCCGATGCGGTCGATCGCCCGTCGACTCTGCTCGTTGCTCGCGTCGGTGCAGATTGCGAGGCGTTGAACGTTCCAGACATCGAAGGCGTGCGTGAGCATCAGGATCTTTGCCTCGGTATTCACGGGGGAGCGCTGGGCGCTCGGATTGAGCCATGTGCCACCAATTTCGACTTCATCAGGGTCAATCCTGCCGAGAGGCCACTGGGGATCCATGAATCGTGTGCAACCGACAAGCGTCGTGTTGTCAGTGCCCTCGAGAACTCGGCGCTGAACGAACGGAGCGGCCCGATCGTTGGCCGCATCGTCGAGCAGGTGCGAGATGTAGCCGAGGGCCTCGTCGTGCCCGTTCGGAACCTGCGTGTACCCGTAGAAAGAGCGGTCGCCCGAGCCGGCCTCGACAACTTCATCGAGGTGATGTGTGCCGAGAGGTTCGAGTACAACGTGCTGCCCAGTGAGTGTGCCGACTCGGAGTTTCCCCATGATCTCGCAGTCTTGCTGATCGAGGCCGTAATCCGATCAATGATTCGGACGACAGGCGATCCTGAATGACGAAGAGCTACCGTGCGGCGATGGCGAACCAGAACGACTCTCTCTTCGACAACGCGTCGATCCTGCCTGATTCCCCGATCGGCGACGATGGCAAGCCGCTCGAAGTGCTGCACGACAGGGAGTATCGGGTGCGGGCGTTTCGGAAGCGGGATGATCTCGTTCTCATCCGTGGAGCGGTACGTGACCAGAAACCGCCAGGTCTGTACATCGACATCGATCCCGATCCGCTCACGATCCATCACATGCAGCTCGATATCGAGGTCGCGTTTCCGGCACTCGAGATCGTGGCCGCAAGCGTCGGGTTCGAAACGAATCCGAATCTGGAGTGCCCGAACATCGTCGACCACTACACAAAGCTCGTCGGTCTCTCGATCTCGCGCGGTTTCACACATCGAGTGCGGGAACTGTTCGGAGGCCCGCGTGGATGCACACACATCACGGCGTTACTCCAAGCGATGGCCCCCGTGGCAATCCAGTGTGTCTGGTCGATGCGTGCGTCACAGGCGCGTCGAAGTGAGGGGTCGTCCGGCTTCGGGGACATGACCGACGAGCAGCGGCGGGGTATGTGGCAGATGAACCTGAACACATGCCATGTGTGGGCCGAGGACTCGGAGTGGATCGGTCGTCTCGAAGCGGGCGAGCCGATGCCACCACCTGAATTCGCCAAGGAACGGCTTGTGAAACTCGGCGTGAAGCCCGACGACTGGGGCAACCGGACGAAGAGCTGAACAAAGGTGGCGAACATCATCGGACCTGGCAGACTGTTCGCTCACATGGTGGTCATAGCTCAACAGGTAGAGCACCAGGTTGTGATCCTGGCGGTTGGGGGTTCAAGTCCCCTTGGCCACCCCAACGCAGCAATGCGACGGTTTTGAGAGGGTGCGGAGCGAAAGTTCGTTCGGTACCCTCTCAGGCCGCTTGCTTCTCTAGCTCAATGGCAGAGCAACGGACTCTTAATCCGCAGGTTCTGGGTTCGAATCCCAGGGGAAGCACAGATACGGCCCGCCCTGTAGGCGGGCCGTTTCGTATTCAGCGGCTCCAACTCCGGTCATCGCGGTAGCGGCCGACAGACAGTGGTGTCGACCGCTGCCGGCGCTCTCTCCGTCTGCCAGAACTCATCGTGACAAATGCGCCGACTGCGAGCGCGGCGACTGCTATCGCCAGCGTCAGGTTCCGGTTATGGCTGGCGAGTCTTGGGAAAACTCCCATCCAGGTGCTCTCGGACAATGCGGGCAGCGCGAGGAGTGGGACCAGGTACCCAAGCACCACGAGCAAACCCGCGAGCGTCGCTAGGGAGATGCCGAGGGCAAACATCGCTTCGCCGCGTTCAGGTCGCAAGATCAAGCCGACTAGCAGGGCTGCAACGCCGAGGCCGAGGCTGCCAAGCGTGAGCCAGCCCGCGCCGGTGTCGATTGCAGAAAGTGAGCCGACTTCCTGGACGGGGAGTGTGATGGGTGACATCTGCCCGACGCGTTCGTCACGAACGATTACCACTTGCTCTTCGGCGGAGATCAGTACAGGTCCATCGGCCTGGCCGATCAGCAGCGCGTGAGCGGAGTTGACGAAATCGCTCATGAGCGCTGCTCCGGCTGGGATACGTGCGATCTCCTCGATGAACCCCTTGAGCTCGGTCGGTGACTGGTTCAGCTCGGGGGCATCGGCGCTGGCAACGATTGTCGCGATCTCGCCGCGTATCTGCTCATCACCGAGAATGGACAGCGTCACATCCGAATCGTCTGATGGCGAGAACGCCACACGTTGGAACCACCATGTGCTGACTGCGAGCGCGAAAAGAACGCCCGCAATGATCAACATAAGGCCACCTGGAGAACGCCGCACCGGGAGAGTCTGTCAAATTCGTCACCTAAAATGCGAGCGTGACCCGTCCAGGCGTTCTGCGGATGTTCTCTAGAGGCTCATTTCGGCGCTGCCCCTGGTGTGCCGGTCGCGGCGCATTCTTCCTCGGCTGGTTCAAGAAGGCCGACCATTGCCAGTCATGCGGGCTGCAATGGAGACGCGGTGATGTCGGCTACGAACTTGGTGCTGCCGCGATCACAGCGATCATCACATTTGGCCCGCTGGTGCTCGTGCTCGGCGGCATGGTCGCCATCACTTGGCCAGAGGTCGAGTTGCTTCCGATGTATCTGGTACTCGGCGGTATGGCTGTTCTGCTACCCCTGATCACCTATGGGTCGGCCTACTTGATCTGGCAGTCGATCGACATAGTTATGCGGCCCCCGACACCGGACGATTTCGAGATTGTGGCGACCGTCGACTCCGACCCCGCCGACATCGAGCTGCTCTGATCGATTCTTCGAACCGATCTCCCGCTCTCGTTGGCGGACAAGCCTCGACCACGTCTTGCGGTTAGCTAGAGCGCGACCTGTCCGCGCTAAAGCTCATCGGAGGGTGGGGTGAGGTTGTTGCGATGAGCCTGAGCGCGACCTGTCCGCGCCTACGCTCACCGGAAGGTGTTGAGGCAGTGAGTCGCGGTGGCCTCTACCAGTTGAAACTTGACGTTCGGTGTCGCGGTACTTGTGCGAACGGTTGTTCGTTGACTACACTCATGTCATTCGGCCGATCAGGGTATTGCCGAACACTGTTACACCCCCTCTCTACGGTGCACATCAGCACCCGAACCCGGTTTGCAACACACTGAGATGAAAGCGAGAACAACATGAGTAAAGATCGCGACAAGGCGCTGGATATGGCGCTGGCCCAGATCGACAAGCAGTTCGGCTCAGGCGCCATCATGAAAATGGGCGAGCGGACGAACATGGGTGTCGAAGTCGTGCCGACCGGGGCATTGCCGCTCGACCTCGCGCTGGGTGTTGGTGGTCTGCCTCGTGGGCGGATCACCGAGATCTACGGTCCGGAGTCATCCGGCAAGTCGACGCTTGCAATGCATGTCGTGGCCGAGGCACAGCGCAGCGGCGGCGTGTGTGCCTACATCGATGCCGAACACGCGATGGACCCTGTGTATGCCAGGGCAATCGGGGTCGACGTCGATCAATTGCTCATCTCTCAGCCCGACACGGGCGAACAGGCCCTCGAGATCACCGACATGTTGTGCCGTTCCGGCGCGATCGACGTGATCGTCGTCGACTCGGTCGCAGCCCTCACCCCTCGTGCCGAGATCGAAGGTGAAATGGGCGACACCCATGTCGGCCTGCAGGCCCGCCTGATGAGCCAGGCATTGCGCAAGCTCACTGGCAACATCAGCAAGACCAACACCATCGTGATCTTCATCAACCAGTTGCGCGAGAAGATTGGTGTCATGTTCGGGTCACCCGAAACGACCCCGGGTGGCCGTGCGCTGAAGTTCTATTCGTCGGTCAGGCTCGACATCCGACGGATCGAGTCCCTGAAAGACGGCGCCGAGATCGTCGGGAACCGAACGCGGGTCAAGGTGGTCAAGAACAAGGTTTCCCCGCCGTTCCGGCAGGCCGAGTTCGACATCATGTATGGCCAGGGCATCAGCCGTGAAGGCGCACTGGTTGACATGTCAGTTGATCTAGGCATCGTGAAGAAGTCGGGAGCCTGGTTCACATATGAAGGCGAACAACTGGGCCAGGGTCGTGAAAACGCCAAGAACTACCTCCGCACCAATCCCGAAGTGATGATGGAGATCAACGACAAGGTCCTGATTGCCGCCGGCCTCAAAGAACCCGAGGGTGGCGTCAAAGTCGACGAGGCCGACGAGTTCTCGGAAGTCGACGAGCAGCCAATCGACCTCGGCTGAGCAATCAGTCGCGATCGGTACGTCAAGATCGGGCCAGGCAGCCGCCTCAAAATTGGTGATCCGACGACCTGAAGCGTTTACTTGAAGACTGAGCCTCCGGGCTTGAAGATCATCAGGTAGAGCGCGGCGATCAGCAAGATGTGGGTGATGCCGATACCGGCAGAGAGTTTTGATCGAGCGCTGTCGCCCGTTTCAGTCAGCGAAGGCTTGATCATGAACCAGCTCACAGCCATCGTCGCCAGCCAGATAACAATCGATCCGCCCATCCACTTGGTTTCGGCCATGTCGTACTTGCCGATCCCGGCTAGTCCCATCCCGAGAACCCAGAGCAACACCAGCGCTGGGAACACCATCTTCATGTGTAGCGATGCAACGGCTTCGGTCTCGCCGTTGCGCTGTAGCTTCGGATAGAAGAACAGCGGCCCGAAGGCGACAATGGCAGCAAGGACGTGAAGCAGTCCAACGAGTTGATACGTCGTAGAGATCGGAAGTATGGCAAACATCGAGCGGACGATATCGGGGCCGCTGCAGCCAGTAGCCTTTCACCCCATGCCTCGCAGCTACATCGTGCGCACCTTTGGCTGCCAGATGAACGATCACGACTCAGAACGGATCGCGGGGCTGCTCGAAGCTGATGGCCTCGTGAGCGCCGAATCGGAGTCTGATGCCGACGTGATCGTGCTCAACACGTGCTGTATCCGTGAAAACGCGGACAACAAGCTGTACGGCAATCTGGGGCATCTGAAAACCTGGAAGGCCAAACGAGATGGTCGCCAGGTAGTTGTGTCAGGCTGCCTCGCCCAGAAGGACCAGGATTCGATTGCCCGCCGAGCGGGCCACGTCGACGTAGTGATGGGTACCCACAACGTGCATCGGGCAGCAGAGCTCTTGCGCGAAGCATCGACATCTGACGAACCAATTACCGAGATTCTCGAAGAAGCGGTCATCGACGATCACGCGATGTTTCCTTCGGCGCTGCCGGCGCGCCGTGTTACGTCATACAACGCTTGGGTGACCATCCAGATTGGATGCGACAACAGTTGTGCGTTCTGCATAGTGCCGTCCGTGCGTGGTGTGGAGATCAGCCGGCCCTACAGCGACATCATCGATGATGTCGCCCAGCTGGCCGGACAAGGTGTCACTGAGGTCACATTGCTCGGGCAGAACGTGAACAGCTATGGCCGCGATATTCAGCTTGCGGCGCGTCAGGGTGGCGACGAGTCGGCGCGGCTGCGACCGCTCTTTGCCGATCTGCTTCGAGACGTGAGTGTGGTCGATGGGATTCAGCGAGTCCGGTTCACGAGCCCGCACCCGAAAGACATGCGCACAGAGACATTCGCCGCGATGGCCGAGTCTCCCGAAGTCTGTGAGCATCTGCACTACCCACTGCAGTCCGGAAGCGACCGAGTACTGGCTTTGATGCACCGCGGGTACACGGGCGCGCGATACCTCGAACGTTTGGCCGAGGCACGCCGAACAGTTTCCGATCTTGCAATCTCTACCGACATCATCGTCGGGTTCCCCGGCGAGACCGAAGACGACTTCGAACGCACCCTCGAGGTCGCGGCGGAGGCAGAGTACGACTATGCATACACGTTCATCTTCTCCCCTCGAGCTGGAACCGAAGCCGCCGAGATGCAGGACGTATTCGTCGAGCCTGCCGTAGCTGCCGACAGATTCCAGCGGCTCCGATCGGTTGTGGAGCCAGCCGCCCTGCGTAAGCATGAGGCGCGGGTCGGTCGCGTCGAGGAGGTTCTCATCGAGGGGCCCAGCAAGAAGGACCCCACGGTGATCAGCGGCCGAACGCGTCAGAACAAACTTGTGCATTTCAACCCGCCCAGGCCGCTGCGAACCGGCTGTTATGCGACTGTCCGGATCACCCGCGCGGCACCGCACTTTCTCGTCGGAGAATTCGTCGACTTCATCTCGGAACCCGCTCACAAGTTACGTATTCCTGTAGCGGCGCTCTGAACTGTTACGACGAGGCAGTAGTTTTCAATCCGAAATGAACCAGCCATCGACTAACTCTCAACTCGCCGACTTCCGCTCCAGCATTGACAACATCGACGCTGCACTCGTGCACCTGCTGGCGGAACGGTTCAAGATCACGAAGGCGGTCGGCAGATATAAGGCGTCAGTCGATTTGCCGCCCGCTGACCCTGAGCGTGAAGCGGTGCAGATCAATCGGTTGCGACTTCTGGCGGAAGAGTCGGGCCTCGATCCAGCGTTCACTGAGAAGTTTCTGCGCTTCGTAGTTGATGAGGTCATCCAACATCACCAGCGCATCGCCGAGGGTGAGAACATCTGACTACCTCGGGCATGACAGTGCCACGAGTTGCGATCGTGGGCTCAACGGCCTCCGGTAAGTCGGCAGTTGCCATGGAAGCTGCCAGGAGATCGGGTGACGTAGAGCTGATCTCGATTGACAGCATGCAGGTCTACCGGGGCATGGACATTGGTACTGCCAAACCATCAGTAGCCGATCAGACGGAGATTCGCCACCATCTTCTCGACGTTGTGAACCCCGACGAGGAGTACACCGTCGCCCGCTTTCGCAAAGATTTCGGTCGGGCCATCGAGGCGATCGAGGAACGCCAGCGCCGGGCGCTGCTCGTCGGTGGGACAGGCCTCTACCATCGAGTCGTCATCGATGACTTCGAACTGCCGGGGGAGTGGCGTGACGTGCGAGAGGAACTAGAGGAGGACGCTGACACTCTCGGGCTCTACCAACGCCTGGCGACCCTCGACCCGGAAGCGGCCACCAAGATGGAGTCAGGCAACCGACGGCGGATCATTCGCGCTCTCGAGGTGACCATTGGCAGCGGGAGACCGTTCAGCTCATACGGCCCAGGTGTGGACAGTTATCAGGAATCGCCGGTGGCCCAGATCGGGCTTCGGTGGCCTCGAGACACCATTGCTGAGCGCATCGAAACCCGTGTCCACCAAATGGTCGACGCCGGCTTGTTCGCGGAGGTTGAAGCCGTCCGCAGCGTCGGATTCTCCAAAACGTCGGCCCAGGCGCTCGGATACAAAGAAACCTTGGAGTATCTCGACGGAGATCTGAGTAAGGATGAGGCCATCGAAAACATCATCATCCGTACCCGGCAGTTCGCTGTGCGCCAGGAGCGATGGTTCCGTCGCGATCCACGCGTACGCTGGATTGATGTCGAAGATGACCCAGTGGCCGAGGTTGCACCCCTCGTGATCGCCGCTCTCGAGGCTGCGTTGTGAGTCATTTGAAGCTCACCAAGCACCACGGGCTCGGCAACGACTTTCTGGTCGCCTTCCACCCGGGCGTCGAAGACCTCCCAGCGTTGGCCCGCCGACTTTGTGATCGCCACCGTGGAGTTGGCGCTGACGGCTTGTTGATAGCCGGGTCGGCAGAGGGGTACGCCGCGCAGATGACGCTCTACAACGCGGACGGCTCCCGCGCCGAGATGAGTGGTAACGGGATTCGGTGCTTCGCTCAGGCTCTGGCCGCACGCCGCGGCGACATGAGCGATTTGTTGATCTTGACCGACGCCGGTGATCGTCTCGTGAAACTCACAGCAACGGGAGACTCGGCCACCATCGAAGCGACAGTGGGGATGGGTGACGTGACACCGCTCGACCAGCCGCAAGGCTGGGCGGCTCTCGAATGCCATCCGGACCGCCCGGTCGCGCACCTCAGCATGGGCAACCCACACAGCGTTGTCGGGGTTGATGAAGTTGCTGCGGTCGACCTCCGGGCGTTGGGAGAGAAGGTGCCGGCGATCAACCTGGAGATAGTCGAGCCCGGACCCGAGTCGAACGCGATCACCATGCGGGTCCACGAACGCGGCCTGTTCTGACCGGACCGGCTACGTACATTGCGACCATCGAGGTGCGACTGTGACGACTCCCTACAACGAGGCGCTGGCCGGAACACTGATCGATCGGTCGGTCAGAGAGAAGATCATCCTTGTAGCCGTCGCCCTGCCGGGTGATGACGATGAGATTGTCGGCGACAGTTTGGATGAGCTCTCGTTGCTGATCAATACCGCCGGAGCCGACGAGGTTGGCCGCATGGTGCAGCGTCGGGATTCACCCGACCACACCTGGTACATCGGCAAGGGCAAGGCCGAAGAGCTCAGGCAGTTGTGCCTGGCGGTCGATGCCGACACGGTCGTCTTCGACAACGAGCTATCGCCCGCGCAGCAGTACAACCTGGAGAAGCTGCTTGGCCGAACTGCAATCGACAGAACGGCCGTGATCCTCGACATTTTTGGTCAGAATGCTCACACCTTGGAGGGCAAGGCGCAGGTCGAACTTGCGCTCCTCCGCTACCGCCTGCCCCGCCTGCGCCGCGGGGCCGATGCCAAGCTCTCACAGCAGCGCGGTGGCGTTGGTGCCAGGTTTGGTGGGGGTGAAACCAAGATCGAAGTCGACCGTCGACGCATCATGCGGCGAATCCACAAGCTCGAACGTGATCTCGATTCGCTCGCCGAAACCAGAACGCTGCAACGTAAGGGTCGGTCCCGTAGTGGTCTCGCATCGGTGGCAATCGTTGGCTATACCAATGCAGGCAAGTCGACTCTGCTGAATGCGCTGACCAAATCGGGAGTTCTGGTCGAGGACCGTCTGTTCGCGACACTCGACCCAACCACGCGCCGTCTGTCTCTTCCCGGTGGTGAGCCGGTGTTGCTTTCTGACACGGTCGGTTTCATCAAGCGCCTGCCCCACGGATTGGTCGAGTCGTTCAAGGGGACCCTCGAGGTGGCTTCAATGGCGGACTATCTCGTTCATGTCGTCGATGCCAGCGCTCATGACCCCGAAAGCCAGATCGATGCTGTGCGCGAAGTGCTCGGTGACATCGATGCGGCCGCCGTGCCCGAACTCCTGGTGTTCAACAAGGCGGACCTTGATCCGGCTGCCGCTCAACGTCTCGTCGAGTCGCACCCGAGCTCGGTGGCGATCAGTGCTTCGTCCGGCGAAGGAATCGATGTCCTGCTCCGAACTATCAGCGATCGACTGCGAGCGCTCACGATCGGCGATGGTCAGGAGAGTTGGACAATCCGGGCACGGCTCTCGGATGCCTCAGCGGGCCGACTTTCTGAGTTCCTGGTCAACTCCGATGCCGAAGTCGAGTCCTCAGGGGCTTCGGTTGCTGATGACGGAGTAGCGACATGACAGTGCACGGGGGTTTCGTCCCACCGCCGTATCCGTATGACCGGCTAAACAGGTTGCGGCCGATTACCGACGCGCACGAGGGGGGCACGGTCGATCTGTCGGTCGGAACTCCGTTTGACCCGCCGCCGCAAAGTGTTCTCGATGCGCTTGCAACGAGCGGTACTGAGCGGTCATATCCGCCAAGTGTCGGCACGCCCGCCTTTCGTGAGGCAGCGCAACGGTGGATGAACCGGAGATTCGGTATCGATGTACCGGCCGATCAAATTGGTGCCTCGATCGGGACGAAAGAGTTCGTCGGGACGTTGCCGCAGTGGCTCAAACTCCGCGACCCCTCGCGTGACACGATTCTCTATCCGGCCATTTCCTACCCGACCTACGCAATGGGAGCGACGCTGGCGGGATGCCGCTCGGTGCCGGTCGGGTCGTTGCCGGATGGTGGGCTGGATCTCGACTCAATCGACGCGTCTGACGCCGATCGGGCGCTCGCTCTGTGGGTGAACAGTCCCGGCAATCCAACTGGTGGGCTTGAAGATCTCGAGGCGGTGGCCGCCTGGGGCCGGACACACGGGGTTCCGGTGTTTTCGGATGAGTGCTATGTCGAGTTCACGTGGAAGGGGCCCGGCAGAACGATTTTGGAATCCGGGCTCGAAGGTGTCGTTGCGGTGCACTCGCTCTCGAAGCGATCCAATCTCGCAGGCGTGCGAGCCGGCTTCTATGCAGGCGATGCTGAACTGGTTTCATACTTGCGAGAGGTGCGTAAACACGTCGGACTCATGGTCCCGGGGCCAGCGCAGGCGGCTGCTGTGGCAGCGTTGGATGACGACGATCACGTCGAGGTGCAACGCGAGCGGTATCGATCGCGACTGAGCTTGCTTGCCTCCGTGCTCTCAGACTGGTCGGGTGAGCCTGTGGCGCAGCCTGACGGGGCGTTCTACCTCTGGGTGCCCGTTGACGACGGCTGGGCCTATACGGAGAGGCTGGCTCGTGACGGTGGAGCTCTTGTGAGCCCCGGCGAGTTCTATGGCGACGATGGCAAATCGTTCATTCGTGTCGCAGTAGTTCAACCGGACGATCGGGTTCAATTGGTCGTTGACCGGCTTGCTGCCCATGGCTGAGTCGGTGGGGACGCGAAGGACTTGGCAGCTCGCGCTGGGCGTCGGCCTCCTCATCGGGTTCTTGATTGCGGCCATTGGTCTTTGGATCGGCGCTGATCGGTTGTACGAAAACAATGTCGCTGGCTTTGCGCGTGCCCCCGTTGGATGCGACACCACGCTTGACTTCGACCGGACTGGTGAGTTCTTCCTCTTTGTCGAGACCAATGGTCAGCTCGACGTCGTGAGTGGCGACTGCGGCGCAAGCTCGACATATAACAGGAAGGGCGCCATCCCGCAGGTGCAACTCGTGCTGCGAGATCCATCTGGCGGAGTCGTCGAAATGGAGTCTTCGATGGGACTCGACTACGACACCAGCGACTATGTCGGAACCTCAAACCGCAGTGTCCAAATCGCCGACACGGGTGATTACGTTCTCACGGTAGGTCCCGTTGACGGTGCCGAGTTCGCGGTTGCTATCGGTCGTGATCCGAGCGACGGGGTCGGGCTCATGAGATGGGGCGCTCTCGCAGCTCTCGTTGTCGGATTCTTGCTCGGCGGGCTTTTCCTGGTTCTCGGTAGTCGCCGTTCTGTTGCCAATGTCGATGATCCGACCCCTTGGCAACCGACTGCCCCGGCGGGCCCGCAGGCCGCAGACTGGCCGTCAGGTCCTCCAGGGTTCCCCATGCCCCCGCCGACTACAGGCGCGACTGGTGTTGGCGCCCCGGGCCGTGGCGAGGCGTATCCCTCACAGCGGCGCCCCATTGTGTCGCCTCCGCAAGCGCCAGCATCACAATCAAAGCCCGAAGAAGAGCCCCGGTCACCGTGGGCTCCACCACCGACGAGCTGACATCGAGAGCGGCGATTGCCGAATTGCCTGATCAGTAGCGGCGCATCACCGTGACGACCTTGCCGTAGAGCTCAACCTGATCGGCAGTGAACGTCATTGGATCCATCGTGGAGTTCGCCGGTGTCAGCGTTACTTCGGCGCCCGAGCGGCTGTAGGTCTTGATTGTCGCTTCGCCATCAGGAATGCCGGCGACGACGATGTCGCCGTTAGCGGGATGGTCGACCTGCGTGGCCACTACGAAGTCACCGTCGAGGATCCCGAGTTCGATCATCGATTCACCGCGAACGCGCAGCATGAATAGCTCACCATCGCCTGTGAAGTCGACGGGAACCGGCAGCAGTTCCTCGACGTTCTCCTCGGCCAAGACATCAGTGCCCGCGGCGACATCGCCGACGAGCGGGACGTGGCGGCTCGGGCGACGCTCCATGACCACGCCGCTGTTGGTGTCGTAGCGAACTTCAATAGCGCGTGGCTTGGTTGGGTCGCGGCGGAGATAGCCGAGGCGCTGAAGCGTGTTGAGATGGCTGTGGACCGTGGACGGTGAAGTGAGCCCGACCGCATCACCTATTTCGCGGACAGAAGGCGGGTACCCGCGATCACGAATTTGCTGCTCGATGAACTCGAGGATGCTTCGTTGGCGGTCACTGATCTTCGGAGCCATACGAACACTATACGGATCTCCATATCGCAAGTCAAACACCTGTACTGCAAACAATTGTTCGATAATCTTGCCCACCGAGGTTGACAGGCTGACCGCGTGGTGGTTTACTGACGAACGTTCGTTCCCCGAACACATGTTTCTCAAAACGTAGATCTGGGAACAAATCGAACAGGTGCCCCATCCGGGCGCCACCAACCGACCGTCAGTTCCTGTTGGGGGAGCCATCACTATGACTGCAACGCTGTACACCACGAGCAACACCGGAGCCGCTTGGGAGACCCGGGGGGCCCATGTTCCGAACTATCAACTCCGTCGTACCGTCGCGGCGGTCATTGTCACTCTCATCGTCCTGCTGGCTGCGATCGCTTCGGTGACCGCAGTTGGGGCCCTGACCGGTCTCGGAGGTCGTCCTGCCGCGGCCTCCGAGACTCTTCCCGCTTCGGCTTCCAGCGCAGTGTCATCGTCAATCCACGTCGCGGAATCCGGCGACTCTTTGTGGTCGATTGCCGATTTCTACCGCGGCGACATAGGTCGTGATCGATACATCGACGCGTTGATTTCTCTGAACGGCGGTACCGCAATTCAGGCTGGTCAAGCTGTCCACCTGCCGTGAGCGTGCCTGATGCCACGCTTGTCGGCTGGCGGGTATCATCTGGGCGTGTTCTGCCCCTCCTGTCACACCGACGACACCAAGGTTGTCGACTCTCGCGTGGCTGAGGAAGGCACGGCGATCCGCCGCCGACGCCAATGCCTGAGTTGTGCCCAAAGGTTCACCACCTTCGAGCGCGTTGACCACGCTCCGCTGACCGTGGTCAAGTCGCACGGCGGCAGCGAACCGTTTGATCGTCATAAGCTCATCGACGGGTTGACGTCAGCAACTAAAGGTCGTTCTGTCTCTGACCAGTCGCTTCAGGAGATCGCAATGCGAATCGAAGATTCGATGCGTCTCCTTGGATCATCAGTCAGCAGCGCGAGCGTGGGCATTGCCGCACTCGACGAGCTCCGGACAGTCGACGAAGTTGCCTACTTGCGATTTGCGAGTGTCTACAAAGATTTCGATGCTGTATCTGACTTCCACCGCGAACTGGAACTGCTGGAAAAATCAGCTCCCGGCCCGTCTGCGTAACCAGCGCG
Organism: Actinomycetota bacterium; assembly: GCA_015767405.1. Classification (GTDB taxonomy): domain Bacteria; phylum Actinomycetota; class Acidimicrobiia; order Acidimicrobiales; family Ilumatobacteraceae; genus Sva-07. Next base: position 18,041 of record JADWMG010000050.1, read on the forward strand.
AGTACACGAAAGAGTGTTCATCGAGCGTCAGTTGCGCTAGATCGAATCGGTTTCGGTGATCGGCCGCTCGTGCCGAGATGCGGGGCCCGCTCCCTCCGACTGTTACTGGCGAAGTGGTGATGTTGAGCTCGTCGAGGACGTCGGCATCGAGCAGTGCCCCGTTCAGCGCCGCTCCACCTTCGGCTTGTACCACGGTCGTGTCGGGGCAGAGCTCCGGTATCCGTTTGATCGCGGCAGCGAGGTCCACGCGACCGTGACCCGCTCGCAACACATCGATGTCTCCTGACCCTTCGAGTGCACCGTCGACCGTCGTGATTATGAAGCCGGCTCCGGAGGTGAACAGTGGCGTGGTCATGTCGACCTCGCCCCGAGCGGTCACGACGCCGACCCGTTGGCCCTGTTTGCTAGGGGGCCCGTAACCCTCGCCACGCACTGTCCCGGCGCCGACGAGAATGACGTCGGCAATTCGCCGGAGCTGGACCAAGACAGCGGAGTCGGTGGGGCTCGAGAGCGCTCCCGAGTTGCCGTCGACGACGGTTGAGCCGTCGACGGACGCAATCATGCTCAGGCTCACCCAGGGCTGGTCGGCATGTTGTCCGAGCGGGCGGGCGTACGCGTCTTGCACGGTGGTCTCGGTGGCCGGTTCGGGGAGAAGCTGACGCATGACGTCCATCATGGCCCGCCAATACGCTTGCCCGGCGCGGGTCATCTTGGGCATGCTGCCGATCTGTCGCGGAAAGTCTGCGAAGATCATTCGATGAGCATCACCACCGATTCGGCAGATCGCGCAGATACTGCATCATCGACGCGGACCGTATTTCGGACGTGTCCACTCTGCGAAGCGGGATGTGGGCTCGAAATCACGCTCCGCCCTGATGGCGATGGCGGTGAGGAGGTGCAGCGCATCCGTGGTGACATGGCAGACGTCTTTTCGAAGGGCTACATCTGCCCGAAAGGTTCGACGCTCAAGCAGCTACACGACGACCCGGATCGGGTTCGCAAGCCTCTGATCAAGCGAGACGGCGTTCACGTGGAGGCGACATGGGACGAAGCCTGGGCGGTGGTCGAGGAAGGTCTCGGAGGCGTCATCGACCGTCACGGCCGCGAGGCGCTCGCGGCGTACGTCGGAAACCCGACTGCCCACAGCCTCTCAGCGATGCTGTTCTCGCGTGTGCTGCTCACGGGTCTCGGCACTCGCCAGCGTTTCAGCGCGTCGACCGTTGATCAGATGCCCCGCCATGTGGCGTCCGGATTCGTATTCGGGACCCCGATGTCGGTGCCGGTTCCAGATCTCGACCGCACCGACTACTTGATGATTCTCGGGGCCAACCCGTACGCGTCCAACGGCAGTATTTGCACGGCACCGGATTTTCCCGGGAGGATCGAGGCCATTCGGGAGCGTGGCGGCACAGTCGTTGTAGTCGACCCACGGCTGTCACGGACTGCCGAGGAGGCGGATCAGTGGATCGCCATCAGGCCGGGCACCGATGGTTTGTTCCTCGCGGCGATCGCCAACACTCTGATCGCTGAGGGGCTGGCCGACCCTGGGTCGCACATCATGGCGCATCTCGCCGGACTCGATGACTTCTCCTCCGCGATCGCCCCGTTCACGCCTGAAGCTGTGGAGGAGGCCACTGGCATCAGCCCAGAGACCACCCGCAAGATTGCGCACGAGTTGGTCGAAGCAGAGTCCTCAGCCGTATACGGCCGCATCGGAACGACAACAACCGAGTTCGGATCCACCGCGTCCTGGCTCATCGATTCCGTGAATATTTTGACCGGGAATCTCGACCGGCCGGGCGGCGTGATGTTCTCCACGCCGGTGGCCGGAGGTCCGACCACGCACGGCAAGCCAGGATCGGGACGCGGATTCAAGGTCGGTAGAGGAAAAACGCGCGTTGGTGGCTATCCGGAGGTAATGGGGGAGTACCCGGCCGGCGCTATGGCCGAGGAGATCCTCACCCCTGGGGAAGGTCAGATCCGGGCGCTCGTCACTTTGGCCGGCAACCCTGTGCTTTCGACGCCCAACAGCGATCAGCTCACCTCCGCGCTCGATTCGTTGGATTTTATGGTCAGTATCGATCTGTACCTGAACGAGACAACCCGCCATGCCGACGTCATCTTGCCGCCGCCGTCTCAGCTCCAGCGAGGGCACTATGACGTTGCATTGCTCCAGTTCGCCGTGCGCAACGTTGCGAACTACTCCGAGCCCGCATTGCCGCTCGACGATGACCAGCCAGACGAATGGGAGATCATCTCCAAGTTGACCCTCATCGCGCAGGGGCTAGGCGTTGACACACCTCCCAGCCTGGCCGACGACATGGCAATCGCCGCACTCGTTCGAAGCGCCGTTGGTGACGAGCATTCGTCAGTATCAGGGCGCGATCCCGAAGCGCTGATCACCGAGCTCTCAGCTGCGGGCCGGCGGGGCCCCGAACGCATGCTCGACTTCATGCTTCGCAGTGGGCCATTCGGCGATGGATTCGGAACCAACGCTGATGGCACGTCGCTCGATGACCTTCTCGATCATCCACATGGTCGCGACTTTGGCGCTCTGGTGCCGCGGATTCCAGAGATCCTGCGTACTCCGAGCGGCAAGATCGAGATAGCGCCTGAGCCGTTCGTCAACGATCTCATTCGTCTGGAAGAAGCCATGCCCGGCCTTGCTGACCGGGGTCTCGTGCTTGTCGGTCGCCGCCATCTGCGCAGCAACAACTCCTGGATGCACAACATCAGGGTGCTCGTGAAGGGCAAACCTCGCTGCACACTCCATGTTCATCCCGATGACGCTGCCAATCTTGGGTTGCAAGATGGCGGCGCGGCCTCGATCAAGTCGCGAGTGGGTGCAGTTGTGGCTCCGGTCGAAGTCACGGCTTCCATTCGCCAAGGCGTCGTGAGCCTGCCGCACGGGTGGGGTCACGGTATGCCAGGTACGAAACTCGGCGTGGCCGCCGAACACGCCGGAGTGAACTCGAACGTACTCTCTGACCACGAAGCTCTGGACCCGCTGTCGGGAACCTCGGTGTTGAACGGTATTCCGGTCGAGGTCGGCGCGGCTCCTTGAGACCGAGCTGAGTGCGTCTACTTCAGCGCTCAGCGGTCGAAGCATGTGGACAACTTCAAGTTGTTCACATGCTGTCCGCAGCCCGACACACGAAATTCACATGGTTGTCCCTCTAGCGCCCCACAGGGCCCCATCGATAGTGTTGACATCAGTGCCGACTGTGGCGTGACTCACGGAAAAGACGGCAGGTGCCCCTCTCTCGAAGCCTCGGGAACGGTGCCTGTTTAGGGGTTAGCCCTTGACCTGTGTAGTCACTCTGCAGTCGGCGAATCTTGTTTCACGCGGGCACCGACCGAGCGAACCGTGACATCTGTCGTAGAACATTGTGCGTCGGGGTCACATCGCTGTAGTTTGGGAGTCCCACCAAACTGACGAAGGACTATGAATGTCGATTGCACCCGATCGCACGGCCGAGGGAACCATCGGGCTGAAGCGGCTGTTCACGTCGCCTGGTGTCCATCCGTACGACGAGGTCGTGTGGGAGCGCCGCGATGCTCGGATCACCAACTGGCTCGATGGCACGGTTGCCTTTGAACAACTCGATGTCGAGTTTCCCGCCACGTGGTCTCTGAATGCGACCAACATCGTCACGCAGAAGTACTTCCGCGGCCAGCTCGACACGCCCGGCCGCGAGACATCGTTGAAGCAGGTCGTTGATCGCATCGTTGACACCATCACCGAATGGGGTATCGCTGACGGCTACTTCGCTGACGATGCAGAGTCAGAAGCCTTCCGGGCCGAACTCAAGTACATCCTCGTCACGCAGCGCGCAGCGTTCAACAGTCCGGTGTGGTTCAACATTGGTGTCGAAGGAGTTCCGCAACAGGCAAGCGCATGTTTCATCTTGTCCGTCGACGACAAGATGTCATCGATCCTCAACTGGTACCGGGAAGAGGGAGTCATCTTCAAGGGTGGCTCTGGTGCCGGCGTAAACCTGTCTCGGATTCGTTCCTCGCTCGAACCGCTCGAAGGTGGC
>JADWMG010000202.1 GCA_015767405.1 Actinomycetota bacterium
GTAATGACCGCGGATGCATTTCCCGACCCTCGCGAGTCTCGGCCCTTGGCTGAGATCTCGATGTGACGGGTCGCTTCGTTGCGTTCGACGAACAGCGCGGTGCCCGAATACTCCGCACGTACAGGCCCCACTTTAATTTTGACCTTGCCGCTGTACTCGTCACCGTCTTCGCCTGTCAGGGACGCTCCCGGCAGACATGGTGTGATGAGTGGGATATCAGTCAGTACCTCCCACGCCCGGTCGATCGGCACAGTGACCCTGAATTCGTTGTCGAGCTTCATGAGGTTCTTTCTTGTGATGGGAGGTTAGGAAGAGATGCACTACGAGCTGGCTACCTGGTCGACGAGCGACAGTCGAACGGTGTCGACATCGTCAGGAGTCTTCGCAATCGAGCCGATAGTGGCCTGAGCAACATTGCGTTCGAGTTTCGACACACCGAGCGCGTCGAGTGCGCTCACCCAATCGATAGCTTCGGCCAGCCCTGGCGGCTTGTCGAGATCGAGCGCTCGAGCGCTGGAAACAAAGGCGGTTGCGGAGTCCACCAGCGAGGTCGAAGCGCCTGGGACTCGGCGTCGAACGATCTCGGCAGCACGCTCGACCGATGGGTATTCGATCCAGTGGTAATAGCAGCGACGCTTGAGGGCATCGTGTAGTTCGCGGCTGCGATTGGATGTGAGTATCACAATCGGCGGATGGCTGGTTACGAACGTTCCGAGCTCGGGAACAGTAATTGAAGCCTCACCGAGGAACTCGAGAAGCAGGGCTTCGAACTCGTCATCGGACCGGTCGATCTCATCGATCAGCAACACCGCCGGGGCTTCGGTCGCTTGCCTGATGGCCTTGAGCAATGGACGGTCGAGCAGATACTCCGATGTGAACAAGTCAGCGCTGGAGATGATGCCTTCGTTCGCCTCTGCCAGGCGAATGGCCAGCATCTGGCGGGGATAGTTCCACTCGTACAACGCTTCGGCTGCCGAGATACCTTCATAACACTGCAGCCGGATAAGCGGTGCCCCCAGGGCTTCTGAAAGTGCCTTGGCCGCCGTTGTCTTGCCGACGCCCGGCTCGCCCTCGAGCAGCAGTGGTTGGCGGAGTTTGGTGGCGAGGTACAGCGCCATCGACAGCCCGTCATCTACGAGATAATTCGCCTCGTCGAGCGCTGTTGTCAACTCCGAGAGCGACCGCTCAGAATTCACCGCGTCGACTCCAGCAGTAGTTCGTAGTCAGCCCACGTGTCGACGTCAAGCGGAATCGACCCGCCTACGCCAACCTCGTGCACCGGCCACTCACCGGACTCCAGCAGTTTCCAGACCGCCTTGTCGCCGTGAAGCTTTTCCAGATCGCGAAACATGGAACGAGCAAACCAGAACGGATGGCCGCGCCCGTCGTCGTAGCGGCAGACGGCCAAAGGGGCGCCAGACGCACCCTCGTTGCGGAGCGCGCGCACCGCGGCAGGGGTGACAGCCGGTTGGTCACCGAGAAGGAGTACCAAGCCATCGGCACGGTCATCTACCGAGGCGAGCGCTGCAACGATCGACGAGGAACAACCCTGCGTGAAATGAACATTGTCGACCGCAACACAACCCGAGAGGTCGACAGTTGAACGAACCTCGCCGGCAGCCGCACCAAGTGACACGATCAACTGATCGAAACAACATGCGCGGGCCATATCCAAGGTTGCGTCCAGAAGCGTGCGATCGCGAAACTCGAGAAGTTGCTTGGGCTGCCCAAGGCGTTTCGACTTGCCTGCGGCGAGAACGAGCCCGGTCGTGAACATGAATCAGGAAACGCCGAGTTCTTCGGCATATCGTGCTCTACACCCTGGATTACAGAACCAGTGATCGACACCGTCGTGGGCGATGTGCGCCGTGTCGACGCCGATAGTCACCGTCATCCCACAAACGGGGTCGATTGCAGTCTCCGGCGGCAGCGGCTCATCACCGACTTTCGGTGCGAGGAGGCCTTCGACCCGCACCGCACGGACCACTTCAGCGAGAATTGACAACGCGATCTCCTCCGCTGTCCTCGCCCCGATGTCGAGACCGACGGGGCTTCTCACGACCTGGCGTTCTTCAGAATTCAACTCCAGCGATTCCACCACCGATGTCCCACGCGTCCGACTCGCGACGAGGCCGATGAAGTTCACGCCCGCGTCAAGAGCCGAGTGAATGAATTCGGCTTCGTCGCGGCCGTGACTGGCGATTATCACCGCTGTTGAACCTGCAATCGCCCCAGACTCGGTCGTACGGTCCATCGAGAAACCCAACGGGCTACCGAACTGGACGAGCGCCTCGGCGATCGGTGTGTTGCCGATTACGGCGATTCGAGCTGGCGGGAACTTCGGTTCGAGGAACACCTCTATTGCTCCACCTGACAAGCAAGGGTTGATTGTGGTGATGGCTCCCGGAGTGTCGGGAAACTCTTCGCTCCCGTCGGGCAGAATCCGCAGCAAGGTTGAGTCACCGTGTTGCAGTACCTCGAGTGCGGCTGTGCGGACAGATTCTTCCGCGCACTGGCCCCCGACAAATCCTTCGATCGCTCCGTCGGGCAACACGATGGCAGCATCACCCGGTCGAGCCGATGTCGGGCACTGGGCGCGGACAACGGTCGCCTGCACGAATCGGCGCCGCTGGGCCACCAATTCATTGGCGCGAGCGGACAACTGCTGCACTGTGGTCATCATGTCAGTGTCGCCAGATTGCAGTAGTGAAGTGTCATCGGATCTCCCTGCAGGTCGGGTGGAATCGCTGGGATCAACTCGGTCAGATGGGCGGTGTGTGGTTGCCCTGCATCGTCTCCCACACTCGGCTCGGTGTCAGCGGCATGTCTGCATGGCGGACGCCATACGGTTTGAGCGCATCGACGACGGCGTTGACAATAGCCGGCGGCGAGCCAACGGTCGCCGACTCTCCAATGCCTTTTGCTCCGATCGGATGATGTGGTGATGGCGTGACAGTGTGACCCGTTTCCCAATCGGGCACCTCCATCGCGGTCGGAATCAGATAGTCCATCAGCGACCCAGCCAGACAGTTACCTGCTTCATCGAAAGAGATCATCTCCATCAATGCCATGCCGACACCATCCGTGAGGCCGCCATGGACCTGACCCTCGATGATCATCGGATTGATCTGAGTTCCACAGTCGTCAACGGCAACGAATCGCCGCACTTTGACCTGCGCCGTACCAGGGTCGATGTCGACAACACAGATGTAGGCACCGAACGGGTAAGTCAGATTCGACGGGTTGTAGCAGACCTGCGCATCGAGCCCGCCTTCGATCCCGTCAGGGAGATCACCCGCACCGTGTGCCCTCATCGCAACGTCTTGAATTGTCACGGACTTCTCCGGATCGCCTTTCACCCTGAATTCGCCAGATTCGTATTCGACGTCGGCAACCGAGGCCTCGAGCATCCCAGAGGCAATGATCTGTGCCTTGTCGCGAATCTTGCGGGCAACGAGTGACGCAGCGGCACCGGACACCGGTGTCGACCTGGACCCGTAGGTACCAAGGCCGAACGGTGTGTTGTCGGTGTCGCCGTGTACGACGTCGATGTCCTCAGGTGGAATCCCGAGTTCATGCGAGATGATCTGGGCAAATGTTGTCTCGTGCCCTTGGCCCTGAGTCTGGACCGACAGCCGCACGACAGCCTTCCCAGTGGGATGGATACGGAGTTCACATCCGTCAGCCATACCGAGGCCGAGAATGTCCATGTCCTTGCGTGGGCCAGCGCCTACGGCTTCCGTGAAGAATGAGATGCCAATTCCCATCAGTTCACCTCGCTCACGCTTCTCCGCTTGTTCCTGGCGCAGTTCGTCGTACCCAATCATGTCCATTGCCTTACGCATCGCGGGCTCGTAGTCACCCGAGTCGTAGATCCACCCGGTCTTCGACTCGTACGGAAACTGTTCAGGTGCGATGAAGTTCTTCAACCGGAGCTCTGCGGGGTCCGTGTCGAGCTCGTAGGCCAACACATCGACCATGCGCTCGACGAGGTACACCGCCTCGGTGATACGGAACGAGCAGGCGTATGCGACGCCACCCGGGGCCTTGTTCGTATAGACGGCAGTCATGTGGGCATATGCAGCTTCGATGTCGTAACTGCCGGTGAAGACTCCAAAGAATCCAGCGGGATACTTGACGGGTGATGCAACGCCGTTGAAGGCTCCATGATCGGCCAGCACGCTCGTACGAATGGCGCGTATCTTTCCATCCTTACTGGCCGCTATCTCCCCACGCATGATGTAGTCACGGGCAAATCCCGTACTGACCAGATTCTCAGTCCGGTCCTCCATCCACTTGACCGGCTTACCGATCACTAGTGAGGCGACGATGGCGCAGACGTAACCGGGGTAGATCGGGACCTTGTTCCCGAAACCACCACCGATATCGGGCGCGATGATCCGGATCTTGTGCTCAGGAAGTCCGGTTACCAATGCATACACCGTCCGGTGGGCGTGGGGTGCCTGAGTGGTGCACCAGAGCGTGACCTGGCCAGATACCTTCTGAACGTCCGCGACACAGCCGCAGGTCTCCA
>JADWMG010000203.1 GCA_015767405.1 Actinomycetota bacterium
CGATCGCAGTCGGCGAAGCGTTCGCCGAGGCTCTCGGTGACAAGGCCGGTATTCGTCGATTCGCCAGTGGCCGGTATCCACTCGACGAAGCGTTGGTCGCGGTGGCGCTCGACCTGTCTGGACGGCCGCACGTCGAGTGGCACGTACCTATGCCGGAGAGCCTGCCGCTTGGCGATCCGGCGTTTGACCCGCAACTCGCTGAGCACGCTGTGACCTCGTTCGCGACATCGGCGGGCATCACCCTGCACGTGGATCTCATTCGAGGGCGCAATGTTCATCACATTGTCGAGGCCACGTTCAAGGGGCTGGCTCGCGCCCTACGCGATGCCGTTCGTGTCGAGGGTCGTGGTGGAATCCCTTCGACGAAGGGTGTGCTGTGACCCAGCGCGGTATCTCATTGTGAACGAACGTCCGCTGGTCGCCGTGCTCGACTACGGGATTGGCAATCTCCACTCTGCCCAGAAGGCTCTCGAGCGGAGAGGTGCCGACGCTCGGCTCACGTCGGATCCTGGTCTCATCGCCGATGCGGATGGCGTAGTGCTGCCTGGCGTTGGCGCATTCGGTGCGTGTATGGACGCGCTCCGAGAGGTGGGTCTCGAGGCGCCCGTTCACGTGGCCGTCGAGTCCGGGCGGCCTTTCTTGGGGATCTGTGTCGGCATGCAGATGTTGTTCACCAAATCTGAGGAAGACGAACAGGCAGCCGGGCTCGATGTGATTCCTGGAACGGTGAAGTGGATTCCCGTCGGGCCGAAGATCCCACAGATGCAGTGGAACCTGCTCGATCTCGAGAAACCGGATGACCCGATGCTGCAGGATCTTGGCGACGATCCTTACGTGTACTTTGTGCACTCGCTTCACGGTGTGCCGGATGAGTCAGAGGTGGTCGCCGCCACGGTCGAATACGGGGTGACGCTGAACGCGGCATTTCGCCTCGACAACGTTTTCGCTGTTCAATTTCACCCCGAGAAGTCGAGTACGCCGGGGTTGCGGCTGCTGTCCAACTTCGTGACCGTGTGCCGGGTGCCCAATGATTGATCTCTATCCGGCAATTGATCTTCTGGCCGGCCGCGTTGTGCGCCTACGTCAGGGCGACTATGCAGACGAAACCGTCTACGGCGATGATCCCGTTTCGGTCGCCACAGGTTTCGCTGAGTCTGGAGCAACCTGGATTCACGTAGTGGACCTTGACGCCGCCCGCTCGGGTGACCCCGTCAACCGGCCAGTGGTCGCGGCGATAGCGGCGGCATTGACGGGCTTGGCCCAAGTGCAGACCGGTGGCGGCGTCCGTACTGCTGACGACGCCGCGCAACTACACGCCGCGGGTGTGAGCCGAGTGGTAATGGGATCGGCCGCGGTGCGCGAGCCCGTGCTCGTGAAGCAGGTGTCGCAGATCGTTCCTGTCGCTGTCGGGCTCGATCATCGCGACGGTGAGATCGCGATTCACGGATGGACCGAGGGGAGCGGCCTGCAACTTCACGAGGCGTATGAGCTGTTCCCGACTGCCGAGGTCTTCGTGATCACCGACATCGGGCGCGATGGCATGCTCACCGGTCCAGACGTCGATGGACTCACCGAGTCGGCACAGATGGCCGGTGCGCCGGTGATCGCCAGCGGGGGAGTGTCGAGCCTCGCCGATATCAGCGCACTTGCGAGCGTGGAGAACCTGGGCGGGATCATCACCGGCAAGGCCATCTACGAGGGCCGCTTCTCCGTGGCCGAGGCGCTTGTCGCGCTGACCAAAGGGTCTGGAGGAATCTCATGAAGGTCGCGCGAGTCATTCCGTGTCTCGATGTCACTGACGGTCGTGTGGTCAAGGGCACGAACTTCGTCGACTTACGAGATGCCGGTGACCCCGTCGAGCTTGCTGCTCGCTACGACCTCGAAGGTGCTGACGAACTCGTGTTTCTCGATATCACAGCATCCAGCGACAACCGCGAGACCACTATCGACATGGTTCATCGGGTGGCGGATGAGGTCTACATCCCCTTCACGGTTGGCGGCGGAATCCGGACACTTGAAGACGCACGGCAGATGCTGCGTGCCGGCGCCGACAAGGTGAGCGTCAACACCGCGGCCGTCCAACGCCCTCAGTTGATCTCCGAGATCTCAGCAGAGTTCGGGGTGCAGTGCGTCGTCTGCGCGATCGATGCCAAGCGTCGGGCACCTACTACTGACGCCGGTGCGGTGGGCGAATGGACGGTTGGTGACGGCTGGGAGGTGTACCTGCACGGAGGGCGTACGCCGACTGGCATCGACGCCGTCCAATGGGCGCAAGATGCAGTGAGGCATGGCGCGGGCGAAATTCTGCTGACGTCGATGGATCGCGACGGTACGAGGGAGGGCTTCGACCTCGAGCTGACGCGAGCAATTGGCGAGGCCGTTTCGGTGCCCGTGATTGCGAGCGGAGGCGTGGGGACGATCGATCATCTGGTTGAAGGGGTTGCCGAGGGCGGAGCCGATGCCGTCCTCGCTGCTTCCATCTTCCATTTCCGCGAACACACCGTTGCGGAAGCCAAGGAACGTATGGCCGATGCGGGCATCGCCATCCGTCCGGTCGTTCACGACGGCTGATTGGTCGTCCACTGACGACCCCGCTACTGCTGGCCGCCGCGGTTGCCAGGCGCCGCTGGCCACGGTGGTTCGGCAGACCCGAGGCCGGTACCCGACACAGCCGAACGACGGGCTGCGCAATAAGGTCGCCGCGATGAGTAGCTCCGCTGTCACAACCGAAAGGCGCGACGGCGTCTTGATCTGTCACATCGACGACGGCAAGGCAAACGCTTTGTCGAAAGAAATCATTGCCGCCATCAAAGAGGTGATCGTCGAAGCTGAGGCTGATACCGATATTGCCGCGGTTGTCCTACACGGACGCGAGGGAAAGTTCTCTGCCGGCTTCGATCTGTCTGTGATGCTGGCGGGTGACCTGGCGGCGATCACGGACCTGGTGTCTGATGGGGGTGACCTAGTTCGGACCATCTATGGCTCGTCAGTGCCGGTCGTGGCTGCCTGCACGGGGCATGCACTGGCGGCAGGAGCGTTGGTGCTGCTCGCCTGCGATCTGCGTGTTGGTGCCGACGTCAACTGCAAGATCGGCCTCAATGAGGTGATGCTCGGAATGGTGATCCCCGACTGGGCATTCACGATCGCGGTCGACCGGCTGAGCCGGCGCTATATCCAGCGGTCGGTTGCCACGGCGCGAATCACCTCGGCGCAAGGCGCCACCGAAGCGGGCTTTCTCGATGAGGTCGTCGCTGCCGATGAGCTGCTCGATGTGGCTGTTGCTCGCGCCGCGGAGTTTTCCTCACTCGATCGTCGGGCGTACGGCGGGACGGTCCGCAAGCTGCGCGGAGAGGTCCTGGCGCAAATGGATAGTCAGGTGGCCGCAGATCGTGAGGCGGGTGCCGCCCGCTCCGCCTGACAAACCACGTTTGTGTGTGGTTTTTGGGTCACATAGGCCGAAAAATCACCTACAAACGTGAATTTGGGTAGCGTCGGTGAGATGTCAAACCCCAAAGTGAACCCGAACATGGAATACCGCCGACTCGGAAACACCGGCTTGAAAGTCAGTGTGCTGTCGTTCGGCAGTTGGGTCACCTTCGACACCCAGCTCGACAACAACCTCGCCCTCGAATGTATGGCTGCCGCCGGCGAGGCCGGATGCAACTTCTTCGACAACGCCGAGGCCTACGCCGGAGGCAAGAGCGAAGAGATCATGGGGAACGCGTTGCGTGAACTTGGTTGGGATCGCTGGTCGTACGTACTGACAACGAAGGTGTTCTGGGGTATCCACGGTGACACGCCGAACATGCAATACACGTTGAACCGGAAGTATCTGATGCAGGCCATCGATAGATCGTTGGAGCGCCTTGGGGACGACTTCGTCGACATTCTCTACTGCCATCGCTCCGACCCTGGCACACCGCTCGAGGAGACGGTCTTCGCGATGAGCGAGATCGTGTCGTCCGGAAAGGCTCTCTACTGGGGGACCAGTGAGTGGTCGGCCGAGGAGATCCGAGGTGCGATTGAGATCGCCGAACGGCACCATCTCCACAAGCCCGTGACCGAACAGAGCCAGTACAACTTGCTCGAGCGTAAGAAGGTTGAGCGGGAGTACGCCCGGATCAATGCTGACTTCGGCTACGGCAACACCATTTGGAGCCCGCTTGCGTCAGGGCTGCTGACCGGCAAGTACAAAGATGGGATTCCGGAAGACTCACGTGCTGCGCTTGCCGACTACGGCTGGCTGGCGGGACGAATGACCGACGCCGAAGCGATTGCACGGGTCGAGAAGCTACGCCCGATCGCCGACCGCCTCGGTTGCACCATGGCGCAGTTGGCCCTGGCGTGGTGCACGAAGAACCCGAACGTGTCGAGTGTGATTACAGGCGCATCCAAGGTCAGCCAGGTAGTCCAGAACTTCGAAACTCTCGACGTGATTCCGTTGCTCACGGACGAGGTCAAAGAGGAGATGGAAGCGGCCGTTGCCGACTGATCTTTGATGAATCGCGTGCCTCGAGTGGCGGTACCCTCC
>JADWMG010000204.1 GCA_015767405.1 Actinomycetota bacterium
GACGTCGCTCCTGTGTGTCCTGTGCATGTGTTGGTGGTTGGCGGTCCCCGCGTTCTCGCCGTCGACTGATTGTCGACGTGTACGTCCCCCGGTGCGGAGGCTATGACGGGGCTAGTCTCTGCGGGGATTGCGTTGCCGGGAGGCGGTAGTGGATGAGCGTGGGGTGAGCAACCGTGGGTTGACATCCGATCGAAGCCGCGTTCCTCGGTCCACGGAATCCGTGGGGTCAAGGTTCTTCGTTTCGTCGGTAGGGGAACCTCGAGTTCGGCGGCCTGTTGACGCTTTCGCTGTCGCAGTTGGCGCTGCTGTAGTTGTGATCGCTGCGGGGCGAGCGATTCGATTCGATCAGTTCGAGGCCGAGATCGTTGATGTTGCCGCGGCGCTTCCGTTGTGGACTAGCCAGGTGGCGTGGGCTGCCTACACGCTTGCGGCGTTGTACGCGTTTGGGCTGTTGGTTGTGGTGTTGATCAAGCGTCGGTTTGATATTGCCCTCGATCTGCTTGTGGCAACTGTGGGCGTCGTTGCGTTGGAGATCCTGTTGGTACGCGTCGTCGAGGACGCTTGGCCACGACTCGTACCGGAGTTCGACAGAGCTGTCGTCGTGGCGCAGTTCCCGGTGTTCAGAGTGGCCGTGGTAGCTGTCGTCATTGCAGTTGCCGCGCCGTATCTGGTGCGACCGTGGCGGAGACTCGGCTGGGTGGTCCTCGCTGCAGTTGTGTTCTCGGGTCTGATCATCGGTGTGGGGCTGCCAAGTCACGTCGTCGGGGCGGTCGGTGTTGGCCTCTCGGTGGCCGGGGCTGTGTTGGTGGCATTCGGATCTCCCCGTGGCTATCCCGATGTCGCTGCAGTGGATTCGGCCCTTCGGAGCTTGGGAATCTCTGTCACGGATCTTCGTCTTGCCCCAGAGCAGTCGTGGGGTGTGCGCCTCCTCGTTGCGGAGCGACTCGATGGCACTCCACTCGCTGTCAAGGCGTATGGTCGGGATGCTGCCGATTCGCAGCTTGCTGCCAAGGCGTGGCGATACCTGTGGTATCGGGATACGGGTGCGTCGCTGTCGCTATCCCGTATCGGGGGCGTCGAACACGAGGCGCTTGTAACGCTGATGGCTGGACGTGCAGGCGCCACTACGCCGTCCATCCTCGCTGCGGCCGTGGCAGGACAGGATGATGCTCTCTTGGTGGTCGATCAACGAGGAGTGTCCCTGGCGTCCCTGGATCTAGCTGCTGTCTCAGACTCCGTCCTGGTGGACGCTTGGCGGGACGTGCGGCTATTGCATGATGCATCGATATCGCATGGTCGGTTGACGACGGAGAATGTCCGGGTGGAGGACGGCGATCCGATCATCGCCAATTTCGAAGCCGGATCTCTTGCGGCCCCTCCTTCACGGATGGCGAAGGACGTCGTCGAGTTCTTGTTCTCGTTGGCCACTCTGGTGGGCGTCGAGCGGGCTGTGCGAGTCGCTATCGACGGGTACGGTCTCGACGGGCCGGTCGAGGTTCTTCCCTACCTCCAGTTGCCAGCGATCAGTGTGACGACGAGGAAGCAGGCCGACGATCCCAAGATGATCCTCTCAACGCTGAGGCAGGAGATCACCGTTCAGACCGGTGTTGAGATCCCTGAGCCCGCCGAGGTCCGACGAGTTCAGGTCAGAAACGTTCTAATGGCCGCGCTCACTCTCCTGGCGGGCTACGCAGTCATCGCGGCACTTGCCGGGATCGATTGGGCAGCGGTTTGGCACGAGGTTCAGGCGGCTTCGTGGGCCTGGTTCGTTGTGGCTTTCGGCGTGGGGCAGCTGAGACTGATTCCGGAGGCAACGGGCATGATGGCGGCGGTCAGCCTCCCGATTCCGATGCGTCCCACAGTCGCCGTTCAAGCCGCTGGCAAGTTCATCGGACTCGCCGTGCCGGGCATCGCCGGACAGGTCACGATGAACGCTGTCTACCTGAGGCGGTTTGGCGTCGGTCCGACTGAGGCGGTCACTCAGGGCACTCTGGATGCTGTCTCCGGGTTCATGGTGGAGCTCGTCATCCTTGCCTTGGCGTTCTTGGTCATGGATCTGAGCTTGGACGTCGATACCGCCGATGGGAACTTGCTGCTGATCGTGGGCGTCGTCGTCGCCGTGGTCCTACTCGGGATTCTGGTCGTGTTGGCTGTGAAGAGCATTCGGGACCGGGTAGTACCAGTCGTTCGAGACGCGGCGAAGGCATTCGCACTGGTGTTTCGAGAGCCGAGCCGCGTTATTGCTCTTCTCGGCAGCAATCTGGCTTCTCGGCTCATACTCGCCATGGCGTTGTGGCTCACGCTTCGCGGTTTCGACGTCTCGATTGGCCTAGGGAGTGTCCTCGTCGTGACGGTCGGCGCCAATCTTCTCGCTGGGATGGTGCCGGTCCCCGGCGGTGTCGGAATTGCGGAGGCGGTCATCTCCATCGGGTTGGTGGCGTTTGGTGTACCCGAAACGATCGCATTTGCCGCGGCAGTCGTCTACCGGGTTCTGACGTTCTACATCCCCCCGATTTATGGATGGTTCGCGTTGAAGTGGCTCAAGGGCAACTCGTATGCATGAGCCTGTTGCCAGGCGTCGAGCTGGCAGCGCTTCTCGGCCCCGGTTTGTTTTGGTGGCGATTCGTGGACAGCGATCGGAGATGCACAGCAGGAGGTGCTCCCATGGCGGGTAGCGATCAGTACTCGTTCGTAGTCGTGAGATATGAGGGCCGATCTGGGGCCGCAAAGGCTCTGAGTCGGCTTGGGGAACTTGAGGGTGAGGGCGTCGTCGAGATTGCGGATGCGGTTGTGGTGTATAAGAACCGGCGGGGCAAGATCAAGCTCCGTCAGACGCGCGAGAGTTCTCCGCGTAAGGCGTCGGCGCTGGGTGGGGCGGCCGGGCTTGTCATCGGAGCGGCGCTCGGTAGACCTGTCGCTCTGGCGGCTCTGGGAGGGGTCGCTGGAGGCGCGGTGGCCCGTCTGCGCGACAGCGGTGTTGGCACCGCGACCATGCGGGCATTGGGCGACGAGCTTTCGGTGAACGATTCAGCGTTGGCGTTGCTGATCAAGTCGGCGGATTGGGAGACCCTCCGGGATCGTATGGTCGGCTTCGATCACGAGATCCTGGTTGCGGAATTCACTGGCGTAGCGGCATCGGCCGTGAAGAGTGTCATCGCGGATGATGAGGCGGTGGCTGCGGTGGCTGAGGAATTGTCTGGACTAGATGGTGGCTACAACTTCTTGGTGTTGACGTGTGATCAGCACAACGCCCGGCTGCCGAGCCCACCTGGGTTCGATCTACCGAACCACGACCGGCTGGACGCCGCAGGGTTGCGTTTCGACGATTTCCAGGTCTCTACCGCGTTGTGCACACCGTCGCGGTCGGTGATGTACACCGGCATGCACACCCCGTTGAACGGCATGTGGGACAACACGAATATGGCATGGATCGACGACTTGGATTCGGCCAAGCAGACGATCGGCCACATGCTGCGCCAAGAGGGTTACTACACGGCGTTCAAGGGCAAGTGGCACCTGAGTGACGTTCCAACGGAAGGAGCCGAGGACGGATTGGAGCCATACGGGTTCTCCGATTTTCAGAGCTTCGGAGAGGTGTGGGGAGACGTCCATGATGGGTACCGGTGGGACCCCGACATCGCCGCTGACGCAGCCGGGTGGCTCACGGAGAAAGCTCCAGGCATTGCGGAATCACAGCCCTGGTTCCTCGCGGTGAACCTGTGCAACCCACACGACATCATGTACTACGACGCCGACCCGACCGGTGACACCCAGACCGAGGGTGGTGCCCTACTCAACGTGAGACCTGAACCGGATGACCCGCTCTATCAGCGGCGTTGGGACACGAAGCTTCCCGACAGCTTCGACGATCCGCTCACCCAGCATCCGGTGGCGGCCCGCGATTTCGTACGCGACGGTGAACTTGCGTTTGGGGCCATGCCGCCGGAGAGGCACGACATGTGGCACAACTACATCAATTACTACCTGAATTGCCTCCGAGACGTGGATCGGCACATCGGCACGATCCTTGACGCGTTGGAGGCGAGCGGGCAGGCCGATGACACGATCATCGTTTTCACGGCCGATCATGGAGACATGCTCGCTGCGCACGGCATGCGGCAGAAGGGAATCGTTCCGTTTAGGGAAGAGTGGAATGTGCCGTTCGTCGTGGTCCATCCCGACTACTCGGGCGGGCGGGTCACGAATGCAGTGGGTTCGACCGTCGACATGGTGCCGATGCTGCTCGCAATGGCTGGCGTCACGGATCGTCAGCGTCGGGTGCTGTACCCGCAGCTGAAAGGGGAGGACTTGTCGGTGGTCGTTGCCGATCCGGATTCGGATGGGCCGCGCGGAAGTCGTGACAATCCGGGAAAGGGCTGTCTCATGACGTATGACACGCTCGCCTCGATCGATTTCGAGTTCGTTGCCGGTGTCGCCGCCCTGCTCGTCGACACGGGAGAGGCCGGGGGTGAGGAAGGTTCTGAGGAGCCGTCGGGGAAGCTGGCCCAGGCCCGGGA
>JADWMG010000437.1 GCA_015767405.1 Actinomycetota bacterium
GCTTTCTCAGCTGTACAACACGGTGCAGTCATCAGCGGCCGCGCTGAGCAAGCTGTTCACGATTCTCGACACTGAGCCCGACATCGTTGATGGCCCCCGCGAGTTGCCTGCATCTGGTGATCTCGTCGTGAGTGACGTCGGATTCCGTTATCCCGGCACAGATGCACCGGTGCTGAGTGAAGTGAGTTTGACGGTGCACGATGGTGAGCGGCTGGCTCTTGTCGGGCCAACCGGTGCTGGCAAGTCGACGCTGGCGAAGTTGATGGCAAGGCTCTACGACCCGACAGTAGGCGACATCTCGTTCGCCGGGATTGATCTCCGCGATGCCACCATCGCATCGTTGAGAGATCGGGTCGTCGTGGTTCCACAGGAGGGGTTCTTGTTCAACGGCACTGTCGCTGACAATGTTCGCATCGCTCGATCCGAGGCGACCGACGATGATATCCGTGACGCCTTCGAAGCAATCGGGGCACTCGAACGGTTTGATGCCTTCCCCGAGGGCATCGACACCGAAGTCCGCGAGCGCGGCTCTCGGCTGTCGGCGGGGGAGCGTCAGTTGGTGTCGCTGGCCAGAGCTGCGCTCGTCGATCCGGCAGTGCTAGTGCTCGATGAGGCAACCAGCAACCTCGATCCTGGTACGGAAGTCATTGTGGAGCGAGCACTCGACAAGCTGATGGGCGGTCGCACGACCATCGTCGTCGCGCACCGATTGTCGACCGTCAAACGCGCCGACCGAATCGGAGTGGTCGACGGCGGGCAGCTTGCCGAACTTGGCAACCACGACGAACTCGTCGGCCTCGGTGGCCGCTACGCCGCGCTCGCTGAAGCCTGGGAACGTAGCCAACCCGTCGTCTAACCCTGCCTGCGGTGAGCTTGAGCGCGACCTGTCCGCGGTGAAGCTCACCGAAGATCAGGTCGAGCGGTCACCGGTGAGCTTGAGCGCGACCTGTCCGCGGCGAAGCTCACCGCAAGTCAGGGTTACTCGAAGACGAGCACGAACTCGACGAGGCCGTGATCTTCGGTTTTGATCGGCCCGAATGAGGGGTTGTCGATCCCGTAATCGGCGAATACGACTGGAATCGACCCGAGGATGGCTGGGATTTCGCCGAACTCGATTGGTTCGGTGAGTGTGAACGTTGCGGCCGGAAACTCGCTGGAGTTCATGATCGCGCCGCGGAATCGACCGTCGCGGCGTGAATCATCGCTGGTGATGCTCGCAATCTGCACTTCTGCATCGACCGCGGTTGCAGTCGTGCCGTCGATAGTGAGCAGCCCGTCGATCTCGTTGCTCCGGCCCACCGCCGTGGCGCTCACCCCGGCGATGACCTCATCGACGCGGTAGCCAAATTCTGAGGCAGCCGTTGCGGTCCAGTCTCCGTCAAAGCTCACTAGCCCGCCCGAGGGTTCGACCGAATTGGTCGAACCGGTCGAGTTGGACACTGCAGACTCTGTGGTCGGCGGATCCGATGGCGGCGTCGAGTCAGCAGCCGGCACGGTGGTGGTCTCGAGCGCCTCGCTCAGATCGCTCTGGTCGAGCTCGTCAGGAGAATCGTTGATGACCTTGGTGTAGATGAAGATTCCCGCATAGACCAGTACTACGAGCCCAACGGCACCGAGCGCTATCCACTTGATGAAGCGGGCTGGCGACTTCTCATTTCCGTTGTCGTTCGCGGTGTCATCCACCGGCACTTGCTATCAGGCGGCCGGTGGAACCGGGTGTCACCCGGTCAGGGATCTGTGACCGGAACAGCTTCGTGGGATCGGTGGTGTGATGCAGCGTCGCCATCGGTAAGACTGCCGTCCATGATTGATGCCAGCAATGTCCTCTCGTCTGTCGATGTGTCTGTTGCGCGGTCCGCTCCGAAGGCTGCGACTGCTGTTGGCTTGGCCGTTGCAACGAAGGGTTCGGTACCACGACAGCTCGGTCTCAGCCGGGCGGCACTCGAAGCGAATGGCTTCGACGGAAAGGCTGGCCAAACACTCGCCGTGC
>JADWMG010000051.1 GCA_015767405.1 Actinomycetota bacterium
ATGTAGTTGCCAGGATGAGGGTCTCCGTTGAATGCGCCCATCCGGTAGAGGCTGCGGAACACGAACCGGAAGATGATCTCGCCGGCTCTGTCACGTTGAGCTCGATCTCGCGTTATCAGCTCGGACCAACCGAAACCTTCGACCAGTTCGGTGGTGAGTACGTGGCGCGTGGAGAACGTTGGCAACACTTCCGGGATTCGGATGAACGGATGAGCTCGGTAGTAGTCGACGAACTGTTGTTGATTGCGGGCCTCGAGTTCGTAGTCGGTTTCTTCCGCGAGGCGAACCTTGATCTCATCGACCATCTCGGACGGGTCGAGCCCGCCGAAACCCTGCTGCAGAAGCAGCCCGAGAAGGTCAGCATTCTTCAGATCGGACACGATCGCGTCGGCGATGCCCGGGTACTGCACCTTGACCGCCACAGCGCGCTCGCTGCCGGTCTCGGAGTCCTGGATGATCGCTCGATGGACTTGGCCAATCGACGCAGCTGCGATCGGTTCAGGATCGAACTCGACGAAGAGTTCATTGATGGGCTGGCCGAGTTCTCGTTCTACCGTTTCGACGGCCAGCGCTGAGGACATCGGCGGGGCGTTGGACTGCAGTTCGCTCAAGGCCAACCGCAATGTTTCAGGGAGCCCGTCGTCGAGATAGCTCGCCATCTGACCGAGCTTCATCAGGGCGCCCTTCATCTGACCCAGTTCGTCCGCAACCTGCTGAGCCGTCCGGAGTTCGCGGCTGCGGTCGAGTTCGTCGCGACGCTCTGCTGAAGCGAACGTCTTACGCGCTGCGGTCGTCGCGTACGTCGTGCCAACGCGGGCACCCATCCGTGCGAGTCGAGCGTTGCGCCTAATCCAATGACGCCGAACCGAGTGGTCTCTTCCAGAGTTGCGGCTTCGGCGCACGGCTCGAGCGGTGGCAACGAGGGCCGCAAGGGTCGCGACCCCGGCGACTACCACACCCATGACGAACCGCGTTCTCGTGAACTTTGCACGACGTGTCGTCGGCAATAGTTCACGAGAATGGGTGGGGCCCGAGCCCGAGCCGACGATCATGAGCGGTGTTCGATCGACTGGAGGGCACGAATCAGCGTCGGCACGAAACGGTCAGCGTTGGCAACAGCGGCATCGTGTGCACCATCGACGCGGAACACTTCGGCATCGGGGATGCTCTCGAATAGCTTGACCTGGCGGCGGAGCGGCACGACGTTGTCGCGCATCGTCACGACGGAGGACACCGGAACGTCTACCTCCTCGATCCACTCGCTCGACGAGAATCGACCGATGGCCTTGCCGGCCTCGAGCACCATCCGCCAATCGTGGGCCGCCGCCTCTTGTATTGCCCACGGTTCCCACTGCATCGTTTTACGTTGCAGATACAGCTGTTCCGTCAGCCAGATCCGCGTCTGTTCTGGGGTGAAGCGCGCCATGGTTGCCAAGCCGGTCAGACCCAGGAACGACAGCCGCTCCTCGCGACGCCCGGTGAAGTAGGAAGCAGTCGCGCACAGAGCGAGGCCGATGACGCGCTCCGGATGTCGTCGCCAGACGAGCTGTGCGATTGGACCACCCATGGAGTAACCAACAGGGATGAACCGATCGACGCCGAGCGCAGAGGCAACGTCGACAACATCGTCGGCGCAATCTTCTAGCCGGAATCTCTTCGACCTGATACCAGTTCCGTGGCCGCGATGGTCGAAGGCGACAACTCGGTATCGCTCGCCCAGCCCTTCATAGGCTTTGAACCAATTGAGGTCCGCGGTCGCTGTCCATCCGTGGAGCAGGGCCACAACCGGGGCGCCGGGCGGACCTCCGAAGTCGCGCACGACGACCGTGCCGCGATCTTCGAGCTCGACGAACCTTCCTGTTGGCAGGTCGGGTGTGAGAGTCTCAGGTTCGGGCGCGATCGTGTCAGTTGCGGTCGGGTCGCCCTCGGCTGACTCGTCGGTCACAGTTTCTCGACGCGGAGCACTGACACCGTTTGGGGGCCGTTGGGCGCCTCGTAGGTAATTTTCGCGCCCTCTTCGGCGCCCTCGAGCGCCTTACCGAGAGGGGACGAGCCCGTGATCACATCGACCCCATCCACCTGTTCTTCCATGTTGCCGATGGCGTAGCGCTCGGCCATGTCCTCAGAGTCACCGTCGTACAGCACGGTATAGATGAACGACTCATCGACGATCTCGGCGTTTTCGAGGAGGTGCTCGAGTTGACGGATCCGGCCCTCCATGTGTCCCTGTTCGTCCTTCGCTGCGTGATATCCACCGTTTTCCTTCAGATCGCCCTCTTCGCGCGCCACCTCGATCTTGTTGGCGACCTCGATTCGGCCGCGCGTGGATAGATCTTCGAACTCCGCCTTCAAGCGTTCGTAGGCGGTTGAGGACAACTGTGGTGTCGTCATGGGAGATCGAGGCTACCGCCAATGGCTGTGCCCCGGAATGAGGGGTGTCGCTCTGGGAGCTTCGATCGAGCACCCGTAGGCTCGCACGTCATGACACACAGCATCGCAGTGATCGGCGGAGACGGCATCGGGCCAGACGTGACGGCCGAAGCCATCAAGTTGGTGGAGGCGGCTGGGGTCGACATCTCGATAACCGAGTTCGACTTGGGTGGCGAGCGCTACCTCCGCGACGGCGAGGTTCTCTCCGACGAGGCTCTTGATGAACTGCGCAAGTTCGATTGCATCCTGCTCGGCGCCGTCGGTACCCCCGAGGTGCCGCCTGGGCTCATCGAACGCGGCTTGTTGCTGAAGATGCGTTTCGAACTCGACCTGTACATCAACGAGCGGCCGTTCGTGGGAACTGCTCCCGGCTCCGACCAGGCTCACGACTTTGTCGTCATCCGTGAGAACACGGAGGGCCCGTATGTCGGTGAGGGTGGTGTGCTGCGCAAGGGCACACCGCTCGAAGTTGCGACGCAGGGTTCGCTCAACACTCGCCATGGCGTCGAGAGGTGTATTCGGTACGCATTCGACCTTGCCGCCAGTCGCCCTCGCCACCACCTCACTCTGGTCCACAAGACGAACGTCATGATGTTCTCCGGCGACCTGTGGCAACGCACCTTCAACGAAGTAGCTGTCGACTATCCGCAGGTTGAAACTGCTTACAACCACGTCGACGCGGCGGCCATCTATTTCGTCCAAGACCCGCATCGCTACGACGTAGTCGTGACCGACAACCTTTTCGGCGACATCCTCACCGACCTGGGCGGCGCCGTTTCCGGCGGGATCGGCCTGGCCGCTTCCGCGAACCTCAATCCTGAGCGCACGGGCCCGTCGATGTTCGAGCCGGTACACGGCTCCGCCCCTGACATCGCCGGCAAGGGGGTTGCCAATCCAACGGCGGCGATCCTCAGTGCCGCGATGATGCTGGACTTCCTCGGGGAGAACGGCGCTGCGGTTCGTATTCGTGAGGCCTGTGTTGATCCTGTCACCGGTAGCACCACCGACGTTGGTGACACCATTGCATCGCGCGTGAGAAGCTGAATTCATGCCAATTACACCAACACCGAAAATCTGGATGAACGGCGACCTCGTCGACTGGGACAACGCCCAGGTCCACATACTCACGCACACGCTGCACTACGGCACCGGAGTGTTCGAAGGCATCCGCGCCTACGAAACGGCAGAGGGTCCGGCGGTGTTTCGGCTGACCGACCACATCAAGCGCCTATTCAGTTCGGCGAAGATCATCGGCATCGAAATCCCCTACACCCTTGACGAGCTGATAACAGCCACGAAGGAGACCGTCGCCTCGACTGGCCTCGAGTCGTGCTACGTCCGCCCGCTGGTTTACCTCGGCTATGGCGACATGGGGCTGAACACATTGCCTTGCACGGTTGATGTGGCGATTGCCTGCTGGCCGTGGGGCGCCTACCTCGGCGACGATGCAGTGACTAAGGGTGTCCGGATGAAGATCTCGTCGTGGTCGCGGCACGATCACAACACGATGCCACCGGCAGCGAAAACTGTCGGTAACTACGTGAACTCGTCGTTGGCCAAGGTCGAGGCGCTCAAGGCGGGCTACGACGAGGCGATCATGCTCGCTCCGAACGGCCTGATCGCCGAATGCACGGGCGAGAACATTTTTGTCGCGCGGCAGGGCAAGTTCTTCACTCCGCCACTGTCAGCCGGAGCGTTGGAAGGCATCACGCAGGACTCGGTGTCGACCATCGCTGCAGACCTCGGGTTCGAGATCATCGTCGACGACCTCGCGCGCAGCGACCTGTACATCGCCGAGGAGGCTTTCGTGTGTGGCACCGCCGCCGAAGTGAGTTCGATCAACTCCGTCGACGACCGGTCGATCCCGTGCCCCGGCCCCATGACGACGGCCATTGCCGAGGTGTACCACAGGGCAATCCGCGGCCAGGACGACCGTTACAAGCACTGGTGCGAACTGGCCCGCTGACCCCGCCAAGCATCCCGTCCAACCCGAAATATGCCTGGATTCATGCGCTGGGTGAATGAATCCAGGCACATTTCGGGGTGCGGTTTTCGGGTCGGGGTAGCGTCCGGACGATGAGTCCACAGCTGGGAATGTGTTTCGACCGGGAGCTACCCGCGTCATTCGTGGTCGAGGTCGCTGAGCGGCTGGAGAGTGATGGGGTCGATCAACTTTGGGTGATCGAGGACTGTTTCTACACCGCCGGAATCAGCCTGGCTGCGACTGCACTGGCGAGGACAGAACGGCTCGTCGTCGGACTCGGAATCCTGCCGGTGGTGGCCCGCAACCCAGCAGTCACTGCGATGGAGCTGGCAACGCTCGCCAATCTTGCGCCGGGTCGACTGCTCGCCGGGATCGGACATGGGGTGCAGGAGTGGATGGAACAAATGGGAGCGCGCACTGCCTCCCCGTTGACGACGCTCGAAGAGGTGTTCACGGTTGTCGGTCGCCTGTTGCGTGGCGAGACCGTTTCCTTTGACGGCCGGGAAGTGACGATGAGTGATGTCACTCTGGATGCGCCTCCGACAGAGGTGCCGCCATTACTCGCCGGAGTACGTGGCCCGAAGTCGTTGGCGGTGGCCGGTCGGGTCGCCGATGGGTTGGTATTGGCCGAGGGCGGTGGGCCGACCTACGTTGCTCAGTCGATCGCCCGCGCCGGCTCGCCAGACCCGTTTCGGGTGTCGGTATTCACCGCACTCTGTGTTCAGGATGATGCCAAGCTGGCACGCCGGATCATGGCCCCATTCGTATGTGGGCTGCTGGCTGATCCTGGCCCGGCCCCGATGTCGCATCCGCACATCGAGGAGATCCAGGAGCGATTCACCGAGCGCGGCGAGGACGGAATTGCCGACATGCCGGCCGAATGGTGGATTGAACTCGGGGCCATCGGCTCGTTCGACGACGCAATTGCTCACATCGAGGCGCTCGCCGATGCCGGGGCCCACGACGTGGCACTTTTTGCGGGCCCCAAGGTCGACTATGTGCGTGAAGACCTCGACCACGTAGCGAACCTCGCCGCCGCCCTCCACTGACCGAGCCTCCGCAAGTCCCGAAATATGCCTCAGATCATGCGCTGGGTGAATGGATCCAGGCACATTTCGGATGGGACGCTGAACAACCCTGAAACATGCCTCAGATCATGCGCTGAGTGAATGGATCCAGGCATTTTTCGGATGGGGGTTCTTGAATGGGGTGAAAAAGTCGAGAGCCCCGGTCGGTGCTGCCAGCTTTCGCCGGCGCTCCTTCCGGGGCGTCTCAGTTGGACAGGTCCACCACCGATCGAACGTCGGGCGTTAGCCTTCGACTCGATCAGTTCACATCGCCCGTCTTGCCTTGCGGCACGGCGGGCGATGTCGCGTTTTCGGACCAACACCGGTCGCCCGGCACTGAATCCGTTGTCACCGATTCACGCTGACCCGGTTGCCCGAGCCATCAGTCCTGGTGCCAATCGGAACCGTCCTCACTGAGTCCAGTTGGGGTGGCCCCAGATCTTTCGGCTCCATACCACTGCTCCGTCTTTCGCAGTTGCCTGCGAACTCGGTTGCCTCGCCTCGACCCTCGTTCGCCCAGGTCTCCCTGAACTCCCGACTGCCAAAGCAGATCTCCGTTGCCCTCGTTCACCCGAAGGTGTCCGTGAGCCCGGTCTGACCCTGACGCCGATGCAGTTGCCTGCTCCGACGCCGACTCTCCGTTGCCCTCGTTCACCCGAAGGTGTCCGTGAGCCCGGTTTGAGGTGGCCGGTAAACACTGTCCATGTTCCGATTCCGCTTTCGCCTCGTTGGCGGTGTGGGCCGGGCCGAAGCCCCTCCTCACCGCCCCGGTTGGTGTGCGTTTTCCGGAACGTGGATTAGTAAATACCCTATAAAACCCCAGGTCAAGGGGTATTTCGAAAAACACAGGGTTATCCACGGAACTTCGTTGTTCTCCCCAGAATTTCCACCTTCATCCACCGAATACTCACTCTTCTTACACAGGGAAATGCACAGGAGCGAAGAGAGTGAGGCGGGTCTCTTCGCTCAGCAGTTGAATTCGCTGTACGACTGCTGGTTCAATGGAGGCTGATGACGTATTCATTTGCCGCCATCATCATTATTTCGTAGGACACGTGGCCCCCCACGTGTTCGTTCAGCCGCCCATCGGGCGGCTCTTTCATTTCTCGGGAGCAATTCATGCAACTCGTCGAAGTCTTCGACACGACCCTCAGAGACGGTCTCCAGGTCGAGGGCGTCTCGGCAACCGTCGACGACAAGCTGCGCATTGCCGAACAGCTCGACTTGCTCGGCGTCCACTTCATCGAAGGCGGTTGGCCCGGAGCGAACCCCAAAGACATCGAGTTCTTCGCCCGTGCCGGGACCGAGCTCGATCTCAGCACGTCGACACTGGTTGCCTTCGGATCGACCAGACGGCCACGCGGAAAGGTCGATGACGATGCCACGCTGCGCAATCTCATCGAAGCGAACACCGCGGCAGTGTGCATCGTGGCCAAGAGTTCTGAATACCAAGTCATCGAAGCGCTGCAGACGACTCTTGATGAGGGCGCGGCGATGATCGCCGACTCGGTGAGCTTCCTGCGCGGTGAGGGTCGGATGGTGCTCGTCGATCTCGAACACTTCTTCGATGGCTACAAGGAGAACCCCGAATTCTCGTTGCGGGCTATCGAGTCGGCCGTCGTCAACGGTGCATCACACCTGGTCCTTTGCGACACGAACGGTGGCACTCTGCCCGCTGAGGTTGGCGCCATCGTGTCCGACATCAAGGCCCACGTCGGTGACGATGCGATCATCGGCATCCACTGCCATGACGACACCGGCTGTGCCGTAGCGAACTCGATGGCGGCAGTTGAAGCCGGCGCCAGACACGTCCAGGGCACGCTCAACGGTCTCGGCGAGCGCACCGGAAACACAAATCTCACAACCGTCATCCCAAACCTCCAGATCAAGCAGGGGTACACATGCCTGCCCGAGGGCCGGATCGAGCGGCTGACTGCGGTAAGCCATCACGTGGCAGAGACTCTCAATAGGGCGGTCAACCCGCAGGCTCCCTATGTGGGTTCGTCAGCTTTCGCTCACAAGGCCGGCTTGCACGTGTCGGCGATCGTTCGAGCCAAGGATGCTTACGAACACGTCAATCCGGAGCTTGTCGGCAACGGCACCCGCTTTGTCGTCTCGGAGATGGCCGGACGCGCAACGATCCAGTTGAAGGCCGACGAGCTCGGTATCGAACTCGACGGAGCAGCAATCAATGAGGTGGTCGACGATCTCAAACGACTCGAGCACGAGGGCTACCACTTCGAGGCAGCCGACGCTTCACTCGAACTCCTCATGCGCCGCGTGGCCGGTGCTGTGCCGGAGTTCTTCCGTGTGGAATCGATGCGGGTTATCACCGACGAATTCGCCGGCGCTCACTTCAATACCGAAGCGACCGTCAAGGTTTGGGTCGGATCAGGCGATTCGGCGGAACGCCGTGTTTGGGTGGCCGAGGGAAATGGCCCGGTCAACGCCATCGACACGGCCCTGCGCGAGGCGATCGGCACGATGCTGCCCGAACTCTCCAACATTCACCTGACCGACTTCAAGGTGCGAATCCTCGATGGGCGCAGCGCCACGGGGTCGGTCACCCGCGTTCTTCTGTCGGCCACCGACGGCAACCGTGACTGGACGACCATCGGCGTGAGCGCCAACATCATCGAAGCCTCATGGCGCGCGCTCGAAGACAGCCTCGTCTACGGACTTCTCCACAGCGACGCCTGATAGAAAGAAGGGCGATGGCAGCTCCGAAATTCAGCCCGGTCAAGCCCACTGACAACTCGCGCTGCTACACGTCGCCCGAGTACGTTCCCGAAGCGTGGAAGCCCGAACGTCCCGGTGAGATCAGTGGCTTCCAACCCGCCGGTCCGTGGTTGGGTGATCAGGGCCCCGATCAAGGCTTTGCCCTGCGGATCGCGAGTCAGCTGCGACCCAAGCTGCAATTGCAGCAAGGCGAGAACGCTGATGATGTGATCCAAGGATGTCTCGGGATCGCCCTGAGGCGCGCCTCGATGTTTTCCCGCGCTCCAGTCGTGCACGATCTCACCATTGCGTTCACCATTTGGGGTTTCTACGACGCTCAGCCGCCGGAGGAACTCGTGGTCCTGCGGCGCGGCATGTTCGAAGGACTGCGTCTCATCTCTCACCACTACGCCGAAGCCCGCGAGGTCGTGGATCAGATACCGGAGAAGACGCTCGTGATGACTCACTCCGAGGTCGAAGCAAAGTTTCCATCTGAATGGCGAGCGCTCGTCGGCGCCTGAGAGACCTCGGCGCCGATTCGGCGCGATGGCATGCAGAATGAACGCATGCAGTCGATCACTCTGACGGATGAACAACGAGAGTTTCAGGCGGTAGTCCGGAAATTCGCAGCTGACAAGATTGCTCCGCTCGCCGCCGAGACGGATCGCACGGCCGAATACTCGTGGCCGGCGTTCGAGGCGCTACGCGAGATGGGTCTGACCGGGGTGTCGTTCCCCGAGGCGTACGGAGGTGCTGGCGCCTCACTCGTCGACCAGGCGATCGTCGCCGAGGAGTTGGCCGCGGCGTGCGCGTCTACAAGCCTGATGTTCCTCATCTCCAAGCTTTCGATGCTGCCTGTTCTCAATTTCGGTTCCGAAGAGATCAAACAGAAGTACCTTCCCGGCGTGGTCGCCGGGACGCACCAGGGGAGCTACGCACTATCCGAGGCTGATGCCGGTTCTGATGTCGCATCGATGACGACGAACGCCGTGCGCGACGGCGACAACTGGATCATCAACGGATCGAAGTCTTGGATCACGAATGCAGGCATCTCTGACCTTTACACGGTGTTTGCCCGCACGTCGCAAGATCGCCACACCGGCATCACGGCGTTCCTCGTGGAAGCCGACTGGGGCGTGCACGTCGACAAGCTCGAACACAAGCTTGGCATCAAGGGTTCGCCGACTGGCGTCATCCGGCTCGAGGACGTAACCGTTCCGGACTCGCACCGGCTCGGTGAGGTCGGTGAGGGATTCCGTGTTGCGATGCACACACTCGACCGCAGCCGTCCGACGATCGGCGCGCAGGCCGTCGGGATAGCGCGTGGCGCCCTCGATTTCGCAGTCGACTACATGGGCGAACGCACCACTTTTGGTCGACCGATCGGACAGAACCAGGGACTCCAATGGATGGTCGCGGACGCAGCCACGAAGGTCGAAGCTGCCCGAACCTTGGTGCACAAGGCTTGCGCGATGGCCGACGAAGGCGATCCCTACGGCGAACTCTCGAAGACTGGAGCGATGGCCAAGGCGTTCGCATCAGACGTGGCGATGCAGGTGACGACCGACTGTGTGCAGTTCCTCGGTGGCTACGGATACACCAACGAGTTCCCGGTCGAGCGCATGATGCGTGACGCCAAGATCACCCAGATCTACGAGGGCACCAATCAGATCCAGCGAATCGTCATCGCCAAACACGTGATGGGTTCGTAACACCAGGGGTCAGGGTCCTGGTGTTACGCCGTCCTGCTTGGCCCTACCGGTCTGGTTCGAGATGCCGGATGCTGCAGGCATACGGGAGAGACGACGAGAGGGCTGGGCACGATGATGCGCAACGTTCATCGAGGACTCGCGTTGGCGACCGCAATCGGAATTGCGGTAACCGGCTGCGGTGATGACGGGTCAGGTGGAGGGACCGACTCGGTCAAGGCCATGTTGGTCGACGAATTGTGCGTACCGATTGAGGATGAAGTGGCTGCATGGGCCGGGGCACCAATCACACCTGAGCACAATACGATCTATGCCGCGCGATTCGTGGTTGCTCGATCGGGGAAACACGCAGCTGGCCGAAGAGTTCTTCCCACGGGTTGCCTAGAGCCCCGCAGATCAGACGGAGTGCCTCGCTCAGGCTGATTCGATCGAGGATCTGTTCTTGCAGTTCGAGGCGGTCGGGGAACTGCGCCGAATCATCCGAGCGTTGTGCCGACGGCCTACCACTGTGCAGTCGTGAGCGATGGGGAATTCGAACAACTCTGTCGCGTCGAAAACATTGTCCGGCTTGGCCGCGTCACGACTCTGGAGCGAGGCAACATTGTTCTCGAACAGGGGGCAACGGCCGTCGACGACGACGATCAGGAGAAGAACCGTCTCTGTACTCCGATCGTTCCGCCGACTGTTGCTCGGCACTGGGTCGAGCTGATGGAGGTCGAGCTAACTAACCGACAGGTCTGGTCGGCCGATCCAGAGCTCTCTGCATGGTTGATGAACGCCCGTCTCGACGGATTCAACAAGATGATTGGCGAGCGGATTGGCGTCGATGCCGAAGCAACCGCCCACCTCGGACGCTACGTCGAGAACCTTGCATCCGCGAGAGAGGGAATTGCGCGCCTGCTGGGCGCCTCCTGAATCCTGGCGTCCAGCCCTCGTGGTCGTCGCCGCTGGCTGGCAGGTCGGCCGGCCCTCACAGCTACCGTCCGAACATGGCTTTCAACAACGAATCGACGACCGACGAAGTTCTCGCAGGTTTTGATCTGTCCGGGCGGCGCTTTGCGATCACTGGCGCCGCGAGCGGCCTCGGCGAGGAGTCGACGCGAGCCCTTGCTGCTCACGGCGCGTCGGTACTGATGCTGGCACGCGATCCGGAGAAGAACATCGAGGCGGCCAGCCGCATCCGCGCCGAGGTGCCTGACGCTGACTTGTCGCTCGATGTCGTCGACTTGGCCGACCTGGCGAGCATCCGTTCGTTCGCTACCCGGTTCCTCGGCGGCGGCCAGCCAATCGACGTGTTGCTGAACAATGCCGGTGTGATGGCATGCCCGTTCGGGCACACTGCCGACGGCTTCGAAATGCAGTTTGGTACGAATCATCTCGGCCACTTCGAACTAACTCGGCTGCTACAACCTGCCGTAGTCGCTGGAAATCAGCCACGAATCGTGAACCTGTCATCGGCAGCGCACGGAATTTCCGACGTCGATCTCGACGATCCGAACTACGAACACGGCGACTATGACGCCTGGATTTCCTACGGCCGCTCGAAGTCGGCGAACGCGTTGCATGCACTGGCACTGGGCAGTCGACTAGCGGACGACGGGGTGCTCGCATTCTCGGTTCATCCAGGTGGAATCAGGACCAACCTCGGCCGACATCTCGACGACGACCTGATGCAGCAGATGCTCGAGCGTTCAAAGGAACGTGCCGCCAAGTCGGGCGAGTCGGGCGGCATGCGGTTCAAGAGCATCCCGCAGGGCGCCGCCACCCAGGTGTGGGCGGCGACGACCCCGGATGTGGTCGGCCACAGCGGTGCCTACCTGGCTGACTGCGGGGTCGGTGTGGAGGGCGTCAACGTCGGGCGCAACGGTTTCGAGCCGTACATCACAGACGAATCCCGAGCCGATGCGCTCTGGAGCCTCAGCGAACAGCTCATCGACGCCTAGCCCTGCAACGAGTTTCTAGTACTCGTGTTCAGTCAGGGGTTGTCCGATCGCCCACGCTTTGCATTCGGCAGTGACCTTCCACCGTCCTGCATAGGCTCGGCGCGTGCTCGAACGTACCCGTCAACTGTGGGAGCAGCAGGATCGACATGTTGGCGATCGACATCGGCTCTTCGAAGCTGTTGCGAGGGAAGTGGCAGCGAGCTCGGTGTTGTATCCGGGTTCGTACGTAGACCTAGCGCCGTCTTTCGTCTGGCCCTCTGTGACCTACGTCGATGTCGATCGCAGAGCGGAGCGGTTCTTCTCGGACGAGCGCGGAGTCAGCGAGTTGCTCGTCGCGCATGACGTCGACCCGGTTCATCACGCGGTGAAGTTCGTCAACGCCGACTACGCCGACGAACTTGACCTGGCTGATTGTTACTTCGATCTGCTCATTTCGCTCTACGCCGGCTTTGTCTCCGAATACTGCACTCGCTACCTCCGACCGGGCGGTGTTCTCCTCGTGAACTCAAGTCATGGGGACGCCGCCATGGCTTCTCTCGACCCTCGGTTCCGCCTCCGCGGTGTGGTCGTCTCACGCTCCGGGCGTTACTCGGTGCTGACGGAGGAACTCGACACGTACCTATTGCCAAAGCGAGATGTCGAAGTAACCGTCGAGTTGCTCCACGAGACCGGTCGCGGCATCGGCTACACCAAGTCGCCTTTCGCCTATCTTTTCGAGCGCGTTTCCTAGCCGCTCCCGTACGGTCTTGAGGGGCTCGACGCATCCGAACCTTGGCGTGTTAGTCCGTCATTGAGGTGTGCGGGGCTTTCGCCGACGGCCATTCTTGGCAAGTATGAAGTCATGACTGACGAACCGGCCCGTATTGGCAGCAGCCCAATTCACCTAGGGTTGGGTGCCACAGCCGAGATAGAGCCCGACTTCACTGGCGAGCCGAGTTGGTACGAGAGCTACTCCGACCGCCACGTAGGCGACGG
>JADWMG010000205.1 GCA_015767405.1 Actinomycetota bacterium
CGAACCCCGCCCAGGTGGAGGCTGGTGGCTCAGGGCATCTCTACCGCTCGAAGGGAGGGCTTCGGCATGATCCGGGTCATGCTCGTAGACGACCAGGAGATGGTCCGTGTCGGATTCCGAATGATCTTGGAAGCCGAGTCGGACCTCTCGATCGTCGGCGAGGCCGCCGACGGAGCTGCAGCGATCGAGATCGCCAAGCGGGCGAAGCCTGACGTCATCTTGATGGACGTTCGGATGCCACGAGTCGACGGGATTGAAGCTTGCGCGGCAATCAGAGACCAACATCCATCAACGATGGTGATGATGCTCACCACCTTCGACCTCGACGACTACGTGCACGCCGCGCTGCGCGCCGGCGCTAGCGGGTTCATGCTCAAGGACGCTCCCGCCGAACAACTCGTGGAGGCCATTCGGGTGATCGCCCGAGGCGACGCCCTGTTGGCGCCGTCCGTGACGCGTGCCCTGATCGACGAGATCGCACGTTTGCCCGACACGAGCGTCGATTCGTTCCCAGGAGTCGGCGAACTCACCGAACGCGAACTCGACGTCATCAAACTCATGGCCCGTGGCGAATCGAACCGCGAGATCGCGGACGACCTCTTCGTGGGTGAAGCTACGGTCAAGACGCACGTCGGGCGAATCCTCGCCAAACTCGGTGCCCGAGATCGCGTGCAGGCAGTGGTTGTTGCGTACGAGTCAGGCCTCGTCGTCCCCGGCAACCAATAGCGCATCGCTCGGTGCGTCATCCATCAGGATGACACCAATCACACCACAGGTTGATGTGCCTCATCGGAAACGCGAGTAGACCTGGATTCCATGAATACGCCTGCACCCCCAGCACCTCCCGCGCCCCCGCCACCCACCGAGTCAGAGAGCGTGACTGCCGCTGGAGCGGTCGATGCTTCCAAGCTCTACGGAGTTGGTGATGCACAGATTCGAGCGCTCGACGATGTGACCGTGTCGTTCGAAGCCAGGAAGTTCACCGCCATCATGGGCCCATCGGGATCAGGAAAGTCCACCCTCCTGCACTGCCTGGCCGGCCTCGATACGCTGACAGCTGGTGCGACCTACATTGGCGACACCTACCTCGCTTCCCTCAACGACAAGGCGCTAACCGAACTCCGTCGCACGAAGGTCGGGTTCATCTTCCAGGCCTTCAATCTGATCCCGACACTCACGGCGCAGGAGAACATAATGCTGCCGATGACCCTGGGGGGCGAATCCGGCGACACTGAGTGGATCGAGCAGGTGATCATGACCGTGGGCCTCGAAGACCGGCTGCAACACCGCCCGAGTGAACTATCGGGCGGCCAGCAGCAGCGGGTGGCCGTCGCCAGAGCACTCGCATCACAACCGCAGATCATCTTCGCCGACGAACCGACTGGCAACGTCGATTCGGTCACAGGCGCTGAGATTCTCGACTTCATGCGCCGGGCTGTCACCGAATTCGGCCAAACAATCGTAATGGTCACCCACGACCCCATCGCCGCGTCGTACGCCGACCGCGTCATCTTCGTCGGAGACGGCAAAGTCACCGGCGAGATGCTTGATCCGACACCGGATCAAGTGATCGATCACCTGAAGAATTGGGACTGACGTGAGCGCTGGTTCCACCGCGCTGATCGCACGTAGGAGCATCCGTGCCCGCTGGGGACGCACTCTCGCGATTGCGGCCGCCATCACCGCGGGCGTGTCATTCGTCGTGGGCTCGTTCGTTCTCGCCGACAGCCTGAGGGAGACTTTTACCGAGTTGTTTCAGGAACTCAACGAAGACGTCGACCTCGAAGTCCGCAGCGCTCAAGAGTTCGACAGCGACGAGGCCCGGGAGCCGATTGACCTCGCTATTACGGACACTATCCAGCAGGTCGAGGGTGTCGACGTCGTCGAGCCTGCAATTCAACGGTATGCACAGCTTCTCAACGACGACGGCGAGGTCGTCTCCACCCCAGGCCCCAGCATTGGCGTGTCGTGGGTGTCGGGCAACGGCCTCGAGGGGATAACACTCAAAGATGGCCAGCCGCCAGAGGGAGCTGACCAACTTGCCGTCGACAAAGCCACCGCAGATCGAGAGAAACTCGCGGTGGGAGATGAAGTCACGTACCTCACAGACACCGGACAATACGAGGGCACGATCACGGCAACTATCGGGCTCGGCAGCGCCGACAGCTTCGGGGGCGCAGCACTGGTCGTACTCGACCTCGACACCGCCTTGATCAATTTCGGAGCCGGCAGCAAGGTCGACGTGATCGACATCAAGGTTGACGACGGCGCCAACGTCGCCGAAGTGCAGTCGGCGATTGCCGACGCAATTCCGACTGGTACCGAGGTTGTCACCGGCGAGGTAGTTGCCGAAGAAACGACAGATTCGGTCACCGCGTTCGTCGACATCTTCGGGACCGGGCTACTGATATTTGCGTTCATCATCAACAACGTGTTCCAGATCACGATCGGGCAACGGCTCCGCGAACTCGCATTGCTCCGCGCAGTTGGTGCATCGGGCAAGCAGGTCCGACGAATGATCACCCTCGAAGCGCTGGCCCTCGGCATCATCTCTACGGTGCTCGGAATCGCTGGCGGCGTGCTGGTTGCCCGCCTCCTGATCTTTGCATTCGACGCAGCCGGGGCTGGTTTCCCGTCAACGTCGACGGTCCTCGCCCCGCGCACCATCGTCGTGGCAGCATTCGTCGGCATTGGCATCACGATGCTTTCCGTCATCGTTCCAGCACGCCGCGCATCACGCATTCCCCCCGTTGCGGCGATGCGCCCGGAATTGGGGTTCGTGGCAATGCGCAAGCGCCGACTTGTCACAGGCACGGTTCTGAGCATCGTGGGAGCGCTGATGTTCATCGTCGGTTTGTTCCTCACACCCGGCGGCACCGTCGGGCTCATAGCACTCGCCGGAGGCGGAGCGCTGATGCTCTTCCTCGGCGTCGCCAGCGTGTCGTCGACAATTGCTCGTCCGGTCACACGGGTAATCGGTTGGCCGATCGCCAAACTGTTCAAGGTGCCGGGCGCAATTGCCAGACAGAATGTTGCGCGAGCACCTCGACGCACTTCATCAAGTGCTGCCGCGCTGATGATCGGCGTTGCTCTTGTGAGTGGCGCTGCGGTCTTTGCGTCATCGCTACGGTCCACGCTCGTTGACACTCTCAACAACGCCATCTCCGCCGACTACATCGTTACCGATCAGAGCTTCCAGGGTCTGTCACCGATCGTGGCTGACACGCTCGCCGAGGTACCGGAACTCGACGCTGTAACTCCGGTTCGGGGGGTCGCAGGTCTGGTCCAAGGCGATCAGAAGAACTTCGGGGCTGTCAATCCGGTTGCGTTCGAGAAGCTCGTCGATCCAGATCTCCAGGCGGGCACAATCGCGGATCTCGGTATTGATGAGGTGCTGATCCACACAGATCCAGCTGGTGATCTCGACCTTGTGGTCGGCTCGGAACTCGACGTGACGTATCAGAACGGTGTGGTTTCCACATTGACCGTGGCCGGCATTTACGCCGATGCAACATTCGGCAACTGGCTGATCAGCATCGACACCCTCGAGTCGGTCAGCGACGCCCCAGCGCGCGACTTCTTCGTCATTGCCAAGTTGGCTGACGGCGTAGACCCAGAGATGGGCGACATAGCGGTACGGGCTGCCATGGAGCCCTTCCCCCAGGCCGAGGTCGAGACCAATGCCGAGTTCCTCGCCTCGCAGGAAGCCCAGATCAACCAGCTACTGATCATCATCACGATGCTGTTGGCATTCGCAATCCTGATCGCGATTCTCGGAATATCGATCACGCTGGCGCTCGGCGTCTTCGAGCGGACCAGAGAAATCGGGCTGCTCCGAGCCGTCGGGATGAACAAACGCCAAATCCGGCGTTCGGTGCGCTGGGAGGCGGTCATCGTGTCTTCTTTCGGCGCCATTGTCGGGATCGTTCTCGGAACGTTCCTCGGAGTCATCCTGTCGCTCGCGGTGCCCGACGACGTGATCAGCAAATTGGCCTTCAATCCAATGATCATCGGTCTCATCCTCATCGGCTCAGTGATCGCTGGATTGTTCGCGGCGATCTACCCGTCGTTCAAGGCATCAAACATGAACGTGCTGGAAGCAATCGCAACGGAGTAGCCACTAGAACATCGACATGGCCTTCGACCTCGGCGACCTCCCCGACGACGTTCTCACATTCCTCGCGGAATCTCACCTGGCGTCACTGACTACTCTGCGCGGCGACAATTCACCCCACGTCGTAGCTGTCGGGTTCAGCTACGACAGCGAAGCGCGAGTAGCGCGGGTCATCACATGGGCCGACTCGCAGAAAGCCAGAAATGCCGGCCGTATGCAGCATGCCGGCCAACGAGCAGCCGTGTGTCAGGTGGATCGAGGTCGGTGGCTGAGCCTCGAGGGGCCGGTCCGACTCGTCACAGATGCGGCGGGAGTGCGCCCGGGTGTGCCCCGCCGGGGCGATCGTGTGGCGGGGCCAGGGGCCGGAGGCGAAGGCAGTGCCTGCCAAT
>JADWMG010000206.1 GCA_015767405.1 Actinomycetota bacterium
GTGGCTAACGCTACAACCCTGCGGCAGCATCCGAATGCGCCGCTTACTGTCGAAGGCCGGCGTCGCATGGTCCGGTGTGTGCTGGATCAACGTTGGACGGTCGAGGCGACAGCTGGCCGGTTTCAGGTTGATGCCAAGACGGTACGTAAGTGGCGGGACCGATACGTTGCTGAGGGTGACCGGGGCCTGTTCGACAGGTCGTGTCGGCCGCACAGGTCTCCGAATCGGACACCACGTCAGCTGCGACGCAGAGTGCTTCGTCTGCGCCGCAGACGCCGCTGGGGTGCCGATCACTTTGGTTTCGAGGTCGGGTTGGCGGCGTCGACCGTTCAGAACTCCGAACGGCGACTCACCGAGCGAAGCGGATTGGAGCGGGGTGGTGGCCTCTGCCACACTGGTCTCGACACTGATTGACTGCAGACCCCGATCTCTCGTCGAGGGAGATGAGTATGCGGCCTGAAGTCAACCGTCAACGCACCTGTCACCAATCGAAAGGGAATACGACATGCCGTTGTTCGACCTGTTCTGGGCGATGCTCTGGTTCTTCATGTTCATCATCTGGATCTGGCTGCTCATCACAGTCTTCGTGGACATCTTCCGCAGCGACATCTCGGGATGGGGCAAAGCCGGATGGACGTTCTTCGTGATCATCTTGCCGTTCCTCGGTGTGTTCGTGTACTTGATCGCTAACGGTGACAAGATGCGGGAACGGTCCGCAGCGAAGGCTGCTGAATCGCAGGCCGCTCAGAACGAATACGTCAGGAGCGTTGCCGACAGCGGTACGAGTACCGCCGATCAACTCGCCACGTTGTCGAATCTCCACGACTCGGGCAAGTTGACCGACGAGGAGTTCGCAGCCCAGAAGGCAAAGCTCCTTGCCTGAGGCGAACAGAGCCGGCGAGTGCGGCGAGATCGAAGTCAGATGATCTGGTCTGTTCCGGCAGCGATCGACTCGGCCAGGCCGGCGATCCGGGGAGTTTCTGACGACGGCCCCGATTTCAAGTCGGTCGCGTCCGCGGCGGTGGCGCCGCCCAAGTCCGAGGCTCTGTTGAACGGAGCCCGATGAGCGGCTACGACGGTACGGCGGTGGACACAGTCGATTTTCATCACTCGATGCTCGCTGACGAGGCCAGGACCTCGTCCTTTCTCAGAGCCATCGTTGGGACCGTGAAGAGTGGAGATGTGGTCGTTGACATCGGCTCGGGTACGGGGGTGCTCTCCCTGTTCGCTGTCAGGGCCGGCGCGTCCCGTGTCTATTCGATCGAGCGCGAACCGGTCATTGCGATCGCCCGCGAAATCGCTGATCGGAACGGACTCGCGGATTCGATCGTCTTCATCGAAGGGTCATCGCTCGATATTGAGGTTCCGGAACCGGCGGACGTTCTCATCACCGAGACGATCGGGAACACCGGCTTCGACGAGGGCATCATCACTTGGGTTGCGGACGCGAAGGAACGGTTCCTCAAACCCGACGCAGCGATCATCCCAGAACAGTTGGATGCCGTCGCGAGTCTGGTGAGCGTCCCGCGAGACTACGCGCCCATTGAGCGGTGGTCGCAGCCACTGATGACATTGGATTTCACGCCGTTGAGCCGCATCGTGCACAACAACGTCCAGTGGACGGATCTGAGCCCGGCTGCCATTGCGACTCCACCTACGGTTGTCTTCGGCACAGACTTCTCGGATGTGCCGACCTCGCTTCGAGGCCGCGTGTGCAGCGAGGGTCTCAAGGATGCGGTCGTGCACGGCATCGGGGTCTGGTTCCAATCCACTCTCTCACGTGGTATCACTATCACGAACTCGCCGCCGACCGTAGTGCCGAGTTGGGCGCACGGGTTCTTGCCGCTCGCCGAACCCGTCGAGGTTCGCAGGGGTGAGGCTGTTTGCTTCGAGGTCTCCTCGTCGGCGAGTGGTGCAGAATGGAGATGGAGTGTCGGATCCGGGCCGACACAGAGCACCAACAATGGGCGGCTTAAGGTGCATGAGATCATGGAACGACTCGACTGAGTCAGAACGAAGGGAGCGACGATGCCGAGGATGGGTGGAGGACCACGACGGATGCGACGACGGGCGAGGCGGGTGCGGAGGCGTAGGGTCCTGCTCGTAGGTGGGCTTGTCGCGTTTGGGGCCTACAAGTTCTCTACACGCGATGCCAAGCGCATCGAGGAGCACACAGGGACGGATCCTGAGGAAATGGACGATGCCGAGCTTGAGCAGGCGATGAGTGATCTGGATATCGAACCGCAGAAGGTCACATCAGCGGACAGCGAAGCAGGCGCTGCACCAGCAGGCACCGCGGGTTCAACTGGGGGTTCTGCCGACTTTGCTGCAGAGATAACGAAACTCGCCGACCTTCACGATCAGGTGGGACAGACCCTTGCCTTGTCTCGCGTCCAGCTTGCGACGGCGGGCCGGTCCACCAGTTCCACGTAGGCCATGGGCGCGCGATCCCCGGATCGTGGTCCACACTTGAGAATGCGCAGATAACCGCCGGGCCGTTCCTTGTAGCGGGGGCCCAGCTCGTTGAAGAGCTTGGTGACGGAGTCCCTGTCGCGCAGCCGGGCGAAAGCAAGGCGCCGGTTGGCCACGCTGTCGATCTTGGCCAGTGTTATCAGCGGCTCGACGACGCGACGCAACTCCTTGGCCTTGGGGACCGTAGTCTTAATCAACTCGTGACGAACCAGAGACGTGGACATGTTCTTGAACATTGCCCGCAAATGGCTGCGGTTACGATTCAGGTGACGTCCGCTCTTACGATGACGCATAGGATGTTATCTCGCTCTAGGCTTCTGCTCGGGAGCTATTCGCTCAAGACTCTCTATCGTCACCGTAAAGACCCGCGGGAGGCCAACTCTCCAGACGCATGCCCAATGACAGGCCCCGCGCAGCAAGAACATCCTTGATCTCGGTAAGCGATTTTTTGCCGAGATTCGGCGTCTTCAGCAGCTCCACCTCGGTGCGTTGAATCAGATCGCCAACGTAGTAAATGCTCTCCGCCTTCAGGCAGTTGGCCGAACGCACGGTCAGTTCCAGATCGTCCACCGGACGAAGAAGAATGGGATCGACATCGGGCTCCGGTGACGAGGTCGGCATGTCTTCCGGCGTAATGTCTTCGACGAAGAAAGCCAACTGCTCGCGCAGCAGCGTTGCCGCGTGTTGAATCGCATCGCGGGGGTCGAGGGTCCCGTTGGTCTCGAGCTCGATAATCAGCTTATCGAGATTGGTACGCTGCTCGACGCGCGCGCTTTCGACCACATAGGACACCCTGCGCACCGGCGTGAAGGATGCATCCAGGAGCAGGTTACCGATGGGCCGCTCGGCATCATCCTCGGCGATGCGGGCAGAAGCCGGGTGATATCCGCGACCCTTCTGCACCGTCATGCTCATATTGAGCTGACCCGCCTTGGTAAGGTGGGCGATGACGTGGTTGGGATTCACCACTTCGACGTCGTGGTCGATTACGATGTCACTAGCGTACACCGTGCCGGGACCCTTCTTGTTGATAGTCAGAACGGACTCGTCGCGGGAATGCATGCGAATCGCAAGCCCCTTCAAGTTCAACAGAATTTCGGTGACGTCTTCCTGCACGCCTTCGATGGTCGTGTATTCGTGAAGCACGCCCTCGATATCCACCTCGGTAACCGCGCATCCCGGCATCGAGGACAGCAGTACGCGCCTCAAGGCATTACCAAGGGTATGGCCGAATCCGCGGTCCAGTGGCTCGATGACAACCTTCGCTGTATCGGCTCCAACTTCCCGGACGTCGACGACGCGGGGGGTGAGTAGCTGTGTAGCAGCAACCTGCATGATATTTTCGTCTCCTGTCTCGATATGACCTGGCGTGACTACTTGGAGTAGAGCTCTACGACCAACTGTTCGTTCACATCGGGGGGTAGTTCTTCCCTTTCGGGAACGGTTTTGAATACGCCTTCCATTTTGCCGGTGTCCACATCGACCCAGTCGGGAAAACCGTACTGCTCGGCAACAGTCAGAGAGTCCTGAATGCGCGCCTGCTGTTTGGCCTTTTCTCGAATGGCGACAACGTCGCTCGGCTTAATCTGATAAGAAGGAATGTTGACGCAGCGGCCATTGACCGTGATCGCCTTGTGACCGACAAGCTGGCGCGATTCCGCGCGGGTGGCGCCGAAGCCCATCCGATAGACGACGTTGTCGAGGCGGCACTCCAGAGCCTGCAGTAGATTAGAGCCGGTGGGGCCCTTTTTCTGGTCCGCTTTGGCGTAATAAATCCGGAATTGCTTCTCCAGCACTCCGTACATACGTCGCAGCTTCTGCTTCTCACGCAGCTGCAACGCATAGTCCGACATGCGCCGCTGACGGCGCGCGCCGTGCTGGCCCGGTGGTGTTTCAAGTTTGCACTTGGAATCCAGCGGCCGCGCGCGGCTCTTGAGCATCAGATCGGCGCCTTCGCGGCGACTCAATCGGCATTTTGGTCCGGTATATCTGGCCATGAACTGCAACCAAC
>JADWMG010000052.1 GCA_015767405.1 Actinomycetota bacterium
GGTGTCACATAGCGAATGGCCGCCTGATCGTCCGAACTCGCGGCGGCCGCAGCGAACGTTTCGGCCATGGTGGTCTTCTTGTTGTCGCGGTACTCCCCGTGATGGATGGCTTGCGCGTAGACGCCCAAACTGACATTGTTCAGAAAGAACTGGCCGCCGGCAATGCCATGGTCGATCTTGACCAGATCGCCGTTCGACAGGGCGTCGAGGGCGGACAATGGGTCGTCCCTGTCGAGGCCAAGATCGAGGGCGAAGTGATTGCGTGTTCCGACCGGTACGCAGAAGAACGGCACCCCCTTCTCCACCGCAACTGCCGCCACCGTGGCAAGCGAGCCGTCTCCGCCGGCCATTCCGATGGCGTCCGCACCGTTTGCGATGGCGTCTCTGGCGAGCTGCGCCAGATCATCCTCGGGCTCGAGCATCACGGTTGTGATGCCGGCCGCTTGGCACGCCTCCTCGAGCCCCACACGCTTCGCTCCGCCATCGCCGCTCCAACGGTTGATGATCAGCGTCGGTCGGTTGATGGTTGCAGGTTCGCGGACGTACGGAACGGCTCGGACGGCCAGCCCGAGCAATTGGCGACGTAGGAAGAACGCTGCTCCGAGGGCCCCGGCGACGAATGCCCCTGCTGTAACCAGCAAAGCGCGCCGTCGGGCCACCTGTTTGGACACCATCGATCCCGCTGCCACCTGACTCTGTTCATTGTCCATATCCTGAGCAGGCTAGATGATCGCCAGAACCCCAAATGCATCGGCTGTGCGGTGCCGCAGAGGCCGGCGCGTTCTCATGACCGATTGATTTCTGGCCTCTGAATTCGAACAATTACCCCTCATGATCGTGAGGGGTGTCACACTGGTGCATGGCCGATACTGACATGACAACTGATGAGCGAGTTGAGTTCCTGAGTGGTGTACACATCGGGATTCTGTCAATCGAGCGGAACGGAAAGGGAC
Source organism: Actinomycetota bacterium (assembly GCA_015767405.1). Taxonomy (GTDB): domain Bacteria; phylum Actinomycetota; class Acidimicrobiia; order Acidimicrobiales; family Ilumatobacteraceae; genus Sva-07. The sequence goes on from JADWMG010000052.1 coordinate 954, forward strand.
CGCTTGCGCTTCCGATCTGGTACCTGTACGACAATGGCGATGTGGTCATCTCGATGGATGGCGATTCCTGAAAGCCAAGCTGCTCCGACGTGCTGGCCGGGCGACGATGACAGTGCAGGATGAGAATCCGCCATACCGATATGTGATGGTCGAAGGTCCGGTCACCCTGCAAGAACCTGACCTTGACGTCTCGGTACTCGCCGTGCGGTATCTCGGGCCCGAACTCGGCGCTCAGTACACAGCACAGAACGCATCAAACGCCGAATCTGTACTCGTACGGCTCACACCCGAACGTTGGCTTACGTGCGACTACGGCAAGGCCTATTCGTAGACGGAGGGACGAGCGAACACATTTGGGACCTAGGGCTGTCGTCGTGGCCGTTCTGAGGGACTTAACTGGTCCTATGACATCTGCCTGTATCGACGGGAACGAGGCTGCCGCGAGGGTCGCCTACTCATTGTCCGAAGTGGTCGCGATCTACCCGATCACACCTGCATCGCCGATGGGCGAGCTTTCAGACGCGTGGGCTGCCACCGACCGCTCAAACCTTTGGGGTGCGGTTCCTGAGATCGTCGAATTGCAGTCCGAGGCTGGTGCAGCCGGAACGCTCCACGGCGCACTGCAGACCGGTTCGCTCGCCACAACGTTCACTGCGTCGCAGGGCCTGTTGTTGATGCTGCCGAACATGTTCAAGATCGCCGGTGAACTCACACCTGCGGTGATTCACGTTGCCGCTCGCGCGCTGGCCACACACGCCCTGTCAATCTTCGGCGATCACAGTGACGTGATGGCGGCCCGTTCAACGGGCTTTGCCATGTTGTGTGCGAGTTCTGTTCAGGAGGCCCAAGACTTCGCTGCGGTTTCGCATGCGGCGACGCTTCGATCGCGTATTCCGTTCTTGCATTTCTTCGATGGGTTCCGGACATCGCACGAGATCAACCGCATCGATCTGATCGATGATGAAGATCTCCGCCGACTCGTCAGAGAAGACGACATCGAGGCTCACAAGCTCCGCCGCCTCAGGCCGACCGCCCCGGTCATTCGCGGCACTGCACAGAATCCTGACGTCTTCTTCCAGGCTCGTGAAGCAGCGAATCAGTTCCATGAGGCCGTGCCGGGGATTGTCGAGGAGGTCTTCGACGAACTCGCTGCCCTCACGGGCCGACAGTACGGCCTTGTTGACTACGAAGGTGCTCCGGACGCTGAGCGCGTGATCGTAATCATGGGGTCTGGGTCAGGTGCAGCTGGTGAAGCGGTCGCCAAGCTTGTCGCGGACGGAGAGAAGGTCGGATTGCTGACCGTTCGTCTGTTTCGACCGTTTCCGACTTCAGCGTTCCTCGAGGCCCTTCCCGCGAGCGTGCGATCTATCGCCGTGCTCGACCGGACGAAGGAACCGGGTGCCGTTGGTGAACCGCTGTTCCAGGATGTTGTCACCACGTTGGCCGAGTCGGATCGACAGAACGTTCGCACAATTGGTGGCCGGTACGGCCTGGGCTCCAAGGAGTTCACGCCAGCCATGGCGAAATCCGTGTTGGACGAGGCGGCGGCCGAGACGCCCAAGCGGCGATTCACCGTCGGCATTGTTGACGACCTAACTGGGCTGAGCCTCGAGGTCGACGACACCTTCCGAACGGATTCACGCAACCGTTCGGCTGTGTTCTATGCACTCGGCAGCGACGGGACTGTTGGGGCCAACAAAGCGTCGGTCAAGATCGTCGGATCCGAGCCGGGTCTCCATGCGCAGGGTTACTTCGTGTACGACTCGAAGAAGTCGGGGTCGATGACCGTTTCGCATCTCCGATTCGGCCCGGATCCGATCCGGTCGACGTATCTCGTGCAGGAGGCCGACCTTGTCGCCTGTCATCAATTCGGGCTGCTCGACCGGTTTGACGTGCTGGCTGACGTCAAGACGGGCGGCACCTTCCTACTCAACGCGCCCTATGCGGCAGACGAAGTGTGGGAGCACCTTCCGACATCTATCAAGCAGCGCATCGTCGAGCGCGACCTGCGCGTGTTCACCATCGATGCTGCCAAGATCGCGCGTGAACTAGGCATGCCAGGGCGGATCAATACGGTGATGCAGCCCTGTTTCTTCGTGCTGACCGATGTGATGGAGCAAGACGCAGCAATCACCGCCATCAACGAGTCGATCGTCTCCGCATACGGACGTCGTGGTCGGCTCGTCGTCGAGCGCAACGAAGCGGCAGTTGAACGTGCGCTCGAGGAACTGGCCGAAGTCCCTGTGCCCGATCACGTGGGCTCGGATCTCGAAACCACCCTGGACATGTTGGACTCCGCACGCGATGTCAACTCCACCGAATTCATCGAACGGGTGACGATGAAGATGATCGCCGGCCAGGGCGACCTTCTGCCGGTGTCGGCCATGCCAATCGACGGCACATTCCCGACCGGAACCACACAGTTCGAGAAGCGCCGGTTGGCGGCGGAGATTCCGGTGTGGGAGCCCGATCTGTGTATCGATTGCGGCAAGTGCGCGATTGTCTGCCCGCATGGAACGATCAGGATGAAGGCGTACGAGCCGACCGCGCTGGCTGATGCCGCCGACAACTTCCTGACCAAGAACTTCCGGTCACGTGAGCTCGACGGCTATCAGATGACGATCCAGGTCGCGCCCGATGACTGCACTGGTTGCGGGATCTGTGTCGAGGTATGTCCGGCGAAGGACAAGACGAAGGTCAAGCGCAAGGCCATCAACATGCAATTGGCTGACGAGCATCATGACGTCGAGGCTGAGCGATGGGACTTCTTCAAGGCGATTCCTGAGCTCGATCGCACGGCGATCACCCATGGTTCGGTTAAGAACTCTCAGCTGCTGGAGCCGCTGTTCGAATTCTCTGGGGCATGCTCCGGCTGTGGTGAAACGCCCTATCTCAAGTTGCTCACCCAGTTGTTCGGTGACCGGCTGGTCGTAGCCAACGCCACGGGTTGTTCATCGATATACGGAGGCAATCTGCCGACAACACCGTGGTCGAAGAACGTAAATGGCCTCGGTCCGGCGTGGTCGAACTCACTCTTCGAGGACAACGCCGAGTTCGGCCTCGGCATGAGGCTTGGCATCGAGCACCACCAGCGCGAAGCGCGCCGGCTGGTCATCGAGCTAGCCGATTCGATCGGGGGCGAGCTAGTCGATTCCCTGCTCGCCAACACGGCTCCGACCGAGAGTGGCGTCATCGAACAACGAACGCGAGTGGCAGTGCTCAAGGAACGACTTACGGATCTGGTCGAGTCGGCTGACGACACAACGAAAGCGACGGCACGACGACTCGAAACCATCTGCGATGAACTGGTCCGTTCGAGTACGTGGATCGTCGGGGGCGACGGCTGGGCATATGACATCGGATTCGGTGGAGTCGACCAGGTGTTGTCGAGCGGTCGCAACGTCAATCTGCTGGTGCTCGACACCGAGGTGTACTCCAACACTGGCGGGCAAGCTTCGAAGGCCACTCCGCTGGGAGCGATTGCCAAGTACGCAGTGGCAGGCAAGGCGACCGGCAAGAAAGATCTTGGTGCCGTCGCTCGCAGTTATGGCAACGTCTACGTCGCGCAAATTGCAATCGGTGGCAGTGATATCCAAACGGTGAAGGCCTTGCAAGAAGCGGATGCATGGGACGGGCCGTCGCTGATAATCGCGTACTCGACCTGTATCGCACATGGCATTGATATGGAGACGTCGATGTCTCATCAGAAAGAGGCAGTGAGGTCCGGCTACTGGCCGCTTTATCGCTATCGGCCAACGACCGAAGAGCACGAACATCCGTTCCAGCTCGACTCGTCTGCGCCGACGATTCCGCTTCGCGAATTCGCACTGAAAGAGGCACGTTTCGCGATGTTGGCGCGATCGGATCCCGACCGATCTGCGCAGCTGCTCGATCTTGCGCAGGCCGGTATCGATGAGCGTTGGCGTCTATACGAACAGTTGGCCGGGATCGAACGAATGGTTCCTCGCGCATCCGATGTAGTGGTCGTGAAGGACGACGAAGAAACCGATGCACCTGTGGAGGTGGCACGAAATGACTGATCTACACACCAAGTATCTGGGCCTGTCCCTGAAATCGCCGTTGGTCGCCTCGGCCGGGCCGTTCACTGGCGACCTTGATCGCATGGCCGAACTGGAGGAGGCGGGCGTCGCCGCGATCGTGTTGCCGTCATTGTTCGAGGAGCAGATTGAACACGACACCCTCGAGATCGACCGGTTGTTCAGTATTCACCGGGAGAGTTTCGGTGAGGCGATGTCTTTCTTCCCTGAGGTCGATGACTACAACTCCGGTATCGACGCCTATATGGAGATGATCGAGAAGGCCAAGGAACGCGTGGATGTTCCAGTGATTGCCAGCCTGAATGGAACCAACATCGGCGGCTGGCTGAAGTACGCCAGGTTGTTGGAAGGCGCCGGGGCCGACGCAATGGAACTGAACCTCTACACGGTGGCCGCGAATCCTCTGATCGATGGCGCATCTCTCGAGCGCGAACATCTCGAGTTGGTCGCGCTCATCGGCGAGGAAGTCTCCATCCCGATCGCCGTGAAACTATCGCCCTACTACTCGTCTTTGTCTGCATTCGCTGTGAGTCTCCAAGAGGCTGGAGCGTCAGGTCTGGTCATGTTCAACCGGTTCTACTCGCCAGATCTCAACCTGGAGACGCTCGATGTCATGCCACGGATTGCGTTGAGCACCCCAGAGGAGCTTCGCTTGCCCCTGCGGTGGATCGGAATCCTGAGGGAGCATCTTTCGATCTCGATTGCGGGTTCCACCGGCGTGCATTCGGGGTTCGATTCCGCCAAGCTGATTCTCGCCGGTGCCGATGTCACCATGACGACATCGTCGCTACTCATCCATGGCGTGCAGCACCTCACCACAATCGAAAAGCAACTACGCGAGTGGATGGTCGAGCACGACTACGAGTCGGTCGAGCAGATGCGAGGTGCGGTCGCCAGCGACGCGGTGGCCGACCCGGCGGCTTACGAGCGGGCGAACTACATCGGCAATATTGCGAGCTTCACCAGCCAATTCGTTGGCGCTGAACCAATCGGCCTCAGCCGGAAAGACGGGTGACAGCGAACGCCCCGGGATTCGTGCCGTCGTGAAACCTCGACGCACAACGTTTGTATGCAATTTCTTGGCGCATATGACCCAAAAAACACACACAAACGGCTGGATGGGTGCGGCGCGTCCGGCTACGTGGTGATGATCGACCGGAGCTTGACCGGAACGGTTGTCTCGCGGCCGTGCTGATATCGAAGGGCACACCTTTCGCACCAGAGGCCGATGGTTTTTCTGGCGTCAACGCCCATGTTCATGAGGCGGCTGTACGTGACATCGAAGAAGTTGCAGTACGGCTTGAGTTCCGGCAACTCTTCGGCATCGTAGAACTTGTTGACGGCGCACTCATCGAAGACGAGGGAAACTTCGCCATCACGCCCATTCTCGACTGACCATACGAAGTCGGCTGGGAACCGCCTCGCTTGGGATCGTGCTGTGTCACCCGAATCGTGGTCTCGGCGTCAGATCCGTGCGCCAGCAACGCGCGGTGTAGCGAAATGATCCAGACGTTGACGATGAGAACTGGCGTGAACACGTTTCGTGCACCGCCGATGTAAGGCACTTCACGTTTGGTCTGTTCGAACCATGCTCGAGCATCTCGCTGAACTTGGCGGGCCTTGTCTTCGCCGAAATCTTCTACCAGGTGTGGTTCAGCACTCGTGAGAAACCGTTCGAAGAACCACGCATCTATCACAGGTCCACGGTGCCCAAGTCTGTTGATCGAGATCTCTCGTGCGGTCAGTTTGGCGCACGTTTGTAGGGGCCCCAGCCCTGTGGAGAAGGGCCGGGGTTCAGGCGCTTGGCGGGCGGGCGGAACGCCTGAACCCCGGGGGGGTTGACGGTGCGTTCCGACGTCAGTCGTCTTCGCTGTCGTCGGAATTGTCGTCGTTCTCGTGGTCGTCGTCTGACTCGGAATCGTCGTCGTCGGAATCGTTGTCGTCTGACTCGGAATCGTCGTTGTCGTCTGACCCGGAATCGTTGTCGTCTGACTCGGAATCGTCGTCGTCGGAATCGTTGTCGTCTGACTCGGAATCGTCGTCGGACCCGTCACTGTCCGGCGTGCTGGTCGGAACTGAGCTCTGAGAATCGTCGCTGTCGTCGTGGTCCGAGTCTTCGTCCGAGTCGTCGTCGGAGTCGTGGTCGTCGCTGTCCGGTGCGCTGGTGGTTGGAACGCTGCTATTCGGGGCCGAGCTCTGAGAATCGTTGTCGTCCGAGTCGTCGTTGTCGTCCGAGTCGTCGTTGTCGTCCGAGTCATCCGAGTCGTCGTCATCATCGGAGTCAGAATCGTGGTCGTCGTCCGAGTCGTCGTCATCCGGAACGCTGCTTTCCGGGGCAAAGTCGTCGGTGGACTCTTCGTCGGGAACGCTGTTGTCCGGTTCGGACTCTTCATTGTCGTCCTCGTCGGGAACGCTGCTGTCGACTACCACCGGCTGCGGCGCATCGTTCACGGTCGTGGTGGGGGACTGCTCGACATCCTCTTCACTAGGTGTCAGATCGTCGAGTGAAAGGCTCGATGGCTTGGTCGCGTACACGGGCACTGCGAGCGCCAATGCGGCTGCTGCGGCGATGACTATGGTGAGCGGTCGTTTCATGGGCTTCTCCTCGATCAGGCCGGGGGTCTCGGCGGGGGTCTCGCTTGTTGGTGTCCATTTGGCCCCATTCGGTGGGCGAGATGCCAGTGGACGTTGGTCCTACGACCCTCCGAGCGCTGTCGCTGATTCACAGCGCGGAGGTACTAGCACCAAAGTGCAGTGGTGATCAGTCCGTTTGCCTGAAATGCTGCCGTATGTGGAGTTCTCGAACAGCCGGTCGGCACTCCTGACCGCATCTGTTCAGATCCGTTCCGGGTACCGTGCCTGTTATGCCCGATAGTCGGCGTCAACCGGTTCGTGTCGGTGAACCGGTGTCGGTTGGTGCGGTGATGTTCCGCTTCGCCCTAATGGGATTCGTAGCGCTGATCATCGTGTCATTGGCAACGGCCTGGGTGAGTCGCCGCGTCGGCACCGACCAAGCGATCGATGATGCCGAACGAGTCGCGTGGATCAGCGCGCAGGGGATTGTTGCTCCCGCTCTTGCTGACGCCGTCATGGATCTCGATGCTGATGCGCTCGATGCCGTTGATGATGCCGTTCGTGAATACGTCCTGCGCGGCTCACTGGTACGAGTCAAGGTCTGGGATGCGGAGGGCACGATTGTGTACTCCGACGAGCCGCGATTGATCGGCGAGAAGTTCGAGCTTTCCGAGGACAAACAAGCGGTGTTCGATACCGGCGATAGTCACGCGGAGATATCCAACCTCGACAATGTGGAGAACAGGTTCGAGTCTGGGGCGAAATTGCTCGAGATCTATCAGCCGATTGCCACTGTCGAAGGAACTCCGATGCTCTTCGAGTCCTACTTCTTGTATAGCGGCGTCACAGATGTCGGACGACGACTATGGGGTCAGTTCGCGCCAATTGCAATAGGGGCGTTGATTGCACTGCAACTCGTTCAGTTTCCGTTCGCGTGGCGCATGGCTAGGCAGCTACGAGCAGGCCAGGTTGAGCGGGAACTGTTGTTGCAACATGCCATCGACGCCTCCGATGCTGAACGAAGGCGAATCGCCAGTGATCTTCACGACGGTGTCGTCCAGGATCTCACAGGAGTGTCGCTTGGGCTGGCGGCACTTGGTCGTCAGGAGAAGATCGATCCAGCCGAAGCGTCAGCCGCGTCGGCGTCGATCCGAACCAGCGTCAAGTCGTTACGTTCGCTTTTGGTCGAGATCTATCCACCGAACTTGTCCGAGGAGGGCCTGGAATCTGCCGTTGGTGATCTGCTCAGTGGTCTTCCCGCGCGCGGAATCGCAACTGAGCTGGCCATTGATCTCGGAGATCGGTCACCTTCTGATGAGACCGCCGGAATCGTGTACAGAATGGTGCAGGAGGCGGTTCGTAATGTCGTCGCTCACTCCGCAGCGACCGCAGTCCGTATAGATGTTTCAGTGGGAGAGAAGGGTATCGACGTAGTGGTTGACGACAATGGACAGGGATTCGACGCCGATCACGCCGTCCAGAAGTCCAGAGACGGACACGTCGGTCTACGCGCACTCGGCGGATTGCTCGCCGATGCCGGCGGAAAGTTTGAAGTTCTTTCCAGCCCGGCGACGGGAACCAGAGTTACTGCCACCGTTCCGTTCGAAGTCGGGGTGCTCTCATGATCAGGGTGGTCATCGTCGACGATCACGCGGTCGTGCGATCGGGGCTCGAGCAGTTCCTCGCGACGACCGGCGACATCGAGATAGTTGCCTCGGCTGCTGATGGTGCCGAGGCGTTGGCTGTAACCACTGTCGAGGAACCAGATGTCGTAGTGATGGATCTGTCGATGCCGAACGTTGATGGCATCGAGGCGACCCGGCTGATCAGCGACCAGGTGCCATCGAGCCGCGTTCTCGTTTTGACGTCGTTCTCCGACCAGACCCGGATCATGGACGCCTTGTCAGCTGGAGCGGATGGCTATCTGTTGAAACACTCTGATCCTGAGGAGATTGCTGCTGCGATCCGCAGCGTGCATGCCGGCGATGCACCGCTCGACCCGAAGGTGGCTCGAGCGCTGCTCGAATCGCGTCGAACCAAAACAAACACGCCAACATTGACTGATCGTGAACGAGAGGTCCTCGATCTTGTCCGCGAGGGCTTGGCCAACAAGCAAATCGCCCGGAAACTCGGGATCAGCGAACGCACGGTGAAGGCTCATCTGACAAGGGTATTTTCAAGTCTCGGAGTGAGCGATCGGACGCAGGCCGCGCTCTGGGCCACCGAACACCTCGATTGAACTGAACAGAGGGTTGAATGCGCGGTCGCTAGGTCGGTTTGACCGGCGCTGCCCCAGGTCATCTCTCAGTCGTCAGGCTCGTCGCTTTCGCTGGACTCAGAGCCGCTGTCGTCCGATTCATCAGGGTCGGTGACCGGTTCGCTGCTCTCGGGCTCCGGGGAGTCTTCTTCGTCCTCATCACCCTCGGTCGTGGGTGGTGAATCAGATGACGGTGACTCGGTTTCTTCAGGTGTTTCGGAAGTGGCAGGATGCTCGTCGTCATCGTCATCGTGGTCGTCGTCGACGGTGCCGATCGCAGGGGTGTCGCCCGAAGTGCTGTCGGACGATTCATTGTCGTCGTCATCGTCACTGTCGTAGTCGTCGACTGTCACAGTTGGGGTAAGTGCAGTCGCTCCAGCCGATTGCGTGGCGCTAGGGGCTGAGTTCGCAGTCTCGGTCGACGGGCGTAGGGCGAGAGTCGTTTCGGTCACGGCCTGGGTTGTCGTGGTGCTGCTCGAGTGCACCGGTGGAGGCGCGGCAACAGGATTCGTCGATGATTCGGCATCTTCTGGTACTTCTGTACTAGCGGTATCTGCTGAAGTGTCGTGACCAGGGTTCTGCCATACAGAACGTGTTGTGGCGTCACCGGTTTCAGGAAAAAGAGCTTCGCGCAACGCAAAAGCGGACCCGGCAGATCCGAGGGCCACGACTACAAGAATAAGTGTTCCAACGGTCCGGCGGATGTGTCGCGGCAATCTGCTTCGGACAGGAAGGGTCACGGCGGTCGCCTGTGGCTGGGCGCGGTAGATGCTCGTCAACTCACCGGCGGTGTTCGAGTGGCCGTGTTGAGCCCAGTCGCGGCTGGCTTGCGTGCTCGGCCGACCCCACGGGCTCGCAGGACTCGCCGGAGATTGCATGACAACGAGTCTGATGTGTGGTGACTCGCTCTGCAATCAGACCATGGTCCTAGTACCAACTACCCGCGTTGAGGACTATTGCTCGGAGGAGGGGAGGCCGCCGCCGGGGCGAAACTCGGGTTGCTTAGGGCCCTTCTCCGCGGCGTCCGCAGCTTGCTGCATGGTCGTGGCCATCGCTTCGGCGGCACCCTCGTGAGCAAGGATCTTGCTCAACACCGCCTGGGTCGCGCCACCCATCAGTTCGCTTTGGTGGGTGTTCAGGTATTCCTGCGACTCCCGCAGGCCCGTCGTGTAGCCGTTGATCTCGGGGATCACGTAGCGAGCAAACAGTTCCCAAGATCGCCATGTCGCTTCACGGTTGGCCCAGTCATGAGCGAAGCCGAGTACGACGCCGAAGCCGCCTGTGACCTCCTGCAGGTGACGAATCGCCGCGATCAGATCGTCCGGAGTACCGATCACTCCGGCGCCGGCCCCCTCGGCTGCACCAGCAGTTGTCTGCTCGAGGAGTTCCCACTTGTCGTCGACGTGAGTTGCGTTCGGCCGGCCGAGAGTCCACACGTTGTACTCGTTGTGCCATCGGTGTAGACCGTCTACGGCCTCGTTGCGTGCCTGCTCGCGAGACTCTGCGAGGTGGAACGCCATCAGGACGCGCCAGTCCTTCCGGTCGACGGATTGGCCGTGCTCGGCGGCAGCCTGCTCGGCGAATCCCCACTGGGTGGGTAATGCCTGGATACCCGCAGTGGAGTTGGAGGCGATTGAGAGTGCCCCCATGCCGTACTTGCCGGCGAGCGTCATCCCCGACGGAGATATGGAGGAAGCGGCCACCATCGGGAGATCCTCTTGAACCGGCAGGAGTTGGAGGCGGGCATCGTTCAGTGTGAACCACTCGGACTCGTAGCTGAACCGGTCGTCGCCGCGCAGCAGCCGCACGATCACCGAGAGTGCCTCGTCCTGACGGTCGCGCTGCACCATTGGATCGATACCGAGGGTCCGAGCGTCGGACGGCAGTGCCCCTGGTCCAGAACCAAACATGGCGCGGCCGCGACTCATATGGTCGAGCTGCACGATTCGTTGTGCAGCATTGAACGGGTGGTGATACGGGAGGCTCGTTACTCCCGTACCAAGCATGATGTTGTGTGTGCGCTGCGAAACACCGGCAAGGAACATCTCGGGCGAAGCGATCGTCTCCCAACCCGATGAGTGATGTTCACCGCACCAGAACTCATCGAAGCCCAGACGGTCGAGGTGCTCGGCAAAGTCGATGTCACGCTGGAACATCAACATCGGGTTCTCGCCGGTGGGGTGGTGTGGGGCGAGGAACGTACCGAAACGCATGCGGGACATGCGTCGAAGGTTAGAGACGTTCTGTTCCAGGGACACCACCGAGGGTGGCCCCGAGGGGGATGGGTACAGTCGTGTCTTCGGAATCACTATGTCAGAGCTGTACGAACATCCATATCCATCGCCTGAACTTGCGGCGACCCACCCTTTCGTGGGGTTGGATCAACAGCAGTTCGGGGAGAACGAGATGAGGGAGCGGGCAACGTCGTTTCGTGACGAACTCGCCGCTCGACGAAGTGTGCGAATGTTCTCGCCTGATCCGGTGCCTCCCGATCTCATCGAGTTGGCGATCGAGTCGGCGTCGACTGCGCCGTCAGGCGCACACAAACAGCCGTGGACGTTTGTAGCAATCAGTAATCCCGGCATCAAGCAGCAGATCAGGATGGCGGCCGAGGAAGAAGAGCGGGTCAACTATCTGGACAACCGGATGAACGCGGAGTGGCAGGAGGCTCTCGCACCTATCGGGACGGACCATCACAAGGAGTTCCTGGAAGTAGCACCGTGGATAGTTGTGCTCTTCGAACAACGGTATGAGCTGTTGGCCGATGGCGAACGTCGGAGGAACTACTACGTCAAGGAGAGCTGTGGAATCGCGGCCGGGATATTCATCGCGGCGCTCCACCACATGGGCCTTTCCACTCTCACTCACACGCCGACACCGATGGCCTTTCTCTCACGGGTCCTCGA
>JADWMG010000207.1 GCA_015767405.1 Actinomycetota bacterium
GTCAGGCCGCTTTCGCCGACCAACTGCCGGACGTGCTCCAGTTGGTGACCACTGCGCTGCGCAGCGGATACGGCATCACCCAAGCGGTCGAGTCCGTTGCCGAGGAGGCCGAGGAGCCCGCCCGTAGCGAATTCGCCCACGTCCTGCTCCAAGTGAGGTTGGGTCGCGACCTTTCCGACTCGATGCGCGATCTGGCCGAGCGGATGGAGAGCAAGGATCTCGACTGGGTCGTGTCCGCAATCGACATCAACCGCGAGACCGGTGGGAATCTGTCGGAGATTCTGGATACGGTGAGCACCACGATTCGCGAACGCGGTCGGGTCGCCCGCCAGGTCAGAACGTTGACCGCAGAGGGCCGTCTGTCGGCGAGGATCCTGAGCGGTCTCCCGCTGCTCATGTTGGTGTGGCAGTGGCGGGTCAACCCCGACAACTTCGCCCTGCTCACCCAAGGTGCCGGGCTCATCGCCCTCGTGTTCGCCGGGATCCTGATGGTCCTCGGCACGCTCTGGATCCGCAAGATCGTCAACTCGGTTGCCCTTTAATCGGAGGATCGGAACCCATGGAATACACACTCATTCTCGGATCACTCGCTGTGGTCAGCGCCATCGGCGTGTTCTGGTGGGGCCTCACCGCTCGGCCGTCAGCGGCACGCGCCAACCTGATTGCCGGTCTTCCGGAGCAAGATGAGGCACCAGCCCCGCTCGTCGGGTTCATGCGCCAGGTCGGACAGGCCACCCGGCGGAGACTGCCCAACGCACTCGTGGACGGCCTCGAAGTCAACCTTGTCCAGGCTGGGCATCCACAAGGGATGGACCTCCCGCGCCTTCTTGGGATCAAGATCACCCTGGCCGCGATCGCCGGGTTGCTGCTCCTTGTGAACGGCCAGGTCCTGCTTGCCGTGGTCGCCGCCCTCGTGATGTTCTTTCTTCCCGACTACTGGGTCATCAGCGTCCGCGATCAGCGGCGAGCCGAGATCCGAGCCGCCGCCGCTGACGTCATCGACCAATTGACGATCTGCGTCGAGGCCGGCCTCGGATTCGAATCAGCCCTCGCTCGAGTGGCCTCGACAACCGAGGGGCCCCTGACGGACGAGTTGCAGCGCACTCTGAGCGACATCGGTGCTGGCGTCCCCCGCATGCAGGCGCTGCGTGCACTGTCGGATCGTGTCCAGATCGTCGAGATCCGTCAGCTGGTGACGGCGCTGCTCCAGGCCCAGAAACACGGCGTATCGATGGCCGACACATTGCGGATCCAATCGGCGGAAATGCGGCTCAAGCGAACGCAACGTACCGAAGAGAAAGCGGCGAAGCTGACCGTCAAGATGATTTTCCCGATCATCGTCTGCTACCTGCCGGTCTTCTTGATCATCACGTTGGTTCCGGCGCTGATCAGCATCTTTGGTGCGCTCTGATCGTTCGTCTTTCATCGGTCACGGCTGAGGCCGCGAACAGTCCTCGACGGTGGGCGGCTCAAGCAATACCTATCACGACGCCACACAACCAAGAGCGCCTGAGACATACAGTGCTCGAATGGACCCACTGAGCTATCGCACGGTCATCGTGAACGATGTCGAACTCCAGGTGTCTGTCACCAATGAGGCGGGCGAACGGGGGCTGGCGCTCCTTCTGCATGGATTTCCGGAGCTTGCGTTCTCCTGGCGGTATCAGATCCCCGCGTTGGCTGCCGCAGGTTATGAGGTATGGGCCCCCAATCTGCGGGGATACGCAGAGTCGTCCAAGCCCCACGATGTGTCTGCCTACTCGATCGACAAGCTGCTTGAAGACATCGCCGCTTTGATCGACGCTGCCGGCCGGGACAAGGTCGTTCTCGTAGGTCACGACTGGGGCGCAGTGCAAGCTTGGATGTTCGCCATTCGCGGTGTGCGGCCCCTCGATCAACTCGTCATCATGAACGTTCCTCACCCGGCGTGTATGCGCCGGGAGCTCCGAACGTTTCGGCAACTGCGAAAATCCTGGTACATCTTCTTCTTTCAGATTCCATGGCTTCCAGAAGCCATCCTTCGCGCTCGCGGGGCGCGGGCTGTCGGCGATTCATTTTCGAACATGGCAGTCGACAAGACCAGGTTCCCGTCAGAGGTGACCGACATCTATCGGGAAGCAGCCCTCCGGCCACGCGCGATGCGTTCGATGATCAATTACTACCGTGCGGCGTTCAGGGGTGGCCGCAAGTCGGCGTCCGAGGAACTGCCCGTGATCCATTCACCGACGTTGATGATCTGGGGTCTCGAAGACTCAGCGCTCTCCAAGGAGACCACTGATGGAACCGAGGAACACGTCGAGGATCTCACGATGCGGTTTCTTCCCGATGTATCCCACTGGGTCCAGCAGGAGGCCCCCGAGATCGTCAACGCCATGATGCTGGCCTGGCTAGACGGCGACCCCGTGCCAGAGGCCGCCGACCTTGAGCTCGACCGACTCGATGAACCGGCCCTTCCCGGGTAGCTGACCACACCGACTACGAATGAGACCGATCTCCCTTGGCCACGCAGACCGACGGTGGCGAAACGGCCGTTCCTCCAATCCGTAACATTCCGAACACCGGGTCATCAACGGGCCTCCCACTTCGTATCGGACTCGTACTGGTGATGTCCGGAGTGCTGGCACTTGTCGCGGCTCGCCGTAGATCTGCCAAACCAGTCCATTGAGATGAACCCCTCTGGATCACAGCTGAACGACCGTTCGCTGCGCATTGACAATTGGGCCAGACGCGCAGAAGATCGATGCCGTGGGTGACTCTGTGGATTGGGGAGCAAACTTCTCCGGAGCGAGCATGGCCGCGTACGAAGACGCTCTTGTCGGCCCTCTCTTCGTTCCTTGGGGTGAACATCTTCTCGACCTGGTCGATGTGCAGGTCGGCGACTCAGTGCTCGACGTCGCGTGTGGACCGGGAACGGTCGCACAACTCGCGGCCGCTCGGGTTGGACCTTTGGGTTCGGTCGTTGGCTGTGACCTGAGCGAAGAGATGTTGTCTATAGCCAGGTCCAAGGGGGACGTCGGCGATGTCAGCATCGAATATCGGCAATGCCCGGCAGAGAAGTTGTCTGTCGAGCACGATTCATTCGATGTGGCCGTCTGTCAGCAGGGCCTTCAGTTCTTTGGGAACAGGGTCGGTGCCCTGAGCGAAATACGACGCGCTTTGCGAGGAAGCGGACGTGTCGGAGTGTCGGTCTGGTGTGAGATCGAGTCGTGTGAGCCATTTGCCGCGATCGCATCCTCCATTGCCAGGGTTCTGGGCCCAGAGGCTGCCGCCGGTTACTGCAACGGGCCATGGGGTTTCAATGACGCCCAGCAAATACACGACGATCTACGTGCGGCCGGTTTCGGGGACGTCGAGGTGCGTCGCGATGCGATAGCAGTGGCGTTTGACGACGCGGATCACTTGATCCGAACCTTGGGCGCCGCGCCAGTAGGAGCGCAAGTGCATGCACTGGACTCCGACGGTCGTCGCGCTCTTCGCTCGGCCGTGGAGGATGCCACAGCGGACCTCACCAAGGGCGGCGTGATCAGTGGCTTGACAACCTGCCACACGGCAATGGGAACAGCCTGACCCACACCCGTCCCACGCGACAGCGCGAGACTCAGTAAATGGACAACCGGGATACCACAGCCGCGGACTCGCGAGAGCTCCTTCGCCGTCGCTGTCTTGAGCTCGGCATGACCACAGACGAAATACGAGCTGCCGGAGATGACCTCGCCGAGGCTGCTGTCAAACGAATCTTCGTGCCAAGCGGTGCGCAGTTCTCTGTTTCTGACGTCAGCGAGCAGGCGCACGTCTCAGAAGAGCTCGTCGAGCGGTTTGCCCGAACCTGCGGAATTGCTGAGCCGGATGTGGATGACATCACCCTGACCGAGAGGGAGATGGAGCTGGTCACGTTCATGGCGCCGGCGTTCGACCTGTTCGGTGAGGAAGCCGTATTGCAGTTGCTCCGAGTTGCCGCTGCCGCGGTCGCACGCATTGGAGACACGACAATTTCGACTTTCTCGACCGGGGCGGGTGCACGGGCGACGCGAGCCGATGATTCGGGTTTGCTGCTGCTCGAAGCCAACTTGGCCGCGGCAGAAATGCTGCCGCAGTTCGGGGACCTTCTGACCCAGATGCTCGTTCGCTACCTCGGCCAGGAGTACCGACAGATGAACGAACAGACCTTGTCGTTGGCGTTGAGCGATGGAGTCGATGCGTCGAAAATGGCAATTGGTTTCGCTGATCTCGTCGGCTCGACGAGCCTTGCCGAGCGCGGATCTCTTGCAGAACTGAACTCCGCCCTCGACGCGTTCGAACAAACCGCGGCTGACACCGTGCGCGCAAATGACGGACGCGTCGTCAAGTTCATCGGAGACGAGGTGATGTTCCGTGCTGACTCCGCCGACGCAGCGTGCACCATTGCCATAGACCTCATCGAGACCTTGCGGTCGGATGATCTGGTGCCGCCTGTTCGAGTA
>JADWMG010000208.1 GCA_015767405.1 Actinomycetota bacterium
CCTACAGGTCGGTCTACCACCGACCCGGCGGCCACCCCCGCGCCGCCGCCCCCGACTCCGCCGCTGCAGTCCAGCGCGCAGCCTGTTGCAGGAGAAGAAGTCGCGGAACCGGTCATCGCCGAACCGGCCATCGATGACCTGGAATCAAGCGGACAGATCGTTCCCGCTCTGCGCCTAGTCGCGCCAACGCCGATCATCCCCGCGCTTGGCACTATCGATACCGGCCCCGCCGACGTGAGCAGTGGTCAAGATGCCGCGACCACGACTGATGTACTGCCGGAAATTCAAGAGGCGACTCCAGCGCCCGGCGTGCCGGCTCTCGAGCACGCGTTGGCATCCACCGAGCACCCGGCAGCCCAGCCTTCTCCTGTCGACCAATCTGCCGTCTACCAGTTACCGCAGGTTCCCCAGCCAGATCAGACTCGTGCGCGGTCGGTCCCGGCTCAGAGCCCGCTCGCGGTTGAGACTCCGCAGCCGGTTCAGATTCAAACGCGTCACTCGGGGCGCGGCATCGTGTTGCTGTTCACCCTGGTCATTCTTGGTGGCCTCGTGGCCGCGGGGATCGTGTTCGGCCGGCCCTACCTGTTCCCGGAAGAGTGGGATGCGACGACACAGCCTTTTGCGGAGACAACGGAAGATGTCAGTGGAGTGGAGTTCATCGAGCCGCTGGTGGTAAAACCGCAGAGCCGACGGCGCAATACACGACTCGGATGACGAATCAATTGACCGGAGACTGGACTGCCGCGCAAGAAGAGTGGCGTGCTCTTGGCCTGCTCAATGGGACTGTGACCGAAGATGTCGTCTCTGATCTGTTGACTGGCTGGCAGGATGCGATCTACTCGACGGACGATGGCCAGGTGTATCACGATGCCGCTGTCGCCGGTGATTCTCTCGATTCCGAGCTGACGTTGGCGATGGCAACCGCATCATCGGATCAGCAGTTCGGCTGGTCGGTGGAGCAGGAGAACCGAACGCTCGACGATGCCGCCTTCACACTTGCCGAAGTGCGTCGCCAATCGCGGGCGATCCAAGAGGCATCGGAATTCCCCGGCGAGGTCACTGTTCGCGACGCTGCACCTCTCGTCTTCCTTCCGCCGATACTCAGCTATGAGGTGTTGGCCCCTCTGACATATGCCGAGTTCGACTCTCTCGGTGCGCAGGGCGATGGCTCAGCGAACCCGCTCTACTTGCTCGAGGAGGGTGGACCGGGTCCGATCCCTTCTGACGCTCGAATCGAATCGTCTGCACCAGTCGTCGTTGAGGGAGACCAGGTAGTGGGGTCGCCGGTCGCCATGGACTCGAGCTTCTGGTACCTCGTCTTCGCTGGCTACGTCGAGAACACGACTGCAAAGGCTGCGAGTGAGGCGATCGTGGAGAACTCGATCGTGTCGGCTGAGAGATCTGGAAAGAAATGTGTGTACGCCACGTTCTCTGGTGGTGACGTGAACCAGACAGCGACGTTACGGGCGACGATCGAGGCTTGGTCGGCCAGTGTGCCACCGGAGTTGGGTAGTTCGACATCGGTGCTCCCCAGTGGTGCGCTCCAGTTCGTCTCGTGCGACCCTGGTGAGGAATTCGACAACCAGAGCCGGATTGGAACAGCGCGCGAGCTCATTGGTTGGAGGATTGCCGAGCTCGCCACAGTCGAAGCAGTGCTTGAAGCCGGCGGCGGTGACGCAGAACTCATCGGGGCTCTCGATCAAGTCGCCGCAGCGGGTATCGGGGTCGAGTTGGCCACCTTGCCGCTCGACATCTCGCCCGCAGATGCCGCCGACTCAGCGAGAGCGGCGGTCGCACGGGTGCTCAACTCGCCGACCGAATAGTCCGCTTGCGGACTGGCGATCCGCTGAGATTGGTTCAGTCGCGAAAGTTGTTGAACTGGAGTGGGATACCGACGTCTTCAGCCTTCAGCAGAGCGATGACATCTTGCAGCGCATCACGCTTCTTCGCAGTGACCCGGATTGACTCGCCTTGCGTCTGGCTCGACACGCCCTTCGCACCTTTGGCCTTGATCAGTTTGTTGATCTGCTTCGAAATGTCCGAAGAGATACCGACCTTGATCGTGACCACCTGGCGAACGGTGTTCTGCGTTGCTTCCTCAATATCTCCGTAGTCGACACCGCGGAGTGATACACCCCGCCGGACGAGCTTTTCTTCGAGAACCGTGCGCAGCGCATTGAGCCGATCTTCGCTGACCGTGGCCAGCGTGATGACCATGTCGTTCTGGTCGATCGATGAGTTGGTGTTCTTGAAGTCGTAGCGGTTGGCGATCTCTCGCTGAGCTTGATCGACTGCATTGCGAACTTCTTGATCGTCGACTTCGGAGACCACATCGAAACTTGCCATGCCGGAAAGCGTACCCGTGCAAAATGTGTGGGTGGCGGGCGGCAAGGTCACCGATACGCTCATGCCGCCCTGGTGATCGCTCGAACAGGGTCGAATACATATCACTGGGTCGGTGCCCGAGCGGCCAAAGGGAGCAGACTGTAACTCTGCCGGCGTATAGCCTTCGAAGGTTCAAATCCTTCCCGGCCCACCATGACGACTCCGCGCTGAGACCTTGCGGTCTTTGAGCGGAGCCGCATTCGTTTTCAGGGGCTGCAACTGTCTCGGACAGTACAGTTTGTTCGTGGCTGCTGAACTGAAGGCGTTGGTGTTGTGCGACTTTGCGCAGATCAGAGAAGGCCTTCTATTTGTGCAGTCCGGTGGACTGACCCGCCTTGTGGCGATGACATTCCCCGCCAAGTTCGCTTGCCATTTGGCCTGTCTGGTCTACCTGCCACCCGATGAGGCAGGGACCGCTCACGAGATGGTCATGAAGGTCAAGGCAGCGTCGGCGGCGACCCTGATCGCAACAGTGAAGGTGGAGTTGCGTGAGTCGCCGCCCCCGTCGGGCCTGGCTCCTGGTGAGGGTCGTCAGATCCCGATCGTCGTGCCCCTGGCGGCGGTGACATTTCCAACCCCCGGCGAATACGACCTCCAGGTTGGCATCGACGATGAGTTGGCCGGGGATCTGTCGTTTCGTGTCGGTCAGCGAACGGCCTAGCGCCCTCGGGGGCAAGGCGACTCGAGGTCGGATGCAGCCGGTGACCTCGGCGATGAAGTTTGGTTCAGAGCATCAGTTGCATCACTGCGATGTCGAGCCAGCGGTTGAACTTCCGACCGACCTCGCGTTCGATCCCTATGAGCTCGAAGCCGCAGGTCTCGTGAAGCGCTCGCGATGCGGCGCTGGTGGTTTCGATGCGCCCGATCATCGAATGGAATCCCGAATCGCGGGCAACTTCGACCAGATGGGTCATCAGGAGTCGCCCGATTCCACGGCCGGCGAATTCACGCCCGACATAAACCGAGTCTTCGACGGTGGTTCGATAGGCCGCCCGCTCCTTGTACGGCGACAGTGAGGCGAACCCGACGACCTCCCCATCCGAGCTGTCCACGGCCACGACTGCCGAGAACGCTCCGGAGCGTTCGGACAACCAGTTCCGTTGGGTTTCCAATGATCGGGGAACGAGGTCCGTCGTGGTCGGGTAGGTCTCCACCTCATGGTTGTAGATACGCCGAATCGTCGACGCATCATCGATGGTCGCGAGGCGTATCGAGAACGCTGTGGAGTTGGCCGGCATCGCTGTCGGAGGGTAGTGCGCGAACGGCCCGAAGTCCGCGGTGGTTGTGCGGACGCGAGCGGTACACTCTTTCGCCGGGTCGCGGCCATGCCGTGCCCCGAAGGGTGCCCAAGTATCGCCAACGGCGGTATCGGCACCGTGTCATAGCGCCCTCTTAGCTCAGTCGGTAGAGCACAGCCATGGTAAGGCTGGTGTCGTGGGTTCGATTCCCACAGAGGGCTCGACCAAGTGGTCGGGTTTCCCGTTCGCGAGCAACCCCTGGCGGCGTAGCTCAGTTGGTCAGAGCATCCGGCTCATAATCGGAAGGTCATCGGTTCAAGTCCGATCGCCGCTACCAGAATCAATCATCGAATAAGCGCAGGAGTTAGAGGAAGACAATGAGTAAAGAGAAGTTTGAGCGGACTAAGCCGCATTTGAATGTTGGGACGATGGGTCATATTGATCATGGGAAGACGACGTTGACGGCGGCGATTTCGAAGACGTTGTCTGAGAAGGGGTTGGCTGATTTTTCTGCGTTTGATGAGATTGATAAGGCGCCGGAGGAGAAGGCGCGTGGTATTACGATTTCGATTTCTCATATTGAGTATGAGACTGAGAATCGGCATTATGCGCATGTTGATATGCCGGGGCATGCGGATTACATCAAGAATATGATTACGGGTGCTGCGCAGGTTGATGGCGCGATTTTGGTGGTGGCTGCGACTGATGGTCCGATGCCGCAGACTCGTGAGCATGTGTTGTTGGCTCGTCAGGTTGGTGTTCCGTACATTGTTGTGGCGTTGAACAAGGCTGACATGGTTGATGATGATGAGTTGATTGAGTTGGTGGAGCTCGAGGTTCGTGAGTTGTTGAATGAGTATGAGTTCCCTGGTGATGATGCTCCTGTGATTCAGGTTTCGGCGTTGAAGGCGTTGGAGGGTGATGCTGATGCTCAGGCTCAGGTGATGGAGTTGATGGATGCGGTTGATTCTGCGATTCCGGAGCCGTTGCGTGAGTTGGATAAGCCGTTTTTGATGCCGATTGAGGATGTGTTCACGATTACTGGTCGTGGCACGGTTGTGACTGGCAAGGTTGAACAGGGTGTGATCAATACTGGTGATGAGATTGAGATTGTTGGTTTGCGTGATACGCAGAAGACGACTTGTACTGGTGTTGAGATGTTTCGGAAGTTGTTGGATCAGGGTCAGGCTGGTGACAACATTGGTGCTTTGTTGAGGGGTACGGATAAAGAAGATGTTGAGCGTGGGCAGGTTTTGTGTAAGCCCGGCAGCATTACTCCGCACACGAATTTTGAGGGTCAGGTGTATGTGTTGACCAAGGATGAGGGTGGCCGTCATAAGCCGTTTTTCAATAATTACAGGCCGCAGTTCTTTTTCCGGACGACGGATGTGACTGGGACTGTGGAGTTGCCGTC
>JADWMG010000438.1 GCA_015767405.1 Actinomycetota bacterium
GGCCCCGATTGCGGCGGTGGTCGTCGTACTCATTCTGCTCAAGTTGCTGCTCGGGCGGCGGTGACGTCGGCCGACCTCTTCGCCGGCGTTGACCGGGCGATATTCGCGGCATCGTTCGCGCAGCGACTGCGAAATGCCAAGGTCGATGTGGCCTTCACGGCGATCGAGCACTGCTCCCAAGCGCTCGAGGCGGTGGGCCCCTTGACGCTGGATGATCTCTACTGGCTGTGCAGGATCAGCTTTGTGACCCAACGGAACCAACTAGAGAACTTCGACAGGGTGTTCGACGCGATATTCGAGCCCGAGACGGGTCGGGTCTCGACGAACCGTCGCGGTCAGCAGAGCGCGGATCAGTCTCGTGATGACGAGCGCCTCGTTCCGATTCGCGGACCTGATGAAGATTTGGCGAGTGCCACTGCATCCGTGCCTTGGGCGACACTGCCTTCGATAACGCTCGAGCCGTCATCTGACGATGAGGACGAGTGGCTCGATGACGAGTCGACGGTTCCCGAGCTGCGCCCATCTGGGCTTGCAGTTGAGATGGGTCGCCCGTTCGACTTGCTCGACGAGGCCGAACTTCAACGCGTCGGGGAACTTCTCGAATCTGCCATACCGCGTTGGCCGCAGCGGCGTTCACGTAGACGTAAGGCGACCCATTCGCGTGGACCGATCGAGATGCGTCGGAGCTTCAGACGAGCGATGCGCACGGGCGGTGATGTCGTGACGATGGTGCACACAGAGCCTCGGCGACGGCCGAGACGTGTCGTCGTGCTGCTCGACGTGAGCGGGTCGATGGAGAGTTATGCGAGGGCCTATCTGCATCTGGTACGCCCGCTCGCGATCAATCATCATGCCGAAATCTTCGCGTTCGCGACCGACCTGACGCGGATCACTCAGTCGGTCCGGCAACGCTCTCCGGCTGAAGCGATCGAACAGGTGACATCAGCGGTCGGTGACCGTTTTGCGGGCACACGTGTTGCGACGAGTCTGCGAACTCTTCTACACCACCGGACATGGAGTACCTCGGTGAGAGGAGCGGTAGTGGTGATCTGTTCGGATGGCTGGGACGCTGATGAACCCGAATTGCTCGAGCGAAGCATGTGCCGTCTTTCCCTGCTCGCCCATCGTGTCGTCTGGGTCAATCCCCGTGTCGCAGCCAAACCGTGTCGCAGCCAAAGGTTTCGAGCCGCGAACTGGTGGTATGGCGGCGGCGTTGCCCTTCTGCGACGAGTTCCTTGCGGGGAACACGGGGAACGCGATGAGCGACGTGATCGACGCGATTGTCAACGCCTGACCGGCTTTCTTCATCCGGCGAGATGCGGGTCGTGTGATCGCGCTTGGGATCTGACGAGGTCTAGCGGAGGCCTGCGTCACCTACGACTCCTCTTCGCTATCGTGTCGAGCGCCGCCCTCCACTACGAAGGAACCGGCTGGGTGTCATAGCGATTCACCGCAACGATCCGCCGACTCGGCCGGGTCTCAGCCGTTCCGGCTTGCTGCATACGCCGCAAGGGAGTGTTCGCGTGCCTCCGCGTGATCCACGATCGGACCGGGATACGTCACGCCGAGGTCTATACCCGCCGAGGCGAGTTTGATCGGGTCCACCTTCCACGGCGCGCTCAGTTCGATCGGCGCGGTGGTCGAGGTATGAGCGCGGGGGTGTTCTGGGTGTAGGCCTGGAAGCTGGGGTCGTCTCCCCAGCGTTTTGCGGCGCGGGCCTCTAGCAATGGAATACCGCTGATGCGCGTCAACAGCAGAATCACGAACAGGGGCGAGATCAGCATCACCCAACGCCAGCCTGAAAGGATCGGCGCGGCTACGACCGCTACCCCGACCCAGAGTGTGATCTCGCCGAAATAGTTGGGGTGCCGTGACCAGGCCCACAGTCCGCTGGTGAGGAATCGATCTCGGTTGACCGGGTCGAGCCGAAATGCCGACTTCTGCCGATCGGCGACGACCTCGACGGCGAACCCGATCATCCAGATCGCGATCCCGACGACGCCGATCCACTCGATCGGCTCACGGTCGGCAGAGGTGACGACGGCGAGCGCACAGGCCACTGTGAGCAGTACCC
>JADWMG010000209.1 GCA_015767405.1 Actinomycetota bacterium
AGGAGATGGCCCAGCACGCCCAGTTCACGGTCGATACCGGTGTCCAGGTCTACTTCTGCGATCCCAAGTCGCCGTGGCAACGCGGGTCGAACGAGAACACCAACGGGTTGCTGCGTCAGTACTTCCCGAAAGGCACCGACATGTCCGTACTCACCCAAGAAGATCTCGATGCCGCAGCACACTCCCTCAACGGAAGGCCTCGACAAACCCTCGAATGGATGACACCATCAGAGAAACTCGCCGAAGCGTTGCAATGACCCCTTGAGGCGACAGCACATATGCGCTCTCGCTGGTTGAGTTGATGTGGTGCAGGTTGGTTCTCCCGGCTGGGGTTGGGAGTAACACATGGGTATCGGATCATCAACGGTCGTCATGGCACGGCGAAGCGAGGAGCAGGCGTTCGAGGTTCAGTTGGCTCTGGCCGGGTTCTTGACGGGCTACTCGGGTAGTACCCGGTTGGCGTATCAGCAGGATCTCCGCCAGTTCGTCTCCTGGTGTTCCCGCCAGGATCTTGGCCTGCTTGTCGTGCGGCGAACACACATCGAGCTGTTCGCCCGGTGGCTCGAACACCGCGGCGCTGCCCGTGCGACGATTGGGAGACGGTTGTCTACCGTGGCTGGGTTCTACCGGTACTGCGTCGAAGAGGAACTCCTCACCCACAATCCCGCAGCGAATGTGCGACGACCCCGGCTGCGACAAGAGTCCCCAATGAGCGGCTTGGACCGCAACGAACTCGGCGCGTTCCTCGTCCAAGCCGGTCTATCTGGGACTCGTGATCATGCTCTGGCGTGTCTGCTGGCATTGAACGCTTTGCGAGTCTCCGAAGCCCTCGGCACCGATGTCGACGACCTCGGACTCGAACGTGGCCACCACACACTGCGGGTGAACCGGAAAGGTGGCAAGACCGTCATCATCCCGCTCGCACCCCGAACCGCGCGCACCGTGTATCTCGCTGTCGGAGAACGAAGCGAAGGACCGATCTTCACCACCGAAACCGGACAGCGCATGAACCGGCACCAAGCCGCCCGCGTCGTACGCCGCTTGGCGAAGCGGGCCGGGATCGACAAGACGATCAGCCCTCACTCGCTGCGACACAGCTTCATCACCGCAGCCCT
Source organism: Actinomycetota bacterium (assembly GCA_015767405.1). Lineage (GTDB taxonomy): Bacteria > Actinomycetota > Acidimicrobiia > Acidimicrobiales > Ilumatobacteraceae > Sva-07. The sequence continues at coordinate 1,116 of JADWMG010000209.1, forward strand.
CGATGCCGGCGTCGCGCTCCGGGACGTCCAGGAAGCAGCGTCACACGCCGATCCGAGAACAACGATGCGTTACGACCGTGCACGACGCTCACTCGACCGGCACGCCACCTACATCGTCGCCACTTTCGTCGCTGGAGCCAGCCGATGACCTAGCGCATATGTGCAATATGCACGGCTGAATCGGGCACGCATATATGCCGATATGGGCGGGTAGGTCGCTACCGATCTTGTGGTTGTCGTGTTGTGGTGGGGTGTAGGGTTGCTGGATGGAGTTTGGGCAGAGTTTCGAGGGGTCCGGAACGCTGGATGCGATTGTCCGTTCGGCGGCTGATGCGATCGTCACGGCGGATGCGAGTGGGTTGATTACGACGTGGAATCCGGCTGCTGGGCGCATGTTCGGGTACGCGGAGGGCGACGTGGTCGGCGAATCTTTGGCCACTCTGGTCCCGGAGCGGTTCCGTTCGGCGCATGATGAGGGGCTTGCTCGTGTTGTGGCGACGGGCGAGACACGGATCATTGGCAAGACCGTTGAAGTGTTTGGGCTTCACAGCGACGGCCACGAATTCCCGATCGAGTTGTCGCTGGCGACGTGGCTGGATGAAGACGAACGGTTCTTCAGTGGGATCATTCGTGATATCACGGAGCGGTCGGAGATGACTCGTGCCCTTGCTGTGTCGGAGCATCGGATGGAAGCGATCCTCGAATCCGCGAACGACGCGATCATTTCGATTGATGATCATGGTCGGGTTGTGTTGTGGAACCGCGGCGCTGCCGAGATGTTCGGCTACACCTCTGACGACATGATCGGCGAACCGGTGACCGCGGTGATCCCTGCCCGTTTTCGTGAGCCACACAACGAGGGTATCGAGCGGGTCACCGGGGGTGGTGAACGCCATGTGATCGGTCAGACAGTTGAGCTAGCGGGTCTCCACCGCGACGGTCGCGAGTTCCCGATCGAGTTGTCGCTTGGAACGTGGGTTGCCGATGATCGGCGCTACTACAGCGGCATCATCCGCGATATCACGGAACGCAAGGTCGCCGAGGATGCTGTCCAGGTCGCGAATAAGGCGCTGAATGAGAAGAACGGCCAACTCGAAGCTCTGTCAGGCAAGTTGGCGAAGTATCTCTCCCGTCAGGTCTACGACTCGATCTTCGAGGGCAAGACAGACGTTCAAGTCCAGTCCTACCGCAAAGAACTGACGGTGTTCTTCTCCGATATTGCGGGATTCACGGACCTGACGGATCGGCTCGAAGCAGAGGTCGTCAGCGACGTGTTGAATCGGTACCTCAGCGAGATGGCTGAAATCGCGGACGGATGCGGGGGGACGATCGACAAGTTCATTGGAGACGGAGTCATGATCTTCTTCGGTGACCCGCAAACACGCGGGCGCCAAAGGGACGCCATCGAATGCATCGGCATGGCCCTGCGCATGAAGCAGCGTACTGCAGAGCTAAACGACGAATGGGTAGATCTCGTCGGACCGGACCCACTGCATGTACGCATTGGCGTCAACACCGGCTTCTGCACCGTAGGAAACTTCGGGTCGGAAGACCGACTCGACTACACCATCGTCGGTGGTGCCGTCAACGCTGCATCCCGACTCGAATCCACCGCCGAAGCGGATCAGATCCAAATCTCACACGCCACCTACTCGCTGATCAAGGACCACTTCTACTGCCGCCCAATCGGCGACATCAACGTCAAAGGAATCAGCCACCAACTCCGCACATACGAGGTCGTCGGAGAATTCAAGGACCTCGGACCAGAACAGAAGATCGAGACCGAAATCGGTGGCTTCAAGGTATCACTCGATCCGAACAGCCTCGACTCCGAAGCGACACAGCAAGCCCGAGAAGCCCTACGCACCGCCCTCGCAGCACTCGACGCACAAGACGACAACGAACCGGGCTAGCCACCCATATGTGCCGATATGGGCGGCTCCTAGATCTGTGCGGCGTTGACACTCCGGGAGTAATCATCCAGTGCAGTGGCACGACGCATCTGGTCGAGTGTTTGCCCGACGAAACGGTGACAGCGACGGACGCGACCCATTCCAGTGGGGCGACTAGATCAGAGCTTGACGAATACCCGGTTGTTCTTGACGATCGCCCGCAGCAGAAGCAGGACTAGGACAGAGACGACTCCGCCGATGATCGTCCCGAAGATGTCTTTCCAATCGAACACCCCCTTGGGTAGGTAGGGTTGCACGATCTCGTAGAGAATGTAGCCGGCAACCAGGAACCCAATGACGTTGAAGGCTTTCCTCTTCTGCGAGTTCAGGATCGCCAGCGAGAAGAAGATCTGCACGACGATCCCGCCCAGGTTGCCCATGCTGTCGGCGATGCCGAGATCGTTGATCCCGTTCTCGTAGATGTACGGCCGGTACACGGACCTGCCAGCCTCGGTCACGAAGAAGGCGACGACAGCAGTCATTGCGTAGAGCAGGCGGAGCAAGTCGATGGTCCGGAATGCTTCCCGGTCCGTGAAGAAGAGGCCGATGGATCTTGCTCCTGTCACAGCAATCTGCGACCTCCTGCCCTGTGGCTAATCAAGCCATCCACAACCGCTACGCATGTCCAACACTAGCTATCACTCATAAGTGCCGATATGGGCGGGTGGGATCGGGGGTGACGGCTCAGGCGGGGCGAGTGAGCGGGAGGTGCCCCGGAGCGCTATCGATCGCCGGGGAAGACACCTACCGCTGCGAGTCGATCGGCTACGAGGTCGATGGGTAGGCCTCCAACCGGCTCCACGCTGGTCTCTACCTGCCAGCCTTGGTTCCGCACGTCCTCGGTGCGATACGCTCCTGCAACATCCCGCCACAGGCCGGTCGAAATGAACTCGTCGACGGCTCGCAGGTTCGGGGGTGTGATGCGTATGGGAGCCTCGACGTGACCCAACCGCATCTCGTCTCGAGTCAGAACACAGATACCGGACACAACGCTATGGGGTCGATCGATCAGCTCCTGGAGCATGCGCCGTGCGTGGTCGACCCCGGTGGGTTTCCCGAGTTGGTGACCTGAATCGGTGATGACGATGGTGTCCCCAGAGAGAAGAACATGACCTGCGACTGCGAGTTCGTAGCGACTCAGTGCCTTGTGTGCGGCGAGTGCCCTCGCCTCAAAGGCCGGGGCATCCGACTGCTCAGGGGTCGCAGGGTCCTCATATCCGGGCGCTACCTGCTCGAAACGGAACCCTGCCCTCGCCAACTGCTGGCGTCGGCTCGGTGAGAGCGAAACCAAAAACAGTTGACGTGTCTCTTCGGATGCATGGGTCACAGGCCCATTGATAGCAACGCACCCGCCCATAGGTGCTGCGATTTCAGGGGGTCA
>JADWMG010000210.1 GCA_015767405.1 Actinomycetota bacterium
GGGGTGATTTCGTGCCGTCTGAGGACTCCCGATGAAAGCCAAGCCGCAAAGAACATTCACGCCCACGCCCGCCGACATCGATCGGAGCTGGTACGTCGTTGATGCTGAGGGGATCCCGCTCGGGCGTCTCGCCTCAGAGGTCGCGCAGATCCTGCGTGGCAAGCGCAAGCCGACCTACGCGCCGCATATGGACATGGGTGACTACGTCATCGTCGTCAATGCCGGCAAGGTCGCCGTCACTGGAAACAAGGAGACCGACAAGGTCTACCACCGCCACTCCGGCTACCCGGGCGGCCTCCGCTCTCACAACCTCGCCTACGTGAGGACCAAACACCCCGAGCGTCTCGTGCAGAACGCGGTCAGAGGGATGATCCCCAAGAATCGACTCGGTCGCCAGACCCTCTCCAAGCTGAAGGTCTACGCCGACGCGGAGCATCCGCACGAGGCCCAGAAGCCACAACCGCTCACCCTCACATATCGAAAGGCTGAAGCCTGATGACGAAACCGATTGCTCAGGCCACCGGCCGCCGGAAGACGTCCGTCGCCAGAGTCAGACTGCTCGACGGCACCGGGCAGTTCACTCTCAACGGGAAGAGCCTCGACGACTTCTTCCCGGAGCCTACGCATCGCCTCAGAATCGTTGAACCGCTCAAGCTGACTGAACTCGAGGGACGCTACGACATATCGGCAACCCTCGAAGGTGGAGGCACCACCGGACAGAGCGACGCTCTTCGACTCGGTATTGCCCGGGCGCTCGTAGAAATTGACCCAGATCTTCGCCCGGCGCTCAAGAAAGCCGGACTCCTTCGCCGAGACGACCGCAAGGTCGAGCGCAAGAAGTACGGTCTCCGCAAAGCCCGCCGCGCTCCGCAGTTCACGAAGCGCTGATTCAGGCGCTGCGCCTGCTCGACATCGATAGCACCGGGGGTATTCGGTATGGCTGACAGGCACCTCTTCGGAACCGACGGGGTTCGTGGTGTCGCCAACGACGGACTGACCCCGGAAACTGCTTTTGACCTCGCCCGCGCTGCCGGAGAAGGCCGCGACGGCCACGTTGTGGTCGGGCGCGATACGAGACGATCCGGTCCAATGCTCGCCGCCGCACTGATGGCGGGGTTCAACTCGGTGGGCGTTGACACCATCGATCTCGGCATCATCCCGGTCGGCGCGGTGTCACGCCTTGTCCGTGACACCGGCGCCACCTACGGCGTCATGGTCAGTGCTTCACACAATCCGGCTGCGGACAACGGCATCAAGTTCTTCGGGCCGAATGGGACCAAGCTGTCGGATGATGACGAAGCCGCCGTGGAGGAGCGCTACTTCACCGGAGCACCGTGGCATCGGAGTGTTGGTCCGAAGGTCGGAATCCAGACCGTGATGGGCGACGCCGTCGATCGCTACATCCACAAGATCGTTCAGCCGGTCGAGTATTCGATGCGCGGTCTCGAGTTCTTGGTTGATGCAGCAAACGGAGCCGCGTTCCTCGCGGCCCCTGTGCTGTTCGAACGGGTCGGAGCAACGGTGGAGGTCATCAACGCAGACCCGGACGGTATGAACATCAACCGGGGGTGTGGTGCGACCCATCCTGAGGCCATGGTCGCGGATGCACGCGGACGTGTCGGCTTGTCATTCGATGGAGATGCGGACCGCCTCATTGCGGTCGACGAGGACGGCGTTGTGGCCGACGGCGACGTCATCATGTCTATCTTCGCTCAGTGGATGAAGGAGCGGGGTCGGCTCAAGAACGACACGGTGGTCGTGACGGTGATGTCGAACCTTGGTTTCCGCAAGGCGATGGAACGCCTTGGGATCGAGGTCATCGAAACGGACGTGGGCGACCGCTACGTTCTCGAAGCCATGCGCACGTCTCGCGCCGTCGTCGGAGGCGAACAGTCAGGCCACGTATTGCTGGAGGACCGGGCTACCGGCGATGGGTTACGCACGGCGCTTCGCCTTATGGAAGTTATGGCGTCCACCGGCAAAGAACTCAGAGAACTGCGCACCGTCATGGAGGCGTACCCCCAGGTTCTGACCAATGTCACAGTGAAGGACAAGGCCTACGCTGACAACACATCGGTAGCGGCATCCATCGCTGAGGCCGAACGCGCACTCGGCGGCCGCGGCCGGCTCCTTGTCCGGGCCTCGGGGACCGAACCGTTCGTCCGGGTCATGGTCGAAGCTCCCTCCGCCGCCGAAGCCGCCGACGTGGCAGCTCTCGTTGCCAAGACGGTGGAGTCGGAGTTGGCGTAGTTGGGAGCTACGAGCTGCCAGCTTTCAGCCCGATTCGGCCACCTACGAACCGAATTCCGCAAGGCCACGACACCGTCCCAACGCTGCTTTGGTCACGGCTAGCGTGGTTATCAGGCATCAACCCGGTGGAGCGACGCGGTGCGTCGGGGGACCGTGGTTTGTTGCGGTTTCCGCGCTGCCAGGAGGTAGAGCGGCGCTGCTGCTGCGGCGATCGCCGCTCCGACGAGGAGGGCTGCCGTGAGTGTCGTCGCTGTTGCCAGTGCGCCAAGTGCGATTCCTCCGAGCATGACACCGGCGTGGCCTGTCATGCTGTTGGCCGAGATCACGGTGGTCCGACTCTCCGGGTCGACGACTGCCCGGTGCAACATCCCCTGATGGATCGGGTTCAGAGCCCCGTTCATGCCGGCGATGAGGACGAACGCCACGACGAACGCAAGTGGACCCACGGCGATCGCAATCCCGAACAGCGCCAGGGCTTGGGTGATCAGGAGAACTGCGGCTATTGGGCCGGGTCGCCGGAACCGGGTCAAGAGGGGTACGAGGGCGGCTCCTGCGGCGGCCACGAGCCATCCGCCCGCGTTGAGTGGCCCGAGGAGGACGGCCGCTTGGTCTGCACCGCCGAGGATTTCATCGAGCTTCGCCGGAGAGAATCTCTCGACTGCCACCATCGCGAAACCCCAGAGGAATTCGACGCCGACGAGAGCGGTGAGAGCGACACTTGCCCGAACCGTCGAGATGGCCGTTCCGATGACCGCTGGGGTCGTTCGCACAACGGCTGCGAAGGTGCGGTTTCGCGAAGCGGGACGGTCTTCGATCATGAGCCAGGAGATCGCCCCGAACTCAACGAGTGCCATAGCCAACGCCCCGAGGAGAGGCACAACGAGGGGATCGACGTTTGGGAAGGGATCGAGAGCAACGAGCGCGCTGCCGATCAGAGCACCTACGCCGATCGAGATGCTCAGGGCCGCCCCTGCGTTCGAGAGGCCTCGTTCGATGTCGGCACTTGGATCGATTGCTTGGGCGGTGTCGACATACCACGAGTCGAGGGGTCCACTTTCCAGCGCTCGATACACGCCGCGTAGCGCGAACGCGACGGCGATGAGCCAGGGTGTCGAAGCGACCGCCAGGAGTCCGATTGCGGCAACATGGAATCCGGTCGCGGTCAGCAGCACCGGACGTCGACCGAGCAGATCTGCCAATCCGCCGGTGGGGAGTTCGAGCATCAGAACAAGCAGTCCCTGGGCAGCCATGACAATCCCCAATTCGGTGAACGTCAGGCCGCGTTCGAGCATGAGCAGGACGAGGACCGGAATGATGAGCCCCGTCGGTAGCCATTTGACGGCGCTGAGAATGACGAACCGGCGTTGTACGGCCCTCGATGAGGTGGGAGCGGATGTCATAGGCGCGGTTCCGGTGCGGGAAAGCTGTACAACAACACCTTGACGCGTTCGGCGTCCGCTTGTTGTCCGCCCTGTGTATGCCGGTCGATGACCTCGCCCAATTCTCGATTGAGAGCGGACAACTGCTCGGCATTGAGGAACAGTTCGAAGCTGGAATCCCCCGCGGCATCTTGCCACTCGCGACTCCACTGATGCCGGGCCGCGAGCCAATCGTTGTGCCACTGCGCATTCATCTGGGCGTAGGTTCCGATGAGCCAATCAGCGGCTGCCCGGTCGTCCGGGTCGTCGATGAACTCGGTGGTGACCCACGATGTGCCCTCGTGCGGCGATTTCCACCATCGTTCGCGTCCAGTGCCTCGGTGGCTGTCTTCTATCACAAGACCCACAGCCTCCAGCTGTCTGAGGTGGTAGCTCGTGGCGCCGGTGTTCGTGTCGAGGCGTTTCGCGAGGCCGGTCGAAGTGGCGGGGCCGTACAGACGAAGCGCGGCAATCAATCGTGTGCGGAGAGGATGGGCAAGGACGCGGAGGCTGGCACTGTCGAGGTGGGCGAGGCGGGGATTATCAGGTGTATCCATATGTACATAATATATGTGCAAGGGAATTGTGCAAGCTATTGTTGTTCTCGAAACGAAGCCACTTGGCACCCCAGCGATGTTCTCTCGAGTCGGCCCACACAAGGGCACGCCGTGCGAGAGATCGCACCGAGCAGGAGGAGAACATGGAGCAACTGGTAGATCTAGGTTCGTTCTTGGGTGGGTTGGGTGTCTTCCTCGGCGGCATTGGAGTG
>JADWMG010000211.1 GCA_015767405.1 Actinomycetota bacterium
CGACAGGATGGCCCGCGGCAGTTGTGGGCCAGTACGGTGCCCATATGGACTTGCGAACATGGATCGTCAACGACCTCGAGTCACTGAGCAACCGATTGGCGAACACCATCTTCTCGGTGATTCCAGCATCACGGATGTCCGAGCGGGTCGACGATGGCGGGGTCGTTGCCACCTATGTCGCGTGGCACACGGCGCGCCACCACGACCTTGCGGTCAACGGAGTGATTCGCGGAACAGATGAGGTGCTCGTCGATTGGGCGTCGCGGGTAGGGATCGACGGCGATACGTGGCGCGGCCTGGCCGAAATGGAAGACCTAGACCTCATCCCCCAACTCGATCCCGAAGCGGTCGAGGCCTACCTGCTCGCAGTGATCGAGAACACCCGTGCGTGGGCCGCCGATGCCGACGTGTCAGTTCTCGACACCGTTCCGGACAGCGCCGCGGCGTTACGGCGGATCGGTACTCCCATCGACCGCTTTGACTGGCTCTACGGAATGTGGGAGGGCAAACCTGCGCCCTTCTTCCTGTCGTGGGAAGCAGTTGGCCACGGGTACAGCCACCTCGGCGAACTCACCTCTATTCGCAATCGAATGGGCCTCAGCCCGTTCTGACCGCTACTCAGCCGACGTCACGATTCCATGGCAGGTCAGCGAGGTAGCGCTGCGCTGCTGGATGCGGATCCATCGGCGTATCGTCGCTCGACTTCTCGAGCTTGGGATCCAGGTGTACCTGGCATCCAGCGCACCAGTAGAGAATGCGATTCTGTTCGCCCATTTGCCGGCAATCAACAGTTCCGCCACACCTCTGGCACCGTTGCCCGTTCCGTCCGTAAACGGCAAGCCCTCCCTTTGAGCCGGGGGTTGATGTCGACGGCTCTTGATGCAGGTTCGTACGCAGCATTGTCGCGACGGTGTTGACAACTCTGATCGCGTCGTGCTCAGTCAGTGACCCGACCTTCGCGTACGGGCTCAACTCCGTTACCCAGAGAACTTCACATCGGAAAACATTGCCGACGCGTCGCATCACGCGCTGGTCGAGGAGTATCTCGGCGAGGCGAGTCTCGGGCTCGGGATGCGTGAGTAGGAGATTGACAACAGCACCGAGATCCGCGCCCGGCTGACAGAGATCTGTTCCGAGCCGACCCATCCCCGGATGACGACGCCTGTCAGGCAAGCGATGGGTCTCGACGATCGGAGCACTAAAGCAGACTGCCACCCAATCTTCTACTTCGACGGCAGCGCGCATCTGCTCATACGGATGGCGCCAACGCCCACCGCGCCGGTACAGATGCCATGACCCACTCATGCGCAGATTGGTATCGAGCACCAATCCGTCGTCCCAGGTGATTTCGAGGTGCCGGCCATGACATTCCACATGCTCGATGATGCGACCGGCCTGCGGAACCGGACCTATCAATTTCGGCGCATCGAAACGGACCATCCGTTGACCGGCGAGCGCGGTTCGAAGGGCGCTTGCGGAACGCTGGGTCGCGCCACCTTCGGACATTGATGTGCATGGTACGCCCTGCACCATGACCAATAGCGGTATGCCCAGACCTGACACCTACCCTGACCGCACGATGTCAGATTCCGCGGACGCGTCGTCCCCGACCGAGACTCAGAACAACGTCATCATGAGGCGTGCAGTTCGCGACTCGATACCGCTGTTCATTCCCGCGGTTCCGTTCGCCCTGGTGCTTGGCGTAGCGATCACGGAGTCAGCAATGCCGACTGCAATCGCCTGGTCAACGAACGTGTTCATCTTCGCCGGCGCGGCGCAGCTCGCCACGGTCAGCCTCGCTGCCACGGCCACCTGGCTCACGCTCGTAGCCACCGCCGCCGCGATCAACCTTCGTCACGTGATGTATAGCGCAGCGCTCGCTCCTCGCTTCGAAGACCAGCCTCGTTGGTTCCGGTGGGTTGGCCCGTTCGTACTGATCGATCAGACATTCGCTCTGGTCTCCGCACGCACAGAGCTTTCAGCTGATACTTGGCGTCGCTACTACCTCACGGCAGGAGTGTTCTTCTTCGTGCTGTGGAACATCGCAGTCATCGCCGGAATGCTCGTTGGATCCAGCATTCCGAGCGAATGGCGCCTCGGTGTCGCACCTGCCGTAATGTTCGCCGGCCTGGTCGTACTCGGGCTCACCAATTGGCCCGGTGTTGTAGCAGCAGTCACCGGTGCGGCCGTCTGTTTCATGGCACTCAGTGTTCCCAACAATGGTGGCATTCTCATCGGAGCGGTTGCTGGAGTTACCGCCGGATACATCGCCGATGTAGTTCTCGATGGACGAAATCTATCGACGCGCGGTTTTCCCCAATGACCACCGCTGCCGCTCTCTCAGCCGTACTGGTAGTCGGTCTTATCACCTACAGCTCACGGGCCGGACTCATTCTCTTCCTCGCCGAACGGCCGCTGCCATCTGCCCTCGTACGAGCATTGCGTTACGTCGGACCAGCAGTTCTCTCCGCTCTGACGGTCAACCTGTTGGCCGGAGGCGAAGGACCCAGCGGAGTCGAGGTCGTGGAGATAGCAGCGGTGTCTGCCGGCATCATCGCGGCGGTGCTCACACGGAATCTGATCGCCTCGCTCACAGCAGGGATGGTCACCCTGTGGTTGTTGCTCTTGCTGCTTTAGAACGCCAACCTCAAGGAAGCTTGCCTACATGAGAGAGCGCAAGTCGGATCAGACGATCATGCCCTCCGGTCATCTGCAACCGAACCTCTGAGCTGACTGCTTCCTCCGGGGTGAACCAGTGCAGGTCGAGCGCTTCCTGGGTGGGTTCACAGTCACCCTCGACCGGCACGACATAGGCCAGGCTCACCGCATGATGACGCGGGTCGTAGAACCCAGATCGGTCCGGGTCTGGGAAGTACTCGACGACGGTGAACGGTGTCGGATTCGCTGGTACCCGAGGAAGTGCGATCGGGCCGAGATCTTTCTCACAGTGCCTCATCAAAGCCTCCCGAACACGCTCACCGAACAGCACGCGACCGGTAACGACCATCCTGCTGATCGTGCCATCGGCCGCGACTCGCAACAACAACCCCACGTGGGTGACATTGCCAAGCGGATCGACACGGACCGGAACGGCATCCACGTAGACGAGCGGTACGTTGGCGCGCACGACCTCCAGGTCTTCGGGAGATAGCCAGCCAGCTGAAGTCTGTGTGGTGGAGCCATCGTCGATATCGGTCACAAGACCGATGATCCCACGTCTTGCGCCAGTGGCCGCGCATCCGCTAACCGGAATCTCGTGGACCCAGGTGCGAGAATGATCCTATCGAGAGCAGACAGAAGCACTGGGACGACCGATATCGCGAACGGACCATCACCGCTCCCCGCGCGCCTGAGATTTTCGCCCTGAATCCCGAGATGGCCGCGCTGGTTCCTGCTACGGGTCGTGCCCTCGACATCGCGTGCGGTCGCGGAGCGCAAACGGTGTGGCTGGCGAGCCGAGGACTGGACGTAGTTGCGCTCGACGTGTCCGGTGCTGCAATCGCACTCACAGACGCTGCCGCTGACGCCGATGGCGTGGCTCACCGAGTCGACGCGAAGCAAGAGGATCTGGAAAACGGGTTGCCAGACGATCTCCAAGACTTCGACATCATCATCTGTCAGCGGTTTCGCAATCGTGGAGTCCTCGAAGCTCTTGGCACAAGGCTTCGGCCGAAAGGGGTGGCCTTCGTGACCGTGCTGTCTTCCGTCGGGCTCGACAGAGCCCCTGGCAAGTTCCATGCTCCCGCCGGTGAACTGCTCGAAGTGTTCACCAGAGACGATATCGAGGTCGTCTGGCACCTAGAGGCTGACGGCCTGGCGGCGATTGTGATCCGCTGTACCTGAGCACAGACGAACGGGGGGCGCGACGTCAGCTGCCCTCTATGAGGACGTCGCGCAGCGCTTCATGACGCGTCGAGGCAGGTTTCGTCGACTCCATGAAGTCAAGCAAGACATCAGTGAACACCTCCGGCGACTCAACGTGTGGAAAGTGACCCACACCCTCGAGAATCTCCAGCCTGCTCGTTTCGATCGCTTCGTGAGCGGCATAAGCGTGCTCAACCGGAATGATGCCGTCCTGGTCCCCCCAAATGATGAGCGTCGGGAGATGCGCAGCCAGATAGAGACGGTCAAGCGCGTTGACCATCTGCCCCCCAGGATCAATGATGCCGCGCATGGTCCGAACGAACGCAGTCCTGTTCGGTGCGCCGGCCAACGAACTGTAGGCACGCCACATCTCAGCCAACTTCGGTGAGCGAATGTTGCGCCGGCCGAGTTGACGACCAACATCTGTTGCACTGTCGACGAGGGGCTTCGGGAACCAGATGGGCATGAGGTACTCCGCGCCGGGCAGGGTCAGGATCCGTAGCAGCCAAGACACCTCGCGCCCGAGACCACCGCTGCCCACGAGGACGAGCCGGTCGACGAGGTGGGGGTG
>JADWMG010000212.1 GCA_015767405.1 Actinomycetota bacterium
AATCCTGAGGCTTCCGTGATGCTGCGCGACGGTGCGGCGGCGCGTGGTGCTGCGGTTGTTGCCGCACCGGTGAGCGGCAACGCCAAGGTGGTGCGATCCGGCAGGCTCACCGCGGTTGCTTCCGGGCCCCTTGAGGCCTATGAAGAAGTGCTTCCTTATCTCGACATGTACGGCGAGAAGGTCACGTACGTCGGGACGGAAGACGAGGCTCGCCTGGTGAAGATATGCCACAACCTGCTGCTCGGTGTGGTGACCCAGACGATGTCGGAAATCACGGTGCTCGCCGAGGCCGGCGGGGTCTCGCGTGCCGACTTCCTCGAGTTCTTGAACGACAGCGTCATGGGATCGACGTTCTCCCGGTACAAGACGCCGGCGTTCGTCAACCTCAAATGGATGCCCACCTTCACCTGGCACCTGCTGCGCAAGGACTTCGAACTCGGCCTGGAACAGGGCAGGGAACTCAACGTGCCCTTGCCGACGTCTGCCGTCGCTCATCAGATCGTCGTAGAGGGAATCAGCCGGGGCTGGGGAGATGAAGACTTCGCCGCTCTGCTCGAACTCCAGGCTGCAGCCTCCGGCAGGACGCTCGAATCCGAGAATGTCGAAGTGGACGACGGCCTGTCGGGTTGATCGGCGTGGCCTCGCTGTGACCTCGTTGGCGAACCGCGCTCAGCCCACGCGCGCCTTGGCCACCCACAACATCTCAACGTTGACACCAGCGTCCTTCACCAGGTTGTAGACCGGACAGCGAGCCTCGGTTTCCTCCACAACAGCGGCCAGCCTCTCGGGGCTCTCATCGGTCACAACCGTGGCTTGCACACGAATCGTCTGGAAATGGGGTCTCACCTCTCGCACACCCATGCGGCCCCGGATATCGATAGTGAACTCTGCCTCGAACTCGATGCCGTCGTAGCTGAAGCCCATGTCGTTCGATGTGCGGTGGAATGTCACGGACTCGCAGCCGCACAATGCACCAAGCACGGCCTGCAGCGGCGAAGGGCCCTCCCCGGTCCCGCCGTGCGCAATTGGCTCGTCGGTGACCGCATGGCCGTACTCGCCATAGTCGTGAACGGCCATCATCGATCCGTCGTTGCTGACCGAGACCGTCTTGCGGCGAATGATGGGCTCTGGCATGTTCTCAGCCGTGGCTACATGGGTCGCCATGCTCCTCCTTCGCTGCAGGTATACAATCGATTGCGGAAGCCTACCCGATGGCGGTGAGACCCTCGGTGGACGGGTGGTGCAGCGTGCCGCACGCGTCGACCCGTTTGTCGATCCGTCACGGACGAGACGACGGAGAGGGCAGTCCGATGGCGAAAGCGATCACGCTCAAGGATGTCGCACGCGAGGCCGGTGTTCATATCTCGACGGCTTCGCGCGCCCTCAACGAGGAGACTCGGTCCGGGCTGAGCGCCGAAACCGCTGACCGCGTCATCGCGACTGCCGAGCGCCTCGGATATCAGCCACATCCGCTCGCCAGGGGCCTGCGCACCAATCGCACCCGGTCGGTCGGCATGGTCGTTCCTGACCTGATCAGCCCATTCATTCCCCCCATCCTGGCGGGCGCTCAGCACACACTCAGCGAAGTTGGGTATTCGCTGCTGATCGGCTCGGATGACGAGAGTTCGCCGCGGACCAGGCCCGCGGTGGAGACGTTTCTCGAGCGAAGGGTTGATGGGCTGATCGTCGCGAACGCTCACCTCGAGTTCACCCCGCCGGACGCGGTTCAGCGCCGCGAAGTGCCAACGGTTCTCGTCAGCCGCTGCGTCGCAGACGGGTCATTTCCGGCGATCGTCGGAGACGACCAGGCCGCACTGTCGCTCGTCGTTCGCCATCTCGTGGAACTCGGACACACGAGGATCGCCCACGTCGCGGGCCCGCTCGATATCTCGACCGGCCTCTTCAGGAGGGACGGATTCATCAACGCACTCGCAGAAGAGGGACTCGCTGCGTCCGACTGCAGGGTCTTCGAGGCAGGCTCGTTCCACTCGGAGGATGGCCACGCTGCGTGTAGTCGATTGCTCGATTCGGGCGATGGCTATACCGCGATCGTCGCCGCCAATGACCTCCTCGCGCTCGGCTGCATCGACGCGATCCAAGAGCGCGGGCTCAGCGTCCCACGGGATCTCTCGGTCACCGGCTACGACGACATCGCGCTCGTTGATCGGCTCGACCCGGCTCTCACCACCATCTCACTCCCCTACGAGGAGATGGGAGTCGTGGCGGGGCGCCTCCTGCTTGACCTGCTTGCGTCGGACGTCGAAACTGTCGAGACTCCACACGAGCCGAAGCGCTTGGCGCCGACACTCTTCGTTCGCTCGTCGACCGGTTCTGTCGGCTCGACCTAGGCCGGTCGGCCGATCATGCAAGCCCGGACCACAACAGCCTGACGGCTGCGATCCCAAGCACGGCGAGAACAGCGTATTGGAAGACTTGCACCGACAGCCTCTTGCCGATGCGCATCGCGATCGGCGTCACGATGACAACGGGAACGCAAGCAATGAGCCCGGCAGTGATCCTCGCCTGGTCATAGCCGCCGAGTGCCGCAAGCGAGACGATCTGCATCAGTCCAAGGAAGAAGAACGGAACCGAAACGGCAAACACAAACCCGGTCCGGGCGAGGCGCAAGCTGTGGAAATACGTGGCGACCACCGGTGCCGAGACTCCAGTGGCGCCCACAAGCACCCCGGCACCAAAGCCTGCAGGTGCTGCGAGCCGTTGCGCGGTCCGTTCTTCGATCTTCCTTTCCGGATTGAGGAGATACCACACGATGTACAACAGGATGAAGACACCAAGCAGCACGGACATGATCCGGTCGTCGATCGTCAGGAGAAGCCACACACCGAGCAGGGTCCCGACTACTCCGGTTGCCATCATCGGCACGAGGAACCGGCGGATTTCGGGCGCCGCCGACCGGTTCTCGATCATCAGCCAGCCGTTGGCGAGAGCGGCTCAATCCCAGTTGAGGAACGCCGGTAACCGGTTCATCTTGCGAAGTGTCCCCACGACGCCGAGCGGGAAGAACAACAGTACGGCGACCAATATGGTGCCTTGGATCACGATATTGAACTCGGTGGCACCAAATACGACGAGTGAGAACTCGTTGATGGCATAGATGAGGACAGCACCCAGGACCGGCCCCGCGACCGTCCCCTTCCCACCAATGATGGCCATCAATACCATCTGTGCCGAGATCGCAATGGTGAAGAAGACCGTGGGCCGGATGAAGGCGATCGAATAGCCGTAGATCCCGCCGGCAACGCCTACCCAGAATGCACTCATCGCAAACGCGGAGATCTTGTAGAGCCGGGTGGGGACACCGGCAACTTCAGCCTTGGTCTCATCTTCGGAGATCGCCCGCAGACCCATGCCGAACTTCGAGTGGGCCACGCGGTAGGACGTCCAGACGGCCCCAAACGCGATGAACAGCATCGCGTAGTAGAACGGCACGCGGAGCCACTCCTGCGGGACTTCCAGAGGGGGAAGCGGCAGCCCCGCAGCGCCACCCAGATACTCGAAATTGTCGGTCATGAGCAGGAACATGAACAGCAGCGCAATCGTGGAGATGATGAAGGCCGGGCCACGCGTGCGCAGCGTGATGAACCCGGCGAGGAACCCCAGTGCCACGGCCGCCAGACCGCCGAGGAGGGCGGTGAGAAATGGGCTGATGCCGTGGTAGTAGAGCAGGACTCCTGCGACATACCCGCCGACTCCCATGAACACGCTGTGGCCGAGCGAGATGTAGCCGGCATATCCGCCGAGGATGTTCCAACTCGAACTCATTGCCACCCACATGAGAATGAGGGCCCCGAGGGTCAACACATAGTTGTAGGAGCTGATCATCGGCCGGAACAACGGCAACGCCAGCAAGGCGACCACGACCGCCGCCAGCACGTACCAGCGATAGCGCGCCGGCCCCGGCGGGCGCTGAACTTCTTCCGGCGTGGGCTCGGGCGCGGAGTCTTCCGGACCCATGGCGGCGCGGTCTTCGATCACACTGGGACCTCCTTGCCGAACAGCCCTTGAGGTCGGATGAGCAGAATCAGGAACAGGGCCAGATAGAACGTCATGGGACCCCACGTCGGCCCGATCTGGTCAACGACAAACGAGCTGGCGACACCGAGCACCAAAGCCCCGATGACGGCGCCCTTCATGCTTCCCATGCCGCCCAACACCACCAACGCCAACAGAACCGCGACCCACTGCCAGTGGCGGAACGGGAAGAACGGGAAGAGGTAGCTCATCAGTGCGCCGGAGGCACCCGCAAGCGCCGTCGAGAGGCCAAAGGAGATCGCAGACACCCTGCGCACGTTGACTCCCACGATCTCCGCAGCCGCACGATTCTGCGTCGTGGCCCGGATGGCATAGCCGGTCTGGCTGTAGCGCAGGAATGCCCAGAGCCCGACCAGCAACACGATGCTCAGCAACGACGCGAAGAACTGGCCCTTTGGGATGAAGAGGATGTCGCCCTCGGGAAGGAACAGGCCGTCGACGATGAACGACTCGTTGGCGTATCCTGGTTGCGCCTTTCGGTAGATCCCGGTGAAGACGAACCCAAGGAGACCTTCGACCATGATTGCGATCCCGAACGTGAGCAACACGGTCATCTCGCCGAACTTGGCGGAGCCTTCGATCCTCCGGAACAAGGCCTGGTAGACAGCGATGCCGAAGAAGAACATGATCGGCATGACGAACACCACCGACAACAGCGGATCGATGCCGAGTTTGTCGAATGCGAAGAACGAGATGTAGGCAGAGGCAATGATGAATGCCGCATGGGCGAGGTTCACGATCCGCATGACGCCGAACGCCAATGTCAAACCGGCTGCCATCAGGGCGTAGACACCACCGAGCAGAAGACCGAGGATCGCGACCTGGATCACATTGGTCATTTCTTCTCCCCCGAACCCGCCGCTTTGCCAAGATAAAGTTCGCGAACGCGGGGATCTCCGAGAATGCCTTCCGACGGCCCCTCAAAGCGGACGATGCCAAGGTCGAGCACCACACCCCAATCGGCGAGTTCGAGTCCGCGTTGCGCGTTCTGCTCAATGATCACCACGGTGAGCCCCATGCTCTTCAGCTGCTCGACCTGCGAGAAGATCTGCTGGGCAATCTGGGGCGCCAAACCGAGAGTTGGTTCGTCGAGCATAAGCAAGATGGGATCGATCATGAGGGCGCGACCCATTGCCAGCATCTGCTGCTGACCGCCCGACATCTTGCCGGCGTCCTGGCCTGCTCGCTCTGCAAGGATGGGGAACATCTCGTACACCCGGGCGAGGCGCTCCTTGATGAGGGCGCGGTCCTTCAGGAGGTAGGCGCCCATGATCAGGTTCTCACGAACACTCATCTCAGGGAACAGCGCCTGATCCTGAGGGACGAAACACACGCCGGTTGCGAGCACCTGATCGGGTCTCCGGTGTGCCAGCGACTCGCCCCGGAAAACGACGTCGCCGGATCGCGGATGAAGCAGCCCTGCAATCACCTTGAGGAGCGTCGACTTTCCAGCACCATTCGGGCCGATTATGCAATACGACTGGGCCTCTTCAACTTCGAGCGAGAGACCCTGGAGAATGTCGGGCCCCGCTCCGTACCCGGCACTGACATCGGTGATCTCGAGAATTGCCATGTCAGGCCATCCCCAGATAGGCATCGAGCACACGGCCGTCACTCTGCACCTCTTCCGGTGTCCCACGAGTGAGCACTTCGCCGTGGGCCATGACAATCACAGAATCACTGAGGTCCATGACCAGGTCCATGTTGTGTTCGACGATGAAGAACGTGAGCCCCTCCCCGTTGAGGCGTCGGATCCGGTCGACCATGCGCTCCAACAGCGCAGGATTCACTCCGCCCGCCGGCTCATCGAGCATGACGAGGCGAGGTTTGGACATCAGCACCGCGGAGAACTCGAGCAACTTGCGCTGTCCATATGACAACAACTCTGCCTTGGAGTAGGCGTACTTCTCGATGCCGACGAACGCGAGAAGGTCGAGCGCTCGTTCGGTCTCCGAGTCCAACATCCGCGAGCCGAACGTGCCTCGCAGATTCTCGGCAGAAGAACCAACAACCATGTTCTCGATGACCGTCATGTCATCGAGAGCCCTCGTGACCTGGAACGTTCGCCCAATACCGAGCCTTGTCAGCTTGTGCGGCATCTTGCGGGTGATCTCAGTGCCTTCGAATTTCACCGATCCGGAGTCCGCCCTGATCACGTTGTTGATGAGGTTGAACGTGGTCGTCTTGCCGGCTCCGTTCGGACCGATGAGGGAGGTGATCGTGCCTTCCTCGATATCGAAACTGGCATCGTTGACGGCTTGGATGCCACCGAAACCCTTGTTGAGGCCTCGTGCCTCGAGCATCACGCCCACGATCGGCCTCCAACCGCCGTCCTGCGTCGAAACGCGCTCACGAGTGTAACTCCCGCCTCTCGCTCGTTCCTGCTGCTGCCTGTCAATCTGCCTGGAAGATGGGGCACCGACGGCTTCGGTGCCCCATCTTCGTCGGCTGTCTGTTCGATCGTCGGCCTAGAACTCAGGCTTCGGGTAGACGAGATCCACCGTGCCCGGGAATTCTCCGACCGGGTAGACGAACTTGAGTTCGTTGTCCTGCCACTGCACCATGATCATGGAGCGATCGACCGGCAGACCGCGTTCGTCCCACACCCATTCACCGAGAATGGTCTGGACCGGATCGGCCGTGGTACGTGCGTGCATCCATTCCGACATCGCAACGTTGTCCGTGGAACCAACACCGAGGATTGCCTGCTCGACGCCCTGGCAGAGCGAGAACGGGATTGCCTCGTCTTCATCCGGGGCCCGCCCGAACGATGCGGTGAAGCCGTCGATGAAGTCGGTGTTGCTGTACACCTCGCCTGCGAGTACACCCTCCCAATCGGCGAGCGGATGCCAGGCCGAGTGGATTGTGACACCGTTGGCCAGATCGCCGAGCGTCTCTTCGAACTCGCTCTGTGCGCCCTGCGACATCCAGATCAGCTTCGGGTTGTACTGCACCGTCGCGAATGCGTTGATCAGCGAAATCGCCTCGTCCGGCGAAGCGGTCGCCGCAGCAACCATGTCGGCGCCGCTGTTC
>JADWMG010000213.1 GCA_015767405.1 Actinomycetota bacterium
AGGGGAGCCTGCTTCAACAGTCGCCGGTCACGATGCCGGATGCCGTAGAGAACAGTGAGTGCGCCGAAGATGGACGCCCCGAGCATCAGCAACAACCCAGCCCGACCGAGTGCGGCATTCACGCTGGCGGCGATCAGCATTTGTTCAGGCGCTCGAGCAGCCGACGGCCTCGGCGTCGGTGATGCGCTCGTCGTTCACCGACACGTACTCGTCGGAGTGCCTCACCTCGACACGGTCACCTTGCAACGTGCCGTCCTCGATCACCCCGTGTACGACCACCGGAATGCACTCTTTGAAGATTCCTCCAGGGGCACCGTCGTATTCGACCGGGATTGTTTCGCCATTGAACGAGATGGTGAACACCGTGGCATTGCCCACCTTCTCGATCGAATTCTCGTCGACCGTGCCCTGCAATCGGATGCGCCGCTCAGAATTACAGCCATCGCGAACGCCGATCTCATCGACGTTGCAGTAGTAGTCGACCGCCGACGTGAGGAACTGAGTGACGATTACGCCGCCCGCCACGAGCACCAACGCTAGAACCAGTATCGGCATCCATTTCCGCTTTGCCCGAGGCGCGGAGGCAGCGGGATCAGCGGGGCCCCGAGGAGTGAGATCCATTTCAGTCATTCTGGTCGCTCACAGCCAGTATTTGTCTTCATCAGGGATCTGATCCGCGAGGCGGCGCCCTGAGCGCAGGACCCGCCAAGACATGAGGGCCAGCGTCGCGAACGTCAACACGTAACTCCCGATTATGAACCCGGCGTCTTCCATCAGTTCTCCTCGCTATCGGGCATCGCGGCCTCGCGGCGACGCGATGCCAGCGCTTCATCAAGACCACGGTCTTCCATCATGTCTTCCATCGCCATGACCCGTGTTCGGTGCAGCATCAGCCACACATAGAACAGCGTGAACGCGATGACCCCCACGAACAAGCTGAACAGCATCAGCCCGTCCATATCGATGTCGCCATCGGGGTCGAGCACCGTGGCTTCTTGATGCAGGCTGCGCCAGAGTCGAACACTCCAGTGAACGAGAGGAATCAACAGCACGGCCAGCAAGCCGATCACAGCACTTCTCCTCGCGCGCTGTTCGTGAGTTCCGCCGAGACGACGCACCGCCAGATATCCGACATACGTAACGAACAACAGCGCCGTAGTGGTGAGCCGGGCATCCCACTGCCAGAAGACACCCCATGTGAGCCGACCCCAGAGCGCCCCGACAATCAAGGTCAACGCCACGAAGACCGTCCCGACTTCGGCGCTGGCTCCCGCGAGGCGATCCCAGCCGAGCGACTTCTTGAACAGGTAGAAGCCCGACGCCACTGCCGTAACGACAAAAGCGAGATAGGCGATCCAGATCGTCGGTACGTGGACGTACATGATCCGAACGGCTTCTTGCTGATCTCGATCAGCGGGCGAAAACCCCAGCCCGAACGCGATAAGCCAGACCATCGAAACAATAGTGAGGGTCCCGAGTATTCGTGTCCCCCGCGTGCCGGTGCCCGCGCGCTGGCTCTGAACTGTGGGGGCCTTGTCGATAGTTGTCATTGACATTCCTGTGATTGAGTCATTCGTCGATCAGCGGGCCGAATGCCAACGAACCACCGACACCGAAGGCCACGGCGAAGACGGCCAGCAGGCCCACCCAGGGCCAACCGTCCGACACAACCGCACCTGCCGTGCCGAGCGCCGATTCGACCGCTCGTGTTGCTCCTATCAGGACAGGCGCCACCGCCGGAAGCGTGAGCAGCGGGAGCAATGTCTCGCGGCCCTTGAAACCAGAAGCAAGGCCTCCGTACAGCGTACCGACGAAGGCGAGACCACATGTCGCGGTCAGCAATGTTAAGACAAGAAGCGCCACTCCATCGAGAGGAATCGTCTGGCGGTAAAGGATGACCGCCGTGAAGAGCAGCACAACCTCCAGAATCAACAACTCGACTGCAAGCGCCATTGCCTTGCCGAAGTAGATGGCGCGGGGGTCGAGCCCCGCAACTCTCATGGCGTCGAGCGCTCCGTCGTCGGTCTCGATGGCGAACGCTCGCTGGACTAGTACGAGCAGGCTGAACATCGTTGCGAGCCATACGAGGCCCGGAGCAACACGTTCAAGTACGGAGTCGGCGTCCAGCGCAAAGGCGAAGATGACCATCGTCACTCCTGCAAATGGCAGTACTTGATTGATCAGCACACGGCTGTGAGCTTCAATCCGGAGATCTTTGGTAGCCACGAGGCGAGCAATACGCCACGCACTCACGACTGGGCTCCGAGAACCTGGCCGGCGATGACGTCAACTGCTCTTGTCGAAAGCGACCCCGCCCGTTCGAGTTCGTGACTAGCGACGATGATGGTTGCACCAGATGCTGCTGCTTCGCGAAGCGTTGCGTCGAGCTCGTCACGGGCCGTTGCATCGAGCCCCGCATGGGGTTCATCGAGCAGCCACAGTTGCGCCCTGCGCACTACAAGACATGCCAACGCAGTACGACGCTTCTGCCCGGCGGACAGCTGCCTAACCGAAAGGTCGCTGAGCCGATCGGCTACTCCGAGCCGCTCCATGGCGACCGTGACTTCCGCTTCGGTCGCCCCCACGGTGGCTCCCCAGAACTGCACGTTTTCGCCAACAGTGAGGTCGTAGTAAAGGCCGTTCTGATGACCAAGAAGGCCAACATTCTGGCGAACCGAATCGCGTTGCGTGACAAGGTCGAGCCCAAGAATCTGACCGCTACCTCGCACCAACGGCACAAGGCCTGCGCACAAGCGCAACAATGTGGTCTTCCCAGCGCCATTCGGCCCACGGAGCAGGACGATCTCACCACGCCGGACTGTCAACGATGCGCCCGCCAGTGCCGGGAATTGCCCGAGCACCGCAACGGCGTCCTGGAGATCTACCACCGTTTTCGCGGTGGATCGGTCAGTAGTGGGGGGCGGATTGTCCATGGGGCCCCCGCCACGCTAGTGCTGTGAATGTGAACGCACTCAGGGCGAAACAGTCTGACAACCGCGTCGAAGTTGAGTGACGACCGCACTAGCGTCGTCACGGTGTCCGACACTTTGCCATCTACGCGTGATGACACCGACCCGGGCATGGACGCGCCCACAACCCCATCAAGTCCTCCCGAACCGTCCCCGGCAGCTTTGGAAACACAAACCGCCAGGACCCCGAAGCTGACTCGCCGTGGACGCGTCAGCAAGTGGGATCGACCACCTCCGCCAAAAGACTGGCGCTGGTGGGTCGGCGGACTAGGCAAGACCCTGATCACCACGGGCCTCCTCACTTTCGGCTTCGTCGCGTACCAATTGTGGGGCACTGGAATCGAGACCGCTCGTGCCCAACGGGCCTTGGAAACTCAGTTCGAAGAGCTGCTTGCCGAAACGCCCGCACCTGCCACCACAGTTGCCGACAACACCCCAGCGACCACCGAGCCGACTGCCGAGACCACAGACGGCACTACCGGCGACGAAACGACGGACACAACTGAGCCAACGGAGGCCCCCGAACCTGTCGAAACGCTGCCAGCAGTAGAACCGGTCATCATCCCGGTAGCCGACCAGAACCTGCCGATCTTCGAAGAGGGTGACGCCGTTGCCCGCCTTGAAATACCTGATATCGGGGTCAACGACATCGTGGTCGCAGGAGTGACAACAAGCGATCTGAAGAAAGGCCCCGGCCACTTCCCCGATACACCGTTGCCCGGTCAGCTCGGCAACTCCGCGATAGCCGGACACCGCACCACCTACGGCCAGCCTTTCCACAACGTCGACAAGCTCGACAACGGCGACGAGATCATCGTCACGACGCCCGCCGGCCGATTTGTGTACCGAGTGACCGGCCAACAAATTGTTTCGCCGAGCAACTACCAGGTGGTCGCCACGACCGACCCCACTCGGGCGACAATCACGCTGACGTCATGCCACCCCAAATGGTCGGCTAGCCAGCGCATCATCATCACCGGCGAGTTGGACCCTGTCGCCTCAGCCGATGTCGGCGAACCCGTGATCAACTATGGGCGTCCTCTCGAGGTCGTTGAAGCCGAGACTGAAGTCGCCGCGACGCTTCCGGCCGATTCTGTCCCGGCAGAGTTCAACGCCGACGACGCTCCTTCGGATGATGACGAGAACAACACCGCAGACGTTGCTCAGGACGAGACCGACAACGACCCACTTTCGGCCCCCGGGGCTAGTGAGCAGACAGGTGGTGCAGAGCCGGGTTCAGAAGCGGTGAACGCTGGAATCGCCGACGCATTTGCAGAGGGCTGGTTCAGCGACCCGGGCGCCTACAACCAGGTCGCCTTCTGGGGCGCCTTGCTCGCCGCAATCGGGATCCTGTCATATCTGATCAGCCGCAAGTTCCGCCATTACTGGGTCGGCACTCTGGCGGCTGTGGTGCCCTTCCTGGTGGTCTTGTACTTCTTCTACCAGAACGTCAACCGGCTACTCCCGCCGAACCTCTAAACGGCCACGGCATCTGTTGGGTGGGTCTCGTACATGCGGCCCATCACAACGAAACCTGAAGCCAGAGTCTCGCCAGAGCCGGTATACACCCACAGAGCGTGCCCGCCAGGTCGGATTGGCCACGTCGCCGATGGTGGCGAGCAGCGTCGGGTAAACCATCGCCGTGCCGGCGCCGAGCAGCGCCGCTCCGATGGCCCAGAACCAGAAGTCGTCCACGGTCGCCAGCCAGGCAATCGCAGCCGCTTGAAGGAACATCCCGCCCACAATCAGCCCTTTCCTGCCGATGCGGTCGGAGAGCGCACCGGTGTACAACTGTCCTAGACCCCACACTGCCGGGTAGATCGCCGCCAGAACGCCGATACGACCGATCGAAAGCCCTGCGGCCGCGAAATAGAGAGGGAACAATCCCCATGCGAGACCGTCATTCAAATTGTTGACCAGCCCCGCCTGGCAGGCCGAAGACAGCGCCTTCTCCCGGAAGCTCGTGATCCTGAATATTTCACCGTTGGACAGTTCATCACCGAGGTCGTCGTTGCCCGATGAATGACTCGCCGCCTCCAATTGGGCATATGGCAGAGTTTCCCTGACGAACAACACCGACAGGCCGAGCCCGAGACCGGCGAATGCGAGACCCAAGAAGAATGGCCCTGGCCGCAGGCCATACGACTCTGCGATGTATCCGGTCGCCAGCGCGGTCACCGCAACTGCTCCGTAGCCCGCTGCCTCATTGAAGCCCATCGCGAAACCTCGGCGCTGCGGGCCGACGAGGTCGATCTTCATGACCACCGTTGTCGACCAAGTGAGGCCCTGATTGATCCCCAGCAGAACGTTGGCGAAGATCACCCAGCCCCACGTCGGAGCCCACATCAGCAGAAGCGGAATCGGGATCGCGATGATCCATCCAGCTACAAGCACGGGCTTGCGCCCGTATCGGTCGGAGAGTGTTCCCGCAAAGTAGTTCGTAGCAGCCTTCACGATTCCGAAAGCGGCGATGAACGTGAGCGTGGCGGTGAATGCAGTGAGACCGAATTCCTCGTCAGCGAGCAGCGGAAGAACGGCCCGTTCTTGGCCCACCATTCCACCGACCAAAGCGTTCACGCCGACAAGCAAAGAGAACTGCGCCAGGTTCTCGCGGAGTCCGAGCCGTGGCACGTGCCGCGGTTCGCCGGCCAGACATTTTCGAACAAAAGACTTGACCATTCACGTATTCAAGCATATATTTGATCACTAATCCAACCCCGGAAGGATTCGGGAAGGGCTAACGAGGAAAGTGACGACCATGAACGAACAGCACGAACAGACAGCAGACCGCCACTTCGGTGGCTCGCCGACAACCGACGCTCCGGTTGACCGCAATGAATTGCGCTCCGAGGTCCAGGCCAAATACGCGGCCGTCGCTCTCGCCCCCGACGACGACTACCACTTCCATACCGGGCGCTACGCCGCCGCGCGATGCCGCTACGACATGGCTGCCGTAGATGCGCTACCGCCCATCGCCGTCGAGTC